>JAFKFQ010000611.1:2765-4015 GCA_017308215.1 bacterium | reverse complement strand
ACCGAGATCCCTCGGCGGCTGCGGCGAAGGCTCCGACCGGGGCCGGGAACTCGGCCACCGTCCTCATCCCGGGCTCCTTCCCGCGGTCCCACCCCCCCACCCCCAGCCCGCCCCCCGCCCCGCGCGCCGCCCGCCTCCGGGCGGCTCCAGACTTCGGCCGCGGTGGTGGTGTCCCCCACCGCGACACCACCGCCCGGCCGTCCGCCGGCGACCCGCCGGCCGTCCCTCGACAGGGCCGCGTCGCCGGCGCCGGGTACGACGCGGACCGGCTTGCCGGCAGCGTCGAGGACGATGATCCGGTGTTCGGCCGGCGACGCCCCGAACCGTGGGGCGACGGCGAACCGAGATCCGTCGGCGGCTGCGGCGAAGGCTCCGACCGGGGCCGGGAACTCGGCCACCGTCCTCATCCCGGGCTCCTTCCCGAGGTCCCACACCCGCACCCCCAGGTCGCCACCGGCCGACGCCAGCCGGGTACCGTCCGGGGAGAACGCCAGCGCCGACACCCCGGCCGTGTGCCCGCGGTAGGTGCGGACGGGACGATTCCGGGTGCTGTCCCAGACGATCACCTCGCGGTCCGGGCCGACCACCGCCACCCTATCCGGGCGCGGGTGCGGGGCGAGGGCCACGACAGCCCGACCGGCGGCCGGCGGCCCGACCCGGCCGCGGTAGTTCCCCGTCTTCCGGTCGGTCAACTCCACCCCCTCGGCGTGCGACTCGACCAGCGTCTTCGCGTCCGCCGTGTACGCCAGCCCCGTGACGGCCCGCGGCCGCTTCAGCGCGACGCCCGACTTCCACCCGTCCTTCGTCGTCCACCCCTGTATGCTCCCGTCAACGTTGCCGATCACCAGTTGCTCGCCGACCCGACCCGCTCCAGGTAGAGCGTCCGCTGCTCCCGGGTCAAGGCGCCGGCGAGCTCGGACCGCAGGCCGCTCTCCCGCCGGTAGGCGTCGTCCGTCTCCTGCTGCTTGGCCCGGCTCTGGGCGCTGTTCTCGGCTAGGGCGGCGACCGCCAGGAGGAGCGCGGCCGCGGTGGCCGAGCCCATCGCGGCGAGGACCGGGTGCTGCCGGACCCACCACCCGGCCCGCTCCCAGGCCCGGGGCGGGCGGGCCAGGACCGGCCGGCCGGCCCGCCACCGCCCCAGGTCGTCGGCCAGGTCGGCGGCGGTCGCGTACCGGCGGTCGGGGCTCTTCTCCAGGCACTTCAGGCAGATGATCTCGAGGTCGCGGGGGACGACCGGGTGCACCAGGGCC
>JAFKFQ010000611.1:0-2678 GCA_017308215.1 bacterium | reverse complement strand
CCTGCGCGAGCGTCGAGAGCGGGGTCGCGCCGCGGAACGGCGGCCGGCCGGTGAGCCGGTGGTACAGCACCGCCCCGAGCCCGTACACGTCGGCGGCCGTCGTCACCTCCTTCGGGGCGCGGGCTTGCTCGGGGGCCATGTACGCCGGCGTGCCGACGACCGCCGCGGTCCGGGAGCCCGGGTCGGTCGGGTCGAACCGGCCGGCCAGCCCGAAGTCGGCGACGTGCGGCCCCCCGGCCTCGTCGAGGAGAATGTTGGACGGCTTCAGGTCGCGGTGGAGGACGCCCCGCAGGTGGGCGTGGTGGACCGCCCGGGCGATGACCTCGACGGCGTGCGCCTGGCCGACGAGGTCGGTGCCGGGGCCGGCCGGGGCCGCGTCCAGGCTCCCCCCGGGGTAGTACTTCATCACGAAGTACGGGAGTGGCGGGACGCCGTCGGCCCGCCACTCCCCGACCTCGTACAGCAGATGAACCAGCCATGGACCGTCCGCCGCAGGGCCGTGTCGGTGGCCTTGTACACGACGCCCATCCCGCCGCGGCCGAGCTCGCCCAGGATCTCGTACCCCGGGACGGTCGGGGTGACGGCGAGCGGGGCCGCGAGCCGCGCTGGGGTCTGCCCGCCGGTCCACTTCGGGTCGACCACCAGGGTGTCGATCTCGCCCGCCCGCTCCGGGAAGCGCCGGCGGAAGTCGTCGGGAGTGACCGGCGGGCGGTACCGCGCCCGGAGGGCGAATTCGGCGCGGATCAGGTCGAGGAGGAGGGCGTCGGCCGCGAGCGCCGGGAACCGGGTGACGTACTCCTCGATCCGGGCATCGTCGCCGGCGCGGAACCGGAACTCCAGGTCGACGTGGACGAGTTCGAGGAGCAGTTCGGGCGGCGCGGCACCGGCCGGGAGGAAGCCGGCCAAGTCGGGGCGGTGTGGCCCGCGCCAGGCGTCCTCGAACCGGCGGATCGCGTCCTCGCAGTCGGAACGGAGGGCGTCGCTCGGGGACGGGCTCGGCGTCATCGCGGGCGCACCGGGGGCAGGGCGACCGGGGGAATCCCACGAGCCCACGGCAGAGCTTACACCGGGACGCCGGCAACGGCGCTACCGACCGCAGAACGACGGCGGTCTCAGCCGGGTCGCCGAATCCACCGCCCCGCAGCCACGTTCTCTGATGCCGATCCGATGCCACCCGGTCGAGCGCCGGGAATGTGGCCGGGGTGCGGGCGAGCCCGGGCGACGCGCGGATGGCGGTCACCAACCGCGACGGGAAGGCCGACTTCACAGGCGGACGCGGGGCCGGGCGGCCGGCGCCTGTACACCGGGCGGGACTTCCCCGGCAGCGGTGAGCCGGCCGCGACCGACCTCGACGTGCTCGGCGGGGCGGTGCTGGCCGACGGGGGTACGTCGGGTGACCGTATTCCACCTCGGATGGATCGGTTCGATGTCTTGTGGTGGCGATGGTCTGCTAAGCGTTGGGCCGTCGCCGAACCGTCACGGTGAGTCGTTCGACCCGATCCCGCCCTCCGTGGTCAACCCGCCAGTTAACAGCTCGAAACCCCCTGCAATCCGAGGCGTTCTGCCGCATCGACCCTCTCGGGTTGTTAACCAGCAAGTCAAAGCTGTTAACTTGCCGCTCTCGACTCTCCCGAGAGCGAGAGACTTTTCGCCCCTCCGGCCCAGGAACGCCCACCCCAGACCACCTCGTTTCACCACCCGACCGCGTGGCTTGAGACGTTTTCTCGCGTCACCCGATCACGAAACCCTTGCGGAACAAGGGCGGGAAACGCGAACACCCCGGGGAGAGCACCCCCGGGGTGTCGGTGTTAACGACTCGGTCGGTGCGAGTTCGCACCGGATCGCAAGCTCTCCAGACGGATACGAACCTGCGACCCGCGGGTTAACAGCCAGCGGTTCGACAGGAACGGCGAGAGTGGCAGGTCACCGACGAGATCAGCCCGTTCCCACCTTACGCTCATTCAGGGCAGACCCGTTGCACTACTTGGCGGTTCCGACACTCTCACCGGAACAACGAGGACGGCGGCGAAAGGAGGCGTCCGACACTCGGTCTTCCGCCGCAGCAGGAACCAGAGTTTTCTCAGCCGATTTGGGGCGAGTGTCGGGAGTGTCGGGCGTCGGCGCGGCTCCATGAGCGCACCGTGTGCGGGCGCGGGAATGCGGTCGAGGAGGCCGATCCGGTGGCGGGCGACGGGCTCGGGTCTGGGGGCGGGAGGGTCACCTCGGGGTGGGGACGGCGAGCAGCGCCCGGACGGCCGCCTTGATGTGCTCGGGGAGGCTCGGCCACGCGGACACGACGGCGGCAAGGTCGGGGTCGCCAGGAGACCCTCCCACGATCGGTTCCCTGGTACAGCGGGTGGTACAGCAGGTTACAAATCGCGGCGCAAGTGGTTGTTCAGATTTGGAATTGTAATCACGGTCTTGCGGATTTTTAGTCCGTTGGTCGTTGGTTCTATCACCACCCGGATCACTCCCGCAAATCCCTCGATTTTTCAAGCAAATCAAGGGAATTCCCCGAGTGTGGTTAAGCAGTAGTTTCCAGGATTCTCAGGTGTGGGCGACGCCCTCCGGGGTCCATCCTGAAGGTTGCTGAGGCACTTCAGGAACCCCGGAGGGGCGTCATGAACGACGCCACCGCACCCGTTCGACACTGGCAACAACTCCTCACCCCGTTCGTG
>JAFKFQ010000172.1 GCA_017308215.1 bacterium | reverse complement strand
AGCTTGCGGTCGACGGTCGAGCGGAACAGGGCGTCGGGGCGATCGGCCTCGGTCGGGGGCAACTGGATGCGGATCACAGTGCGTCCTCCAACAGCAGGGGCTACCTGAAGTTGGAGGAAGAGACAGCACCAACGGGTTCATCTATCAGAGCCATCTCCGACACCACCAGGTCGGCCGCGAACTCGGAAGCCGACCAGATCGCCTCCGCGCCGGTCCCAGCCTCTTCCACGACGTAGCCGGCGGCCCGAAGCACGCAGGCGAGATGCCCGCGGACCAACGAATCCTCTTCGACCAGGAGCACGCGATTCGGGCCCTGGACGGGGCGCCGGTCGTGACTGCTTGAGATTCGGCGCGAAGGGATCGGCGGCTCGACGGTCGTGACGGAAGCGACCACAGGTATCTCCTCGGGTGCCGGGCTCGACCCGGCCGGATATCGGAGGTGTGGACGGTTCGCGTCCATGGCGATCCCGACGGAGCAGATTTTATGACATTAGAATGATTTATAACAAATTATCACTAATGATTTATAAGCCCATTAAGTCTTATGATTTCGTTATACTAATTATATATAATCAAATATCATTATAAATTCATTAACATATGTACTCTTAGTCAACCAGTTTACTGCATGCGGGAGCCGTCTCGTCGTGGGCCGCACGCGGTGTGCGGGTCGGCCGCCTGGTCTCGGCCGAGCCCCATGTCGGGTCAATCGCTGCCGAGTGTGTAGCCCGGCTCACCCACGGTGCCCGACGACGCACCGTCGCCACGTCGTCGGGCACCGTGGGGTCGATCACAGACTACGACCGTTGGCCAACCCACCCCGTCGCCGGCGCGAGCCCGTGGCTCACCCCGGTCGGGGTACTCTTCCCTTTCGGGATTTTTCCTGACGGAAGGACCGGCCGGGTCAAGTACAATGGTAGATGTCTGAGTTACTGGCGCGCCCAGCCATGACCGACATCTCTGAAACCCTCGCCGACGCCGACCTGGTGTACGGCTATGTCCCCTCCGACCCGGACAGCGGGGTCCTGATTGCCGTTCGCCCGGCTCGGGAGTGGCCCAACGACTTGCCCCGGGTGCTGGCGATCGCACTCGATCCGGTGGATCCGATGGAGGAGCTGCCCGCGATCCGGCGGGCCGCCCACGGGCTACTTCCCAAGTCAATGACCCCGGTCCCGGCTGCGGGCGAACCGGCCGAACCCGACTGGTGGGAGGGGCAGTACTGACACCTTGGTGGCGGCCCCGGCCCCGCTCGATGCTCTGTTGAAACCATCTACCCATGAGCCGCGAGGAGCATGAGGTTGTGGGTCAGCACCCGGAGCTGACAGGGCATCTGAAAACTAGGAGAGCAGGGGAGTCGCCGGACCATGAGGTGGATCATGGCGACGTAACCGTTCACCGCGGTAGCCGCTCCACGGGCGGCCGCATATCCTTCAGGCGCATGACGCCCCCATCCCCACCCCCCGAGGTCTTCGACGCCCTGCCGCCGGCCGTGCAGGCGTACATCCGGTATCTTGAAGCCCGGCTCGCCGACCTCGAAGCCCGCCTCGGCCAGACCTCCGCGAACCCGTCCAAGCCCCCGTCCTCCGACCCGCCACATGCCAAACCGGCACCGCCCAAGACGCCGAGCGGGAAGCAGAAGGGCGGTCAGCCGGGGCACCCCAAGCGTACCCGTCCCAATCTACCCCCCGGACACCGTCGTCGAGCTGCGGGCCGGCGCCTGCGACCGCGGCTCCCACCCACTCGTCGGGGACGACCCCGAGCCGCTCCGGCACCAGGTGATCGAGATCCCGCCGGTCCGCCCGCACGTCACCGAGTATCGCCGCCACCGGCTCCCGTGCCCGGAGTGTGGGCGGGTCACCTGCCCGGCGCTACCGGCCGAGCTGCAGGGCGGATACGGGCCACGGGTGCAAGCGGTGTGCGCCCTGCTCTGCGGGGCATACCGGGTCGGTAAGCGGGGCGTCGCCCGGCTGTGCGGGGACTTGTTCGGGGTGCCAATCAGCACTGCCGCCGTGTGCGACCTCCAGCACAAGACGGGCGTCGCGTTAGAGCATGTCGTGGCGGCGGCCCACGCACATGTCGTCGGGAAGCCGGCGAACGTGGACGAGACCGGGTGGCGGGAGGGGACGAAGCGAGGCTGGCTATGGGTCGCCGTGACCACGGGCGTGACTGTGTTCCTGGTCCGCCTGTCCCGCGCCCGGGCGGTGCTCGCCGACCTGATCCCGGGCGACCCGGGGGTGCTGACGACCGACCGGTACCCGGCCTACGGGCACCTCCCGCCCGCCCGCCGGCAGGTGTGCTGGGCACACCTCCGCCGGGACTTCCAGGCCATGATCGACCGGCGGAATGACGGGTCAGCTGTCGGCGAGGATTTGTTGATGTGCGCCGACATCTTACTCCTCCAGTGGAAGCGCGTCCGGGACGGGACGCCGACCCGCCGTGGGTTCCGACAGTCCTACCTCGGGTGGGTGCGCACCGAGGTCCGCGAACTGCTCGACCGCGGGATCGGGTGCGAATGCGCGACCACGGCCGGGGTGTGCCGGGAGCTGCTGGCCGTCGAGCCGGCCCTGTACAATTTCGCCGCTGTCGAGGGGGTTGAGCCGACGAACAACGCGGCCGAGCGGGCGCTCCGCCACGCCGTCTGCTGGCGGAAGACCAGCTACGGGACGGACTCCACAACCGGGAGTCGGTTCGTCGAGCGGGTACTCACTGTGGTGGCCTCCTGCCCTCAGCAGCGGAGGGACGCATTGGAGTTCCTGATCGGGTGCGTCCGGGCGACCCATGAGGGCGCCAACCCGCCGTCTCTCGTCCCGTCGCCCGTCACCGCTCTGTAGGCCGTCACCCAGCCGAGGAAGTACCTCACCTCCCGAGCGCATGGTATCGTAGTCGGTCGGGGGACCCACGCCATGCGGCCAGCCACGCTCGTTCGGCCTCTCTCAGCCACGGAGTCGCAGGCGCTGCACGCTGGCCTCCATTCGCGGGACGCCTTCACGCTTCGCCGGTGCCAGATCCTCTTGGCCAGCGCCCGGGGGCACTCGGCGGCGGCGATCGCGGACATCATCGGCTGCACGCCCCAGGCCGTGTATAAGGCCATCTGGACCTTCCAGGCGGAGGGACTGAGCAGCCTGACAAAGAAATCGAACGGCCCCGAGCACCCCCGGCGGGCCTGACCGGCGGGCCGTGACAACGAACTCCGCCAGCTACTCCACCAGAGCCGCGGCTCTTCGGCAAGCCGCGGAGCCTGTGGACTTTAAACCTGATGGCGGAGGTCTGCTTCGGGCGGAAGATCACGGAGCGGAAATTGTCGGGAGGTACGATCGGCAGGGTCCTGGACCGGCTGGGCATCAACTGGAAGCGGGCGCGCGACTGGACGACCAGCCCGGACCCCGAGTACGCGGGCGAAAAGGCCCGCCGGGACGAGTTGCTCCGGGCGTCCGCCGACCACCCGGAGTGGGCGATCGGGTTCGAGGACGAGGTGTGGTGGAGCCGGGTCGCCCAGCCGAAGGTGCGAGCGTAGACGGGCGGGCCGCCGCTGAAGGTGGAGGTGCTCAAGTCCGAGGCCAACGACCCGGACCCGGACCCGGACGCGATCGCGTGCTACGGGTTCTACCGGTACGACACCCGCAAGGTGTCGGTCCGGTTCGTCGAGGGGCGGCCGGTCGGGGACATCACGGTCCAGTTCCTGGAGTGGCAGTGTGCCGGGGTGGCGGAGGAGGGGAAGAAGGTCCTGGTAGTGATCTGGGACGGCCCGTCGTGGCACACTGCGGAGGCGGTGGCCGGGTGGCTCGACGACCAGAACCGGCGGGCCGCGCGGGGGGCGGGGTGCGAGTGGACGTCTGCGAGTTGCCGGTCGCGAGCCCCTGGCTGAACAACATCGAGCCGTGCTGGACGCACGCCAAGAAGGCGGTGGTGGAGGCGGACCGGAAACTGACTGCGGCAGAGATCACGACCAGGGTGTGCGAACACTTCGGGTGCCCGTTGCTCCCCTACCTGAAAGTTAAGTCGCCAAGCGGCGAGGGTGGCGTTCCCCCAGTCAGCGGAACACCGTGAACGGTTACGTTGTCGGTCACCGGGACCGACTTCGTGGCCGACGGGTACCCGCATCACCGTCATCCGGGAGGTGCCGAGGTGGTCGGCGACCTCCTCGTCCGACCAGCCGTTCGGGCCGTCGGCGTCGGTATGGAGGGGATGGCCGCCCGCCGCCGCATGCGGCCGCGAGCCTGTCCGCAGGAGCCGATCCAGGGCATCCCGCTGGTCGGACGTGAGCGGCACCACCACCTTCTTCGCCCGGGGCATCACAGCCCTCCTGAGCTGGGGGTCAGGAGGAGAATAACGGAGACAGGTTTCAGCTGCAATGAACCACTGGGTGGGCGACGCACTACCGGTACTCGATGGGTAGAATCTTCATCGGCGGCGCCCCCGGGGAACCCCGCCGAGAGCACGCGATCCGCGAGCTCCGCGCCAGACCGAAACCGAAAATGTTCTAGCTCCGGGCGAAGGCGACCTCGGTCTCCTCCCAGTGGCCTCCCTGGAGCAATGGGTGGCTCTTGCCGAACACCTCGGCCGCCAGGGGGATGGTGGTCGCGGCCCCGATCAGTATGAGCCCCCACCCCAGCGCCCTGCGCCCGTCGGGCGATAGGCGGTCCCCCAGGAGTAGGGCGAGGCCGGCCCCGAGGGCGGCCCTCGTCCCGGCGATCAGGGCGAGTTCCGGCAGAGTCAGGTGTGTCTCTCGCATCGTGGTGCCCTCTCGAATTACACAACCCCGCCCGCCAGTTCCTGCCGCGCGACGCGCGCCCCCGGGGCGCCGGCCGAGCCCTCTTCCAGCAGAGACGTGAGACGACCGGCGAGCCGTTCCGGGTCGGCGTTCGTCAACCCACGGAGGAACAGGCCGCACCCGACCGCGCCCAGGAGGACGGCCCCCGGCGTCCGCCGGGCGAGGCAGTTGGCCATCAGCCCCCCGCCGGCCGCGCACGCGACCAACCGCGCCGCTGTGGACCACCGCGCCGCACCCCGCGGGAAGGTCCGACCGCCCTGAAGGGCCGAGACGTCGGCCCGCTCGTGGACCTCCAACTGGTTATCAACCCCGGTCACGCCCCGGACCGCGGAAACACACTCGAGCAGGCAACCCACCTCGCGCGCCAGTATCGGACCGGTCAGCGTCACCCGGCCGTCGTGCGCGGCCACCCGAACAACGTGCGGGTGCGAGACGGCCCGCCCGAGCGCGGCCCGCACCCGTTCGGCCAGAACGCGGTCCGGGACGGGACCGGTCGATCCGGCCGTGAGTGCGGCCCGAGTTCCGCCACAAGTCCGCTCGCGCGGTGGCCCAGGTCGCGGGCGGCCAAGTTGACCCGGCGGGTGGCCCGGACCGCGGCGCTCGCCAACCCGTCCCGCAGGACGGCCCGGCGGCGACGGCCGTAGTCCGGGTCGAGGAGGTACATCAGGCCGGCCCCCAACCCCGCCCCGCCGAGTAGAAGCGTCCCACTGGTCATGGCCGTACCCCCTTCCGTCCGTTGATCCTCGGACTCGTCTCGGGCGCCGGGAAGTTCGGGTAAAGGTTGCAAGAGTTGTGCCGGGTCGGGAAGCGCCGGCCCACAGGGTGGAAGGCCGAGGTGGGAATCCAAACGACTCATCCAGGCGCGCCCCGCAGCGCGGGCGACGTGCGGCCGGGGGGCAGGTGATCCGGCACACCCGTTGCGACGGTTGAGGTGGTGAGTTCCAGTCGCCACCGTTCGCCCCATTCGGGGAGTCACCATGAGGGGTGAGGCCGAAGTCACGGGGCCGGAGGTCGCCCTCACCATCGGCACCCGTACGGCGCTCGGCGCCGGACTCGGGCTGCTGCTTGCGGGCTACTTTTCCTCCAACGAGACCCGCCGCGCCGTCGGCTGGATACTGCTGTTGGCCGGTGCCTTCAACGGCGCGGTCCTTGCGTCAGAGTTGTTCGGCCGGCCTCGCCCGCTGCGCGTGGCGTTCGGGGACGACCGAGCGCCGGCAGGGGATCCGGACGTGCTGAGTCGGGAGGCCGTGATGGCTGGGGATTGAGTGGCTCGCCTGCCGGGAAGGGGTACGGAGAACGCGGTGGCGGGTCGGATCGCCGGAAAGGAGTGTGTCATGAACCGCACTGACCTCTCGCCCGGAATGACTCCGCGGCGGAGCCGCTGGCGGGGCCGCCGGCTTGCCGGGTTCGGCCTCGTGTTGCTCGGGCTGGCCGCCCCGGGGTGTGCGGCCGCGAATCACAAGGAGCAGGATCAGGTTGATCCGGTCACCCTCCCGCAGCAGGTCCGGGACGGGCTGGACCGGGCCGCGCGGGTCTACCCCGAACCGCTCGCCGGTGCGAAGTGGGCGAGCGTCACGCGGCCGAGCGGGACCGACCACCCGCTCTACCAGTTGCGGGGGGCGAACGGCCGCGGGCGAGCGATCGAGGCGGAGGTCACCCAAGCCGGCCGGGTCGTCGAGGTCGAGGAGTACGGGGTTCCGCTCGGCGAGGTGCCGGCCGCCGTGATGGACGCCCTCAAAGCCCGGATGCCCCACGCCAACCCGGACCGGGTCGAAGCAATCTACCAGGCGGGGAACCCCCGACCGGTCTGCTACGGCTTCGAGGGGCGGGACGAGCGCGGCACGGAGATCGAGGTGTACGTCAGCGCCGACGGCAAGGCGTGCTTCAACTGATACCGGCCTCGCCCGCCGGGCCGCGAACGGTCTTTGATTCGCGGCCCGGCGTCGTCTTTCTTGTCCCGACCGCACGCCGGCCGGTCCGTCGTTTGCACCCTTTCAGATTGGTCGGCGAGCCGGAGGCGAGTCATGGCAACCGAGAAGCAGCGGGAAGCCGCGCGACAGAACATCAAGAAGGCCCAGGCCGCGTGGAAGGCGATGTCGCACACCGAGCACGCGCGGGCGCAACCCCAGGGGCGCGGGCGGCAGAAGCCGGGCACCACGGGCGAAGGCGGGTTCTACCGGATCACCGTCCGGCCGAAGGAGGAGTTCGTTACCTTCCGCACCCAGGACGTCGGCAGCCCGGGCCATGTCGAGCGGTTGGCCGGCAAGCGGCCGAGTGGGTCGTGGGATACCCAGACGTGGCTTGTCAGCAAACAGGACGCGCACGTCGAGGGCGGGAAGCTGATCCCGGACACGGCCGACGCCCGCGACCTGCTGGCCAAACTCGGGTCGGAACCGCGTCACGTCGAGGGCGACGTGTTCGAGGCGAAGGACCGGCAGAACGTCCCGGAGGCCGAGAAGCCGACCGCGGCCCAACGGCGGGCGCGGGCGACGAACATCAAGAAGGCCCAGACCGTCCGCCACCGCGGCCACACGTGAGCGGCGTGAGGCCCAGATCGACTTGGCGACGGCGCTAGACTGGGACTTCGCCGCGCCCACGTCGCATCAGGAGCGGGCGTAGACCGTCGCCCGGGGGCGGGATTCTGGAGGGCGTGTCATGTTACAGGTCCGGGCCATCCTGCACTCGACCGATTTCTCGGAGCGGTCCGGGTACGCACTCCAATTGGCGTCGGCGCTGGCCCGCGACTACCACGCCAGACTGATCCTCCTGCACGTCGTCCCCCGCCCGCCGGTCGTGTTCGGCAGCGAGGGGCTCTTGCCCGAATCCCAGGATCTCCGGGCGGAGGCGCGGGAACAGCTCGACGGCTTGCTCGTTCCGGGCGAGGGGCTTCTCGCCGAGCGCCGGGTGATGGAGGGCGACCCGGTGGCGGTGATCCTACACGTCGCGCGGGAGACCCCCGCCGACCTCGTCGTCCTGGGCACCCACGGCCGGACCGGGCTGGGCCGGCTGCTGATGGGTAGTGTGGCCGAGCAGGTCGTCCGCCTTGCCCCGTGCCCGGTTCTGACCGTGTCCGCGTACGTCCCAGCAAGCGTGCACGAACCCGCCGCCCTGGCACTCGGGGTGGCCGGCCCGATATAGCCCGGCCGGGGTTCGTGCGACCACACACTCGGAGGAGACGGCCATGGCGGCGTGTGAGGTGTGCGGGAACGAGTACGACAAGGCGTTCACCGTGACGATGACCGGGCAGACCCACACGTTCGACTCGTTCGAGTGTGCGGCCCACGCTCTGGCTCCGGCTTGCGCCCACTGCGGTTGTCGCGTGATCGGCCACGGGGTCGAGGACGGCGACGTCGTGTATTGCTGCGCCCACTGCGCGAAGATCGCCGGGCCGACGGAGCTCCGGGATCGTGTCTGATCCTTCCGGGGCCGGGACATGCCGACCACGCCGGAGTGGCACGTCGGCACCGAGATTGCCGCGCCCGTCTCGTCGGGGATCGCTCCGGCGGATCGGGGCGTCTCGCAGGGGAGGATTCTCATGGTCCGCCGCATGTTCACCGAACCGGCTGCGGAGGACACGCTGCTCGCCGAGCTCCGGTCCCTGTCGCGGCCACTCCACACGTCTGCTGATCTCGACCCGCTCCTGGACCGGATCGGCGACGCGCGGGTTGTACTGCTCGGCGAAGCGTCGCACGGGACGCGCGAGTTCTACACCTGGCGGACCGCGATCACCCGCCGGCTGGTCGAGGAGAAGGGGTTCAACTTCGTCGCGGTCGAGGGCGACTGGCCCGACTGCTACCGCGTCAACCGGTACGTCAAGGGCTACCCCGGGTCCGCACCCACCGCCGCGCAGGCGCTCGAGACCTTCCGCCGGTGGCCGACCTGGATGTGGGCCAACCGCGAAGTGCAGGAGCTCGTCGCCTGGATGGAGTGGTACAACCGCGGCCGCCCGGAGGACAACAAGATCGGGTTCTACGGGCTGGATGTGTACAGCCTGTGGGACTCGCTCCGGGCGGTGATGCGCTACCTGCGCGAGCACCACGACCCGCAGGCGCAGGCGGCGGCGCGGCGGGCGGTGCTGTGCTTCGAGCCCTTCGGCGAGGACGCCCACGACTACGCCCGCCACACCGTTCTCGTTCCCGACGGCTGTCGGGACGAGGTGGTGACCCTGCTCCGCACCCTCCGCGGGCGCGTGCCGGGCGCCGACGACGACGGGCGCGACGCGTTCTTCGTCGCCGAGCAGAACGCCCTGGTGGCGAAGAACGCCGAGACCTACTACCGGGCGATGGTGCTGAGCAACGAGTCGTCCTGGAACGTCCGCGACCGGCACATGGCCGAGACGCTGGAGCGGCTCCTCGCGTTCACCGCCCCGGCCGCGCGGGCCGTCGTGTGGGAGCACAACACGCACATCGGTGACTCCCGGTTCACCGACATGGCTGGTCGCGGGGAGGTGAACGTCGGGCGGCTGGCGCGCGAGCGGTACGGCGAGACCGACGCGGTGCTGATCGGGTTCGGGACGCACCAGGGCACGGTGATCGCCGGCCGCGAGTGGGGCGCGCCGTGGGAGGAGATGCGCGTGCCACCGGGCAGCCCGGAGAGTTGGGAAGACCTGCTCCACCGGGCGGGCGGGGACCGGCTGCTGGTCTTCGACAAGACCCCCTCGGCGGCCCTGTCGGAGTGGCGCGGGCACCGGGCGATCGGGGTCGTTTACCGGCCGCAGTTCGAGCAGTACGGGAATTACGTCCCGACCGTTTTGCCGCGGCGGTACGACGCGTTCCTCTTCATCGACCAGACGTCGGCCGTCCGCCCGCTCTTTGACGCCAAACTCGACCTGGAAGTGGAGGAAGAAGCCCCCGAGACGTTCCCCACGGGTGTGTAAGTGCCCGACGCGGGAGGGAAAGCGATGATCCGCAAGCTGAAGAGCGGCGAGTACCGCCTGTACGCGCGGAAGCCGGACCCGAAGACGGGAAAGCGTCGGAACCTCGGCACGTTCCCCACGCGGGAGGCGGCCGAGCACCACGAGCGCGCCGTCCAGTTCTTCAAACACCAGCACTGACCGGCGGACCCCGCCGCGGTGCCGCAGAGGAGGGAGTGTCATGGCCACAAAAGAAGAATCGCGGGCGGACGCGGCTGCCGGGTCGCGCGAGCCGGTGACGGAGAGCCCGAAGGAGGCCAAGTCGCAGGAGCGAGGCCGGCAGCCCGAGCAGGCCGTGAAGACCAAGCCGCGCGAGGCGGGGCTCGTGCGTCACCGCCAGCCGACCACACCGGACGTTGTCGGCGGCAGCATGGGGCCGGTCGCGCGGCTGCGGGACGAGTTCGACCGGCTGTTCGAGCAGTTCTCGCGCGGGTGGCTCGGCATGCCGACGTGGCGCGGCAGCTGGGGGCTCGACGTGCGCGAAAACGACACCGCCGTGACCGTCCGGGCCGAGGCGCCGGGGTTCGAGCCGGGCGACTTCGACATCCAGGCCCGCGACGACCGCCTCGTCATGTGCGCCTGCCGCGGCGGCGAGGAGAAGGAGGAGGGCGGCCAGCGGGAGTGGCGGCGGAACGAGTTCTACGAGTCCGTCGTCCTCCCCGCCACCGTGGACGCCGACAAGGTGACAGCCACCTACCGCCACGGGGTGCTGACGGTGACGCTGCCCAAGACCGAAGCCGAGAAGGCCCGGCGGATCGCCGTCCAGGGCTGACCCTCGGGGCCGTTGTGTGTAACCCATCCCGCCCGGACGGGCATGGGGTGCCCGCCCGGGCGGGGTCGAACAGAGGGAGGATGGAGATGGGCCGCGAGAAGAAGCCCGGCACGACCGGGCGCGACGGCCGACCCCGGGACAAGTCCCGCGTTGACGAGCCCGAAACCACGCCGGACCAGGAGCGGGGCGAACGCCTCGGCACGGACAAGGCGATCGCCCGCGGCGACAAGGAAAGGGGTCACGTGTTGGGGGCCGAACCGGCGCCGGGAAAGACGGGACCGCGCCCGAAGACCGCGTAACCGCGTTGGAGAAGTGCGATGGCTGGTCGGGAAACCGTGGTGATCACCGGGAGCAGTGGGCTGATCGGCGGCGCGGCCGCGAGCCGGCTCGCCCGGATGTATGACGTGGTCGGTTTCGACCGGCCCGGCGCCCCGCACCCCCCGGCCGACATCGAGTGCGTCGACCTCGACGTGACCTCCGACGAGAGTGTCCGGGCCGGGCTGCGGCGCGTCCGCGAGAGGCACGGGGATCGGATCGCCTCGGTCATCCACCTGGCCGCCCACTACGACTTCAAGGGCGAGCCGAGTGACCAGTACGAGACCATCACCGTCCACGGCACCTGTCGGTTGTTGCGCGCGCTGCGGGAGTTCCGCGTCGAGCAGTTCGTCTTCTCCAGCACCATGCTCGTCCACAAGCCAGGCCAGCCGGGGGAGAAGATCACCGAGGAGGCGCCGCTCGCCCCGAAGTGGGACTACCCGAAGTCGAAGGTGCGGGCCGAGGAGGTGATCCGGCGCGAGCGGGGTGGCGTCCCGGTCGTCGTGCTGCGGCTGGCGGGCGTCTACGACGACGACTGCCACTCGATCCCGCTCGCCAACCAGATCCAGCGAATCTACGAGCGGCAGCTGACCAGCCACCTCTACCCGGCCGACCCGGCCCGCGGCCAGTCGTTCGTCCACCTCCACGACCTCGTCGAGGTGTTCGTCCGGCTCGTCGCGCGGCGGGCGGACCTGCCGGCTGAGACGGTCCTGCTGGTCGGCGAGCCGGAGGCGCTCGGCTACGGGGAAGTGCAAGCCGTGCTCGGCCGGTTGATCCACGGGCGTGAGTGGGCCACCTATCGCGTCCCGGCGATCGTGGCGAAGGCCGGGGCGTGGGTGCAGGAGCACCTGCCGTTCGGCCCCGAGCCGTTCATCAAGCCGTGGATGATCGATCGAGCCACGGACCACTACGACCTGGACATCGCCCGGGCGCGCACCCTGCTCGGGTGGGAGCCACGGGCCGCGCTGCGGCGGACGCTGCCGCTGATGGTCGAGGCGCTGAAGCGCGACCCGGTCGCGTGGTACCGGGCCAACAAGCTCGAACCGCCGAAGGATCTGGCCCCCGCCTCTCGGCCGGTCAGGGTGGGCTATGAGCGTTGACCTCTTCCCGCGGGCGGGCGAGACGGGGCGGGTCGCGGCGGACCCGACGCGCCGCACGCCAGCTCTGTCTCCGCCCGCGCCCGGCCCGCTGTGGCCGCACGCCGCGAACGCGATGCTCGGGCTGTGGCTCGCCACCGGCCCTGCGAGCTTCGCCCCGCACCACCCGGGGCTGGTGTGGAACGCGATCATCTCGGGCGTGCTGATCGTCGGCCTGAGTGCCCTCGCATGTTCGCCGCGGTTCCCCTGGGTGATATGGGTGACGGCTGCGGTCGGCCTGTGGCTGATGGTTGCCCCGCTGGTCTTCTGGGCGCCGACCGCGGCCGCCTTCGCCACCGACACGCTCATCGGCACGCTGGTGGTCGCCTTCGCCGTCCTCATCCCGGGCACCCCCGCCGCCCGCGACGTGCCCGGACCGAGCGTGCCGCCGGGGTGGTCGTACAACCCGTCGGCGTGGCCGCAGCGGGCGGGGATCGTTGTCCTGGCACTGGTCCAGTTCCTCGTCGCCCGCCACTTGGCCGCGTACCAGTTGCGCCACATCCCCGAGCCCTGGGATCCGGTCTTCGGGGAGGGCACGCGCCGCGTGCTCGACTCGGACGTGTCGAAGGCGTTCCCGGTGTCCGACGCCGGCCTCGGGGCGTTCACCTACCTGCTCGAAGCGCTGGCCGGTCTGGTCGGTGGAACCCGGCGGTGGCGGACGATGCCGTGGGCGGTGCTGTTGTTCGGCGTGCTCGTCGTGCCGGTCGGGGTGGTGAGCATCGTGCTGGTCGTCCTGCAACCACTGGCCGTCGGGGCGTGGTGCTTCCTCTGCCTGGTCACGGCCGCGGTGACCGTGTTCATGATCTCGCCGGCGGCGGACGAGGTGGTGGCGACGGGCGAGTTTCTGCTCCGCGCCCGGCGCGAGGGGCGGTCAGTCTGGCAGACCTTCTGGTACGGCGGGGACGCTGAAACGCCGCCCGCGGGCGAGCCGGTCAAGCACGAATCGCTCGTGCGGCAACTCGCGGGCGGGATGGAACTCGTCACCGTGCCGTGGAACCTGGTGTCGTGTGCGGCGGTGGGCGTGTGGCTGATGGTGGCACCGGCGGTCCTCGGGAGCACCGGCGCCGCGGCGGCGGGCGACCAACTCGTCGGGGCGCTGGTCGTCACGTTCGCGGTGATTGGGTTCGGGGAGCCGGCGCGGATCGCCCGGTGGGTGAGCATCCCGCTCGGGGCGTGGCTGCTGCTCGGGGCGTGGCTCCTGCCCGGCGCCCCGCCCGCCGCCCGGTGGAACGACGTGGTGGCCGGGGTGGCCGTCGCCCTACTGAGTCTTCGCCGCGGGCCGGTTCTGGAGCGGTTCGGCGGGTGGAGCCGGTACGTTGTTTGAAGGTCACCGCGCCGGCTCGCTGCCGGTCCGCCCGAGCAGTTCGCGGACCTCGTCGTCGGTGGTCTGGGAGAAGTCCTCGTACCACGCGCCGACCGAGTAGAACGGCTCCGGTTCCATCGCGCAGATCGCCTCGTCCGCCTCCTCCTCGAAGTCCTCGCACGTCTCGGCCGCGCCCACCGGGACGGCGACCACTACCTTCGCCGGTCCGAGCCTCCGGACGGCGGCGACCGCCGCCCGCATCGTCGAACCCGTCGCCAAGCCGTCGTCCACCAGGATCACCGTCTTCCCGCGGACGTCGAGCGGCGGCCGGTCGCCGCGGTACTCCCGCTCCCGCCGCACCAGCTCGCGCCGCTCCTCCGCGGCCACGCGTTCGATCGCCGCGGCGGAGATGCCGAGCGGCCGGACGACCCGGTCGTTGAGTACGCGCACGCCCCCGGACGCGATCGCCCCCATCGCCAGTTCCTCATGGCCCGGTACCCCGAGCTTGCGCACCAGGAATACGTCGAGCGGGGCGCCGAGCGCCTCGGCCACCTCGTGGCCGACCGGCACGCCACCCCGCGGCAAGGCGAGCACGACCACGTCATCCCGGCCGGCGTAGTGGGTCAGCCTCTCGGCCAGCCGCCGGCCGGCGTCGATTCGGTCGCGGAACAACAGGGCGGATCCTCCCTCCCGTCGGAGTCCGGGGCGGGGGCGACGGTGTCCCGTCGCCCCCGCCCCGGCCCCCGGTGACTCACCCGATTCAGAACCGGAACACGGCCGCCGCCCCGGTCGCCGTGGGCATGCGGTCCCGGGGGACGACCACCACCTCCCCCTTGCGGCGGAGGACCAGTTCCGCCAGGTCGTCCAGCACGTCGCCGGCCTCCAGGTCGGCCGCCGACCGGACGGCGCCGGTGCCCGGGTCGAGCCGACCGGGGGCGGTGCGGTCGGCCTCGACCATCAGCGACGCGACGCGCCCGGCGTGCGCGGCGTGGGCCACCTCGCGGACGTCGTCCGCCGCCTGACCGCGGTCGAGGGCGACGTAGAAGTCATCGACCATCTTCTCGAGCCGGGCGAGATACCCCGGCTCGACACACGCCCAGGTCCCGGTCAGCAGTTCCCGCCCGGTCACCTGCCCTGGCCCGCGCTCGACGCCCGCCGCCAGGAGCTGCGGGTTGTGGGAGAGCGCGCGGAAGGCGGTCTGCTGCTCGGGGAGCGCGACCAGGACCAGCGGCAGGCCGGACGGCCGGGACACCCGCTCCCAGACGGCCCGGTCGACGGCGCGGAAGAAGCGCTCCTCCTCGCGCTTGGCATCGGTGCCCGCGGCCGGGTGATCTTCGCCCTGCGCGCCGGTCGGCTCCCACGCGCCCAGGGCGTCGGTCACGGTCCGCGGCACGCCGACCGGCTCGACCGGCGTCAGGCCGTCCCGGTTGCCCTCGTACAGCCGCGCCTCCTCGCGCTGCAGGCAGAGAACCTGGAACCGGTCGGCCGACTGCGCAACCCTGAGCAGGGGGGTGACCAGGAACGTGTCGGCGACGGAGACCCGCTCGGGCGGCGGGGTCCGCAGGTCGAACGTGTCGAGTGCCGTCGGCGACGCCAGGACGGCCAGCCCGGCCTGGCCGGCTCGCCCCTGGTTCCAGAAGGCCTTGTCTTCCTCCAGGGCGCGGAGCCGGTCCACCACCGGCCGGGCGCCGGCGTCGGGGTGGGTCCGCCGCAGCGCCTCCTCGGCCCGGTCGACGAGGTCGCGGTACCGGAGCGGCACCTGCTGGCGGTCCGGGTACGTCTTCTGCGTTGCGAGGTAGATCGACACGCAGGGGGTTCGCTGCTCGCCCAGCAGCCGGGTCAGGTCGTCCTTCGTGGCCGCGTGCATCTCGCCTCCTCCCCGTGCGGCGCCCGGTGTTCGTTACCCCAGGGGGCTCTGGCGGACCGTCCGGGCGAAGCCGGCCGCGGCCCGCTCCTCCTCGGGGTGCCGCAGCAGCGCGCGGATGGACGGCTCGATCAGCCCTTCCAGCCACGCGCCCAGCCGGACGGCGGTGGGCCGCCGCGTGAACCGCTCGAACGCGTTCAGGTACACCTCCTCGACGACGTCACCGATCAGCAGCCCCGTACCGACCCGGGCCTGGGCCTCGGGGTTCCGCTGGATCAGCCGGCCGATCCGGTTGCGGAGCCACTCCTCATAGCCGGCGAGTGCGGTGCGGAACGTCCGGTAGTCGCCCGCCGCGGCGGCCTCCCCGATCGGGCCAGCGTCCGGAGCCTCGGGGGCAACCATGTCCCGGGCCAGGGCGGCCCGGCGCTCGGCGGCGGCCGCGGCCTCCCGGTCCGGGCCGTCCCGGTACGCCTCCGCCTTCCGGGTCAGCTTGGCGAACCCCCGTTGTAGGGCCGAGTCCAGGTACGGATCCTCTTCCCCGGTGATCAGTGACCGGCCGGGCAGGTTGAGGCGGAACTCGGTGTGGTACACCTCGCTCTGCGGGTACCGGATGACCCGGACCTCCAGCGCCGCGTTCGGGAAATCCCGAACGCGGTCGCCCAGTTCGGCAAGCCACGGCTGCACCCTCGCCCGCTGCTCCGGCGGGATCTCACAGCCCTTGGTCGTGACCTCGAAGCGGAGGCGGTCCGCTGGCGGTGGCATGGAAGCTCCTCTCGGTGGTGAAACGCGCGACCGGGTTCAGACGGCCGGGACGAGGTAGCAGGTGAACCAGTCGGCCGCCAGCCGGGCCACCTCATTCAGCGTCCCCGGTTCCTCGAACAGGTGCGACGCCCCCGGCACGATCTCCAGTCGCTTGACCGGCGCCCCGAGCCGGGCCAGCGCCCACTCGTTCATCTCGATCACCGGTTCGTCGTCCCCGCCGACGATCAGCAGTGTCGGTGCTGTCACCCGCGGCAGCGCGTCTCCGGCGAGGTCGGGCCGGCCGCCGCGGGACACGACCGCCGCCACCCGCGCCGGCCGCCGCGCCGCGGCAACGAGGGCGGCCCCGCCGCCGGTGCTGGCCCCGAAGTACCCGACCGACAGGTCCGCGGTCCGCGGGTCGGCCGCGAGCCAGTCGGTCGCCCCGACCAGGCGGTCGGCCAGCAGCCCGATGTCGAACCGCAGGTGGTGGGTGTACATCTCGGCCCGCTCCTCCGCCTCGGTGAGTAAGTCGATCAGCAGCGTGGCCAGACCCGCCGCGACCAGTTCTCCGGCGACGAACCGGTTGCGCGGGCTGTGCCGGCCGCTGCCCGACCCGTGAGCGAACAGCACGACCCCGCGAGCGTGGTCGGGGCGGGAGAGATTCCCTTCGAGGATGACCTCACCGGCCCGGACCCGAACGGAGATCTCGTCGGTCATCGTGGTGGCCATGAAAACACCTCCCCCAGGTCCGCGGGCCGGCGCACGGATTGCGGACCTGACCTCTGGTACTCAATGACAGGAGTGGTGCAAACGCCGGACCCGGCCGGCGCGGAAGGCCGGCGCGTGAGTTGCAACCCTTCCCGTCGGGTCGCCGCTCTGGCGGCATGGGGGACGGCGACCACCGTGCCCCAGGCGCCGTCCGGGGCGGTGACGGGTTCCAGCGAGGAGGCCGACCATGCTACTCAAAGACGTGATGACCGCCGGCGTGGAGTGCGTCGGCCTGGACGACACGATTCAGACCGCCGCCCGGAAGATGCGGGATCTGGACGCCGGGCCTGTGCCGGTGTGCGGGGACAATGATCAGCTGGCGGGCGTCCTGACCGACCGCGACATCACTATCCGGGCGGTCGCGGAGGGGATGGACCCGACGAAGTACAAGGTCCAGGACGCGATGACGCCGGACGTGGTGTACTGCTTCGACGACGAGCCGGTCGAGCGGGCCGAGCGGGTCATGAAGGACAAGCAGATCCGCCGGCTGCTGGTCCTCAACCGTAACAAGCGGCTGGTCGGGATCGTTTCCCTCGGCGACCTCGCCGTGCGGGGCGAGAGCAGCCAGAAGGTCGGCGAGGTTCTCCAGGACGTGTCCGAGCCGGTCGCGCCACTCTGATGACCCGCGTCCGTACCCCGTCCCCCAGCCGACCTATGGAGGGTGCCACCGACGGGGCCGCGGACGAGTTCCCTGTCGAGTTCGGTCTCGGGGGAGTCCCAAAGGCGTAGACGACAAACGGCCGCATCGCCTAATCCCGCCGTCGGGCGTGCCGCCCCCAACGGCCGATACCCCCCCGGCTTGCGCGAAAGGGGGCTGTGCCGTGCAAGACAGAGCCCGGACAACACCCGGCCGAGAGCGGGCGATTGACCACAAACCCGGGCGCGATGATTCACCTTCGCATGTCTGCCGTCGCTTGGTCTAAACACGGTTTTTGAGCTATCCGCCCGGGTTACATCAGATCGGGTTGATCCGGCGCCGTCCGGGACGAGCCACTGGACCGGGTGACGCGGGCTGAAGCCCGCGCCACCCGTTGGGGGCATCGAAGCGAATCCACCCGATCTCGGTCCCCGGGAGCGAGGACAGGATGCGGCTCAGGACGTACTTCACGGGCCTGTCCCGGAATACGTACTGCTGGCCCTGGCAAGCCTGTTCGCCGACGTCTCGACGGAGATGCTCTACCCGGTCCTGCCGATCTTCCTCACCCAAAACCTCGTGGTGACCGGGACGGTCGTCGGCGTCGTCGAGGGGTCGCCCAGGCGGTGCAGAACGTCGCCCAAAGGTTTTCTGGATGGGTCTCCGACAAGCTCCGGCGGCGGGAGTCGATCGCGCTCGTCGGCTACGCCCTCGCCGCCGTGGGCAAGCCGCTGCCGCCGCCGCGAAGGGGAAACTCGACCTCCGCGTCCGCCGCTTCCCGAAGCCCTACTGGGCGTACCTCGGCGTCACGGCGGTATTCGGTGTCGGGAATTCAACAAATGCCTTCCTCATTCTGCGGACGCACTCCCTGGGCGCCTCGCTGACACAAACGCTCCTGATCTACCCACTCTCCAACCTCGTCGCGGCCCTGGCTTCCTACCCCGCCGGTTACCTCTCCGATGTGTTCGGCCGGCTGGGGGTGTTGCTGGTTTCCTTCCTGGTCTTCCTCGCCGTCTACGCGGGTTTCGGCCTGACGACGGACACGATGCTGTTGGGCTTCCTGTTCGTCTTCTACGGCCTCTTCCAGGGCATCTTCCGGTTGGCCGGCAAGGCATTAGACAGTAGTTTCCAGGAAACTCAGCGGTGAAACTCAGCGGTTTCAGGCTGCCGGCCCCTCGGGATCACGAGGGGCCGCGTCGCTTTCTCGCCCACCATCCAGTCCCCGCAGGAAGTGCGAGAACTCCGCCCGGGACGCCCACACCACCCGCCGCACGTCGAGCAGTGACGGGTGCGACTTGTGCCGGTTCCAGGCCGGGGCCGACCACCACCCGCCGGCCCCGCACGCCCCATCGAGTCGCCAACCGCCGCCGGATGCGGTCGTCGATGCACTCGCGCCAGAGGACCTTCTTGAGCCGACGGATGGCGTGGGACGGACTCCCGCGGGAAAAGGTCGATGCGCGGTGTCACGAACAGGCGTCTTGACGGTTGACGCAGTGCCGGTGGAAAGGCCGCACGGAATGGGCAGGCTCGTAGACAGGATACCCCGAGAGGGCGTGAATTACAGCCCACTCCCGCGCCGACCGTGAGGCCTTCCAGGTCGTACCATGCCCCTTTCCCAGAAGACCGGTATTCCCTCGGACTGAGGCTCACCGTGGCGCGCGCCCGCTACTACTTCACCGACCCGGCCGCCGCGATCTGGATGGTGAAGACATTCCGGTTCAAGGTGCTGGCCGGGACGTTCTGCCTCCAGCCGGAGAGCGTCGACGCGTTCTACGAGCTGCTCGGGACCGGCGCCCGCCACGACCACTACGTCGTCCACCCGGAGAGCATCCCGCTCCTGGACCCGAAGCCGGGTGACATCGTGGAGGAGGCGGGAACCCGGACGAAGCTGAAGAAGTTGGTGCCGGCGAACTTCCCACTGACCGGGACGGGATATGTGATCCTGCAGCGGT
Source organism: bacterium (assembly GCA_017308215.1). Classification (GTDB taxonomy): domain Bacteria; phylum Planctomycetota; class Planctomycetia; order Gemmatales; family Gemmataceae; genus Urbifossiella. The sequence goes on along the minus strand of JAFKFQ010000172.1, from coordinate 3,448 downwards.
CGGGGCGACCGTTCTTCACCCCGACCAAGGCCGAATGACGACGGTGCCTCAGCCGGCGGTCGCCACCTCCGGACCGCGGACCTCGGCCGTCAACTCCGACGCGTCCCGCAGGGAGTCGCCGCTCTTCCCCTCGATTCGGCGACCGTCCACCTCGATCGTGAACTCGCCCTTGGCACCGTCCACCACGTTGACCGTCGTGTCCGGGTCGGCCCGCAGGGTGGCCGCGAGTTGGTCGGAGTGGCTCCCGATATTCGGGCAGACGGGGCAGCGGCGGATCGTAACGGTCCTCATGTTCGCCTCGGGAAAGGTGGGGCGACACCTTACCCTTCCCGCAACCGGAGTGCCGCCAGGAACTGGTGCAGCGCCACCCCACCGGGCAGCCCGCGCGCCCCCTTGACCATCGCCGCGTTGACTCCCGACCACGTCTCACCCGCAGCATCCTCGATCGGCCCTTCATGCACCCGCGGCCACCGACCGGCCCTACTGCGATGCACCTCGGCCCATGCCAGCACCTTCGCCTCGCTCAGCAGTGGGAGGGCTAACCGGTTCCGCACCCCGCGCCCGCGCTCCAAGAGCTTCGCCAGGGAGTCGCCGCCGGGAAGCCCCCTCAGCCCCTTCGACAGGGCTGACTCCACTCCCAGCTATGTCTCCCCCGGCGCCGCGCCAACCGGCCCGCTCTTGACCCGAGGCCACTTCCCGGTTCGCGCGACGTGCTCGTCCGCCCAGGACAGGATTTGCGCCTCCGTCAGGGGCGGGAGGCTCTTGCGGTTCCTGATACCGCGGTGCTCATGGAGCAGTTGGGTGATCGTCGTTCCCGCCGGGAGCCCGCGACCGCCACGGGTGAGGGGGTCTTGAACAGCCACCCACGTCGTGCTCTTCGGGGCTCCCGGAATCTGCGTGGGGTCGTGACCGCTCGGCCATTGCCCGGTTCGATTGAAGTGAACGTCGGCCCAGGCCAGAATTTGTTCGACGGTGAGCTGAGGCGGGAGCCGCTGGTGCCACCGGCCGCGGTAACGGTGGAGGAGTTTGGCGAGCGTGTCACCGCCCGGAAGTCCGCGATGGCCGGAATTCAGGGCGCGGTCCACCGATTGCCACGTCTGGTCGGCTGTCCCCGCGATCCGACCATCGCGGAGGTTCGGCCAGCGTTTGTGGGCCTCACGGAACTCGTCCGCCCAGCGAAGGATGTCCACCAGCCGCAGGATGGGCTTCCGTGCCCGCGGGCGGATCGAGAGGTTGGGCATGCGTCACTTGTCGGTAAAAACCCCGACCATGTCCTGGACGTTTTGGGCCCCGAATTTGTCCACCAGCTGCTTGACCTGGCGGGCGAGATCGACCGGGTTGCCGCCCGCGACGAACCCGTTGCCCACGAACCCGGCTTCCTTTTCCGACTTCCGGCCGCCGGTCGAAGCACCGCCCTCCTTCTTCGCCTCGGACGACTTGTAGGAACTGAAGTGCTGGGGCGTGATGTCGATCCCGAACTTCTCCTTGATCCACTCGCAGGCGACCTGCGGCTTGCTCTTTCCCTCCGCGAGGGCCGCCCGCACAGCGTCCGCCTTGCTCATCGAACCGGCCTCTTCAGCTTCTTTCTTCTTGGCCATGTCTCACCGTAGGGATGATGGGCGGCATCTTTCATGTAATCAGCATCTTTGGGATTGTCTACGCATCCCGCCAGTTTCTCAGAGATCCTGGCATGCCGACCGGGCGGATTATGCCGCCACCTTCCTGTCAGGTCAGGTTGGTCAACAGCACCCGCGCAAAGGGGTTCTGTGATCCCGTTCGCCGCGAGAGCTTGGGGTTGCCCACCCGCGAGACGGCATCATGATCCCGACCACGTCTATCTGCCTGCTACTGATTGGATTCCCCTCATCCCCGGACACCCTGCCGTCCGTCACACAGACCAAGGACGGGCGTGCCGGGGACCCGGTCAATCTCAGACTGGTCGGTAGCCGCCAGGAGCTGATCTCCTCCTTCCGCTGTGCCGGCTGGGCCGGCGCCGATCCCATCAACGTCCGGTCATCCGTCCGCATCGGGGCAAGCGTCGTGCTCGACCGACCCTATCCTTCCGCCCCGGTTAGCGACCTGTACCTTTTCGGGCGACGGCAGGACATCGCGTTCGAGCGAGCCGTCGGGGGATCAGCACGGACGAGGCACCACGTTCGGTTCTGGCAGGCCGGCTGCACCCCGGAAGGGAAGGTCATCTGGATCGGGGCGGGGACGTTCGACGTGAAGGTCGGGCGGAGCTCGGCGACGGGCAAGCTTACCCACCGGATCGCCCCAGACGTGGACACCGAGCGGGACACGATCCTCTCTGACCTTGAACGATCAGGGCGGCTCAAGGACCGACGGGTGACCGCGCTCAGGCAGCCGTGCTCTGGGAGAAACGGTGAGGGCGATTGTTATTACACGGACGGAGGGATCGGGGAGGGGTCATTGTTTACCGGAGGGAGGTCTCTTCTGCTCGGGGAGCGAGCCGATTGCGGCCCGCACCTCCCAACGACCGAGGATCGTTAGCGCGAACAACCCGGTCAATCCGATGAGAAGGGCCGAGACCTCCCGGCCCATGCCGGCAGCCGCCCCGATCGCCGCCGTCAGCCACAGGCCCGCGGCTGTGGTCAGGCCCTCGACCCGTCCCTCGGTATCGTCCTTCCAGATGCACCCCGCTCCGAGAAACCCGATCCCGGCGACCAACCCCTGAATGATCCTCGTCATGTCGGCCGTGGTCGCCCCCCGACTGCTGCGGCACCGCGACGAACGCGGCCGCCCCGACCGCCACGAGTATGTGCGTCCGGACCCCCGCGGCCTTCCCCGCCCGCTCGCGATCCCGTCCGATCAGCACCCCGAGCACGGCGGCGATCACCAGCCGCACGGCCAGTTGGACGGCCTGGACCGCCGACAGGTCCGAGAACTCCGCACGCAACCCGTCGACAACTACTTCCATGACCCCTCCCCATTCCGCGCGGCGGCGGCACAGGTCAACTTCCGAGCGGCCGACCTGGTAATCAAGTCCGGGGGAGGAACGCTGCGGTCCTGCCGGTGACGTGATCCTGGTATCCTGGTGTTGGTCAATTCGAACCACTCTGTATCGAGGGGCTCATGCTTCGGGCACTTCCCGTGCTGGCTATCGCGTTCCTGTCCGTGGCGGTGGCGACTGCACAGCCGCCGGCACCTACGCCCCCATCCGTTCGCCTGTACGTGGAAGCCGAGGTGATTGGTCTCGTCAAGGAGTGGGAGGGGAAGCTCTACGTCCTGGCCGATCCGAACGCCGAGCAGGCGCGACGAATAGAAGAAATCCATGAGGCGCCTGATACATGCGCCCGCCGCTGCTGTCTCATTTGGCGGCCTTCCGCTTGGGACGTCCCTCGATGACACTCTTGACCTTGTGGCGGACGGTCTGGAAGTAGCTCAGGCTGGCCCGGAGTGACGCCCTCAGGTCGGCCAAGCGGTCGAA
>JAFKFQ010000171.1 GCA_017308215.1 bacterium | reverse complement strand
GCGGTCGCGGCTCGTGGGGTGGTACGACGGCCCGCTCCAGTCACCCGCGCAACGACCCGCCGGTTCACGCCGGCCGGTCGCCGAAGACCATGCTGATCCTGCTCGTCCACGGTCTCGGCCGCACGCCGGTGGCGATGTTCGGCCTCGCGGCGCACCTCCGCCGCGCCGGCCACTGCACCCGCTTCTTCGGCTACTCACCGACGCTCGAATCCTTCCCGCACATCCTCCGCCGGCTCACCGTGCGGCTCCGTGACCTCGCGCAGCGCAAGCAGCCGGTCGGGCTCGTCGGTCACTCGCTCGGCGGGCTCCTGCTGCGGCTCGCGGTCGCCGACGTGCCGGCCCTCCAGGTTCACCACCTCGTCACGCTCGGCACGCCGAACCCGCCGGCCCGGGCCGCCGTGCTCGCGTCGCGGTTGTTCCCGTTCCGCTGCTTCGCCCGGAGCTGTGGCAGGTTTCTTGCATCTGGTGTGGCCGTCCCGAGCCCTCACGTGCCGTGCCTCCGCGTCGCGGGAGTCGCCGGTCCGACGGGGCGGTGGAGCCACTTCGGGGGCGAGCCGAACGACGGTCTGGTGAGCGTCGCCGAGGTCCGCACCGGCCCGGAGGACGTGCCGCTTCTCGTCCCGGCGCTGCATTCCTTCCTGATGGATCACCCGGCGGTGCGGGCGGCGGTCGCGGCGGCTATGATGACCCCGGATTGACCGCCGCCCGCGCCGCGAGATCGCACCATGCCGAACGCCAAGAACGTCCTCGGTGGGCCGTTGAAGACGTGTTCCACCAACCCGCTCACCGGGTTCTACCGCGACGGGTGCTGCAACACCGGCGCGGACGACGAGGGGCTTCACACCATCTGCTGCCAGGTCACCACCGAGTTCCTCGCCTTCCAACGCGAGATCGGGAACGACCTCAGCACCCCGTTCCCGATGTACGGCTTCCCCGGCCTCCGCCCCGGCGACAAGTGGTGCGTGTGCATCACCCGCTGGAAGGAGGCGATGGAGGCGGGCGTGGCCTGCCCGATCGACCTCGAGGCCACGCACATGCACGCCCTCGAGTTCGTGGACCTCGACGACCTGAAGAAGTACGCCGTCAACCAGCCGGCCGGGAGCTGACTCGGCCCGTGAGTTGCATTGCGGGCAGAAATTCTCCCTTCTGGAGGCCGGGCCATGCAATGGGAAGGCGGCGAGGAAAGTTCAAACGTCGAGGATCGCCGCGGGATGGGCGGCGTCGGCGGGGTGGCGCTCGGCGGCGGGAGCATCCTGCTCGTCATCCTCGGGCTCATCTTCGGGGTCGATCTCGGCGGCTTCCGCGGGGTCCGCGAGAAGCGCGAGCCGGTGCCGGGCGACGACAAGACCAAGAAGTTCGTCGCCGTAGTGCTCAACTACACCGAGAAGGTGTGGGACGAGCAGTTCCGCAATCCGAAGAACGGATACACCGACCGCCGCGGGCGGCCCATCGCCTACGAGAAGCCAAAGCTGGTGCTGTTCTCCGACGGCGTGCGGACCGGCTGTGGCGACGCCCCGTCGTCGGTCGGCCCGTTCTACTGCCCCGCCGACGAGACGGTGTACCTCGACCCGACGTTCTTCGAGGAACTGGAGCAACTGAAGGGGTCGAAGGCCGAGTTCTCGCAAGCCTACGTCATCGCCCACGAGGTCGGGCACCACGTCCAGAACCTGCTCGGCTACTCCCGGCTGGTGGACGAGCACCGAGGGCGGCGCGACGAGAAGCAGTACTCCGTCCGGTTGGAGCTCCAGGCCGATTACCTGGCCGGTGTGTGGGCGCACCACGGGCAGAAGAAGTTCAACTTCATCGAACCCGGTGACGTGAGCAAGGCCATTACGACGGCCCAAGCGATCGGCGACGATCGGCTCCAGAAGCGGTCACGCGGGTGGGCGTCACCCGAGAGCTACACCCACGGCACGTCGGCGCAGCGCGAGCGGTACTTCGTCGAGGGGCTCAAGACCGGCAATGCCACGAAGGAGCGGCTCGACCGGTTCTTCTCGGTCGGTTACGACCCGCGCACGGGTGAGTTGAAGGAATAACGAGGTCTCGCGTGGGCCGCGGGACGTAGCATCCCGCGGCCCGCTGTCAGTCACTTCTTCAGGTCGAAGGACTTCTCGTTCGACCCCGGCTTGATCGTCTCCTTCAGCGTGGACGACGTGTTGTACTTCTTGGGAATGTACATCTCGCCGATCGGGGTCTTCTCGCCCGGATTCGACGTGTCGAACTTGCCCGACGGCCGCGAGGCGGTGATCTCGACCACGGCATCGCCCGGCTCGACCTGAGCGGTGTACGACCCGTCCTTGATGGTCGCGGAGAACCCCTTCCCGGCCGGGCCGACCTTGAACGTGATCGACCCGTCCTTGACCGGCTCGCCCTCGAACGTCACCTTCCCGGTCACGGTGGCGGTATTCCCGCCCCCCGAGCAGCCAACGGTCGCAGCCGCGACCAGCACCCACGCCGCCCGGACACAGAACACACGCACGATATCAACTCCTGGGTGTCAGAAATTCGTAAGCGGAAACGACACCGCGGCGGCCGGCGCCCCTGCGCCGGCCGCCGCGGGCGTGGCGGTTACTGGTTGGAGGTGACGATCCCGTCGGAGCGGGTGCCCATCGCCTGGTACGTCCGCAGGTCCATGCTGTTCTGGATGAACCGGACCGAGCCGTCGCCCATGACCGAGTTCACGCCGCCGGTGTGGTAGCTGCGGGCGAAGTTCCACCGGCCGGGTAGGTTGAGGGTGCTCCCGCTCTCGCACGGGGCGCCGTTCGGGGCGCCCGGCACAGTCGTCCGGCCGGTCGAGTCGGCCCCTTTACAGGTGTAGACTCGGTCCCAGGTCGAGGTGTTCGGGAGCTGGAAGGTCGAGAAGGCGTAAGCGCCGTGCGGGGCGCCGCCCCAGAACCCGCCGAGCTCGCCCCACCCGCCGCTACCATTTTTGCGGATGATGCCCTCGCTGGCCATCAGCGTGTTCGAGCTGCCGTCCTGCACGTCGGTGATCCGGACTTTCGACATGCGGTAGAACATGCCGCCCGGGTCGGTGCTGGCGGTGTCGAGTTGACCCGCAGTGGTAGTGGTGCCGTTGCTGGTCCACGACACGCCACCGGCGCACACCGCGTAGCTGCCCTGGAACGAAGTGGTACCGCCGTTCGCGCCCTTCCCCGGAGCCTGGCCGTCCGACGGGCAGTTCATGATGGGGACGATCGTCGTCACCTCCGCGCCGGTCATCTGGTGGATGTACTGGTTCCCGTCCGCGTTGCGGCCCGTAGTGTCGGCCATGTACAGGTTGTAGGCCGCACCCTGTTCCATGTACGGGAGGCAGACCTGGAACCAGTTCTCGCGGTGACGGTCCACGAACGCGACGTTGTTCTCCTTGTCACCGGCGTCTCGGAACCCGAGCGGGAGCTTCTGGTAGGCGTCGTGGTAGTTGTGCAGCGCCAGCGCCAGTTGCTTCAGGTTGTTGCTGCACTTGGCACGGGCGGCGGCCTCGCGGACCTTCTGGACGGCGGGGAGGAGCAGGCCGATCAGGATGGCGATGATGGCGATGACGACCAGCAACTCGATCAGCGTGAACCCGCGGCGACTCGTCGAACGAAACATCACACCCCCCAGGGGACAATAGAGTGACGCTTCACCGACCGAAGTGGTGAATGCATCCCGGAACTACGTGGTGACTCAGTCGCCGAGCACTTGCTCAACAGGACGTGAGTGAGCCGGTAGGTGGGGCCATAATACGCAAACCGGGCACCCGTTACAGTGAGAAAAGCCTGAGTTGCGCAACTGGTTAGTAGTAAACAATTTAAGAAAATAATGACATATGTTATATAAATGTCATTTATAGTAACATGCATCGCATCGCGGCATGTCTGCACAAATAATGTGCGGAGGCGAGATCGCAAGCAAAACCGCCCGCCGGGCTGAGCCGGCGGGCGGTGTGGTGACAAGGGATTACCGTGCGGTTAGCTGACGAGGTCGGTGATCCAGGTCGGGCGGTCGCCGGCGATGTAGTACGGGCGGCCGAGGTTGTCGCGGACCGAGGCGTTCGTCTCGGGGGTCGGGTCGATGCCGAGCCCCTTGTACAGCGTGGCGTACAGGTCGAGGATGCCGACCTTCTTGTCGGTCACCTCGGTCCCGTTGGCGTCGGTCGCCCCGTAGGCGACGCCGCCGCGGATGTTGCCGCCGCCGACCACCACGCTCCACGCCCGCGGGTAGTGGTCGCGGCCGGCGTTCTGGTTGATCCGCGGGGTGCGGCCGAAGTCGCCCATCCACACGATGACCGTGTCCTGGAGCTTGCCGCGGTCCTTCAGATCCTTGACGAGCGTGCCCATCGCCTTGTCGAGCGTCGGCAGACGCTGGTTGGCGAGGGTCGGGAAGATGCCGTTGTGCATGTCCCACCCGCCGAGCTCGATCTGGACGCAGGCGGTGCCGGCCTCGACCAGCTTGCGGGCGAGCAGCGCGGCCCGGCCGAACCCGTTCGCCCCGGTCCCGGCGGCCCCGTACTCCTCCTTCAGGGCGGGGGAGATCGGCCGGCCGTCGGCCTCCCGGTCGAGGTTGAACACCTCCTTGCGGGTCGAGACGACCATCGCCAGGGCCTTCTCGTAAACCTCGCGGTGGGCGCGGGCGGCGTCCATCGGGGCGCCGGAGCTGAACCCGCCCTCGAGCCGGTTGAACAGGGCGGCCCGGCGGACCATGTTGGCGCCGTTCGGCGGGGCCACGTTCTCCGGCGGGGAGCCGGCGTTCTGGACGGTGAACGGGGCGTACTTCATCCCGAGGAACCCGGGCTCGCCGCGGGTGCCGCCGACCGAGATGAACGCCGGCAGGTCGGCGTTCCGCATCGCCTCGACGTCGAGCGCCTGGTAGTACGACAGGACCGACCCGATCGACGGGAACGGGGTGAGCGGGTTCGGCGACCGGCCGTGGTTCATCAGGTAGGTGCCGCGGGCGTGGTCGCCCTCGCTGGTGCTCAGCGACCGGATGATCGACAGGTCGCGGAACTGGGCGGCGACCTTCGGCAGGTGCTGGCTGATCTGGACGGCGCTGCCGGCGGCCGTCGGGATCGGGCGGTGCTCGCCGCCGTTCGGGCTGCCGGGCTTCATGTCCCACAGGTCGATCGTGGTCGGGCCGCCGCTCATCCACAGGATGATGAGGCTCTTCTGCCGCCGCTGCATCTGCTGGGCGTTGGCACGGAGGTTAGTCAGGAAGGACAGGCCCGGGGTGGTCACGGCCGCCCCGGCCATCGCGTGTTTGAGGAAGTGCCGGCGGTCGGTGGTCCCGAACATGAGAGGGCTCCGTGGGTGCCGGTGCTGCCGGCGAAGGTCGTATGGAAGCGAGTGTATCCCGGAAGGTCGGCTCGTGCAACCGGTTACGGCGGGGTTGGTCCGGTTGTTACGTCGGCGGGACAGAGCCTGCTTACATCGTCTGACGCGCACACCCGGGCGGAGTTCCCGATCCGCCTCGAAAAACCGCGCCGGGCCGATTGGTGCTACCGAGATTAACGCGAACCCGGCCGGATGGTATCCCTCACTATTGGGTTCGTCCGCGACCTGTACGAGAATCTGATGGCCGCTGCACCGTCCGCCCGAAGTCCTGCCCCGCCACTGACTCACGCCGAGTGGGGGCTCCTCCTCGTGCTCGTCGCCGTGCAGTTCACGCACATGGTCGATTTCGTCATCATCATGCCGCTCGGCGCGCGGCTCCAGCGTGAGCTCGACATCGGGCCGCAGGAGTTCGGTTGGGTCGTCGCCGCCTACGCCTGGGCGGCGGGCGTCGCCAGCCTGCTGGCGGGCTTCGCAATGGACCGCTTCGACCGCCGCCCGGCGCTTCTCGCCCTGTACGGCGGGTTTGCGGTCAGCACGCTGCTGTGCGGCCTCGCGGCGAACTACGAACAACTCCTCATCGCCCGCACGCTCGCCGGCGTGTTCGGCGGGTTGGCGGCGGTGTCGCTCATGGCGGTGGTCGGCGACGTGTTCCCGCCCGAGAAACGCGGCCGGGCGATGGGGGCGGTCGTCTCATCGTTCGCCGCCGCCTCCGTGATCGGCCTGCCGATCGGGCTGACGCTGGCCGAGTTCTTCGGCCGCGGGGCGCCGTTCCTGGCGCTGGCGGCGGTGAGTGCTGCGGTGTGGGTGCTGGGGTGGGTGCGGCTGCCGTCCGTGCGCGAGCACCTGGCCGCGCCGCGGCGGCACCCGGTCACCGAGTTCGCGGCCGTCGCGCGGGTGCCGAACCACCTGTGGGGGTTCGCGTTCACGTTCTTCCTGGTGCTCGGGACGTTCACCGTGGCGTCGTTCATGGCGCCGGTGTACAGCGCCGCGAACGGCTGGCAGGAAGGGACGCTGGCGATGGTCTACTTCGTCGCCGGGGCGTGTACGTTCGTCGGCACGAACCTGATCGGCCGGCTCGCCGACCGGTTCCCGCGGCTGATCCTGTTCCGCGTCCTCGGCGCGGCGGCGCTCGTGCTGGCGGTCGTGGCGGGCTACCTCAGCGTGATGTCCTTCTGGGGCGGGGCCGCGATCGTCAGCGGGTTCATGGTCGCGGCGGCGGGACGGATGGTTCCGGCGCAGGCGATGCTGCTCGGGGCGAGCGTGCCGGCGGTTCGCGGGGCGTTCATGAGCCTCAACACCGCCGTGCAGCACCTCGCCACCGGCCTCGCGCCGACGATCGCCGGCTACCTGCTGACGCGCCGCCCCGACGGGGTGCTCGAAGGGTTCCCGATGGTCGGTTGGGTGTCGGCGGGGACGGCGGCCGTGTCGCTGGTGCTCGCCGGTCGGTTGAAGCCGGCACCGGGGCAGCAGATGGCTGCGCCCGAGCCGGTCGAGTCAACCGGGGCGGCGGAACGCGACCTGCCCACTGCGGGCCAGCGGCCAGCTGCGGTAGTGGCCGAGGGGTAGGAACCCCGCCGCGCCGAGCAGGCTCACGAGCGCGGCGGCGGGGAGCGTCGGGCCGTAGTCGAGCAGCGCGAGCCCGCCGGGTATGACGACCCGGCGGAGTTCGCCGACGAGCGGGCGGATCGTGCCGGTATTCAGGTGGTGGCCGACGACGCCGCTCGCGCTCACCAGATCGACGCTGCCGTTCGCCAGGCGCCCGCCGTCCGGCCCGCGGAACGGCTCGGTCACCCCCTGGCAGACAAACCGGATGTTGGCGGGGTGCCCGCCCCGGTGGACGTACTCGCGCCGGCCTGTGTGCGCGAGCAGTTGCGCCGACTGCTCGTAGCCGACGATGAGCGAACCCGGTGGCGTGGCGTAGGCGAGTACCTGCGTCGAGGTGCCGGTGCCGCAGCCCAGGTCGATGACGCGGCACGGGCGGTCGGGCAGGCGGCCACGCACCGCCCGCGGGATGGTGCGCCAGTTCGCCCACGCCTGCGGGCCGTTGATCGCCTCGAACTCGGCGGCCGACATCGCCGCATAAGCCGCCGCGACCGCGGCCGGGACGGTCGAGCGGAAGTGAACGCCGCGCCGGTCCAGAGCCCGCTCGGCCCGCCACTGCCGCCAGCACACGGCCAGGACGTTGCGTGCCACGTTGCGGCCTCCGATCGGGTGCATTTCGCTCGTTGTATCGACACCGAATCTTCACACCAGTCACACGCACCGGTTCCTGTGCAATCGTCACGCCGGACCGCGGCCGGGCCGCGGTCGCGTGCTGTAAGTTCCGCCGTGCGGGTCGGAAAAAATTGCTCTGGGCGTGTAAGAACGCTCCTGGTAGAGTCCCCGCCGCGCCGCCGGTACAGCCCACGGAACGGGCCGACAAGCCGGCGCGCCCGCGGCCCCGCCGCGGCGGCATGGAGGCGCCACCCGTGGCCCGTCCCCGGCGGTTGCGGCACAAACTGATGCTCGGCCTCGCCCTGGTCGTCGGGAGCGTCGGGCTGCTGCTCGGGGGCACGTTGTACGGGCTGATGGCGTACACCCGGACCGTCCGGGTCACCGAGCGAAAGATCTTCGAGGTCCAGCAGCTCGCCGTGCTGGTCGCCCACATCGACAGCCTGCAGCTCACCCCGCACTCCGACCCGGGGACGGAGCTCCGGGAGATCAAGCTCCAGTCGGACATGGTTCGGACGTTCGCCAACCACTACACCGAGGTGCTGGCGGTCACCGTCGCCCAGGGGCTCGACCCGGACGGCGGGAGGACCGAGCGGGAACTCCTCAAGCAGTTCGACGAATCCTTCCGCCGGTTTGGCCAGGCGTTGGACAAGGCGAGCGCGACGCAGCACGGCGACGCGGCGACGCAGGCGCTCCGGGAACACCCGGAAGTCCGGGCCGCGTTCCAGGAGACGCAGCGGATCGGCGGGCAGCTGCGGCAGACGGCCATCGACGACATCGACATCAGCATCCTCCAGTCCAACTCCTCGATCCGGCAGAGCCTCTGGGTGATCGGGTTCTCGACGATCCAGCTCCTCGTCATCATCGGCGCGCTGCTCGTGTACTTCCGCGAGTGGTTCTACACGCCGATCCGCGAGCTCCAGGCCGGCGTCCAGCGCGTCCACGCCCAGGACTTCGCCCACCCGATCGTCATCCACACGCGGGACGAACTGGAGGAACTCGCCACCGAGTTCAACGCCATGACCGCCCGCCTCGCGGCGGTCCACCGCGACCTGATCCAGCAGGTGAACGAGCGGAGCCGGCAACTCGTCCGCAGCGAGCGGATGGTGTCGGTCGGGTTCCTCGCCGCCGGCGTCGCGCACGAGATCAATAACCCGCTCGCCAGCATCCTGTTCTGCTCGGAGGCGCTCGAGCGCCGGCTGCAAGAAGCGGTCGCGCAAGCCCCGCCGGCCGACGCCGAGGTGCTGACGCGCTACCTCAAGATGATCCAGCAGGAAGCGCTGCGGTGTAAGGACATCACCCAGCGCCTGCTCGACTTCAGCCGCACCGGCGAGCGGAAGCGCGAGCCGACGGACCTCACCGGCCTCGTCCGCGGGGTGCTCGAGGTCGCCCGCCACCTGCCGAACTGCCGCGGCAAGTCGATCTCGTTCAACCCGGACGCCTACGTCGTCGCCCCGGTCAACGCCCAGGACTTGAAGAGTGTCATCCTGAACCTCGTGGTGAACGCCCTCGACAGCATGGAGGACCACGGCGCGCTGACGATCCACCTCGGCACCGCCGAGGGGAACGCGGTACTGTCCTTCGCCGACACCGGCTGCGGGATGACGGAGGAGACGTTGCAGAACATCTTCGAGCCGTTCTTCACGCGCAGCCGCACGGGGAAGGGGACCGGCCTCGGCCTGTTCATCAGCCACCAGATCGTGGACCAGCACGGCGGGCAGATCCAGGCGGCGAGTCACGGGCCGGGGAAGGGGAGCACGTTCACCGTGCGCGTGCCGCTGGCCGACGCCGGTGCGGCGGAGCTGCCCGCGGCGCCGTCGATCCCCGGCGAGAGCGACCCGGCGGCGATCCTGCCGTTCCCCGGCAAGCGGGCGGCATGAGGAGTAGAGAACGCAGAAAGCAGAACGCAGAATAAATGCTCGGGCTGTTGTGATTCTGCGTTCTCTAGTCTGCGTTCTGCGCTCGCGGTGTTCGGAACACACCTTGACGTGACAGCGTGCCCCTGGATACGGGGGGCGGACGGCGAATCAGGAGAGGCTTGTGGCGCTAACCACACCCGCACACCACCGGCTCCGGCTGTTGTTCGTCGACGACGAACAGCACCTGCGGGAGTTCATGCGGACCGAGCTGCCCCGCCTCGGGCACGAGGTCACCGTCTGCCCGGACAGCAAGACGGCGCTGGAGGTCATCCGCAAGGCCACGTTCGACGCCGCCATCCTCGACATGCGGATGGAGCACGACAAGGCCGGGCTGACGGTGCTGTCGGCGCTCAAGCAGGCGGCGCCGGACACCGAGGCGGTCATCATGACCGGCTACGGGAGCACCGAGACGGCGGTCGAGGCGCTGCGGCTCGGGGCGTTCGACTACCTCACCAAGCCGTGCAAGCTGTCCGACATCGAGGCGCTGCTCCTCCGCATCCAGGAGAAGCGGAAGCTCAAGAACAAGGCGGCGGCGCTCGAGACGCGGCTCCAGAGCGCCGAAGGCCCGGCGGGCCTGGTCGGTGCCAGCCCGGCGATGCTGCCCGTGCAACAGTTCGTCGAGCGCATCGCCCCGACCGAGGGCCGCGTCCTCATCACCGGCGAGACGGGGACCGGGAAGGAAGTGGTGGCGCGGGCGCTGTTCGGACACAGCCAGCGCGCCGACATGCCGTTCGTGCCGGTCAACTGCGGGGCGCTGAACCAGAACCTCGCCGAGAGCGAACTGTTCGGGCACAAGAAGAACGCCTTCACCGGTGCCGACCGCGACCGCAAGGGGCTGTTCGAGGTCGCCAACGGCGGCACGCTGTTCCTCGACGAACTCGGCGAGCTCGACAAGAACATCCAGGTCAAGCTCCTCCGCTTCCTCGAGGCCGGCGAGATCCGGCCCGTGGGTGCGAACGAGCCGATCATCGCCGACGTGCGCGTGATCTCGGCGACGAACCGCGACCTGCGGCAGATGGTGGCGGAGGGGACGTTCCGCGAAGACCTCCTCTTCCGGCTGAACATGTTCCACATCCACCTCCCACCGCTGCGGGAGCGGAAGCCGGACATTCCCGACCTGGCCCGACACCTGCTGGCGCGAGCGGCGAAGCGGCCGGTCGAGGCCGTCGCCCACCTGCTCGGCCCGGACACGCTCCAGGTGTTGATGAACTACCACTGGCAGGGGAACGTGCGCGAGCTGGCGAACGCGATGGAGTACGCCTGGATTGTGTCCGGCGGCCAGCCGATCTCGCCGGCGCACCTGCCGCACGACGTGCGCAGCCCACGGCCGGTGGCCGCGTCGCCGACGCGCCCGGCTGCTTACGAGCCGCCGGCGTACGCCGCCGTGCCGTTCCCGGCGCCCGCGGCGCCGGCCGGGTATCACCCGCACGCGGCGCACGCGCCGGCGACCGGCGGCGGGAAGACGCTGGCGGACATCGAGATGGAGTACATCCTGCAGGTGTACGCCAAGAACAACTCGAACAAGCAGGCGACCGCCGCCGAGCTCGGGATCAGCCTGAAGACGCTGTACAACAAGCTGCACAAGTACGAAGAGGAGCGGCAGCAGCGGGCGGGGTGAGGCTCAGCGGCCCTCGCGGAGGCGGTCCCCAAGAAAGTTGGCGATCTCGGGGATCGCGTACACCTTCTTGATGGTCGTCTCGAAGTCGTATTCGACCCGGTGGAATCGGATGCGCCGCCCGTCGAACGTGGCGTAACACGCCCGCTCGTCGTCGTCCCGTGGCTGGCCGACCGAGCCGACGTTGCAGAGCACCTTTCGTCCCGTCACGTCGAACCCTTTCTCACACTCCTCGGCGTACACGTACTCCCAACGCTCGTCCGCGACGTGAACGAAAAGGCCCGGGACGTGCGTGTGACCGCAGAAGCACAGGGTCTCGAACATCGACCCGATCCGTTCGAGCTTCCGCGGGTTGTCGATGTCCTCCGGGAAGACGTATTCGTAGAGCGGGCTCCGCGGGCTACCGTGGACGTACCGCACTCCGTTCTCCCGATGTGACCGGGGGAGGGACGCCAGGAACTTGCCGTGGGGACCGGTCGGGAGTGGTCCCTCGGTCCGCTCCAATATTGCTCGGTGCCACAAAATGCAGTTCTCGGCTGACTGACAGAACCCATCCGGGTGGACCAGGACCGCCTGATCGTGGTTTCCCAGGAGGGTGAGGTCCAGCCGTATCGTGTGGTCGAGGCACGCGATAGGGTCGGGGCCGTATCCGAGTGTATCGCCGAGGTTGTAAACCGACCGGATGCCCTGCCGCTCGATGTCCGCCAGGACGGCGGTGAGCGCTTCGAGGTTGGCGTGGATGTCGCTGAGGATGGCACGCACGACTGGGTTCCGGTCGCGTGGGCCGAGCTACCCGACCCGCTTCCGCCACACGTCGCGGTACGCCGCCTCCAGGTGCCGCACGTAGCGCGTGGCGTCGGTCAGCGGGCTTTCCTTCAGCATGTCGCGGAGGGAGCCGCGGAGGTCGGCGAGACCGGTCCGCTGGTCGGCCCAGCTCGCGGCGAGGCCGACCAGCTTCTCGGGCGAGTCGGCCACGAACTCCGGCAGGCCCAGGTTCGTCAGGATGCTCGCGCCCTGGCGAGAGCGGTAGTCCGTGCCGGTCACGGTGAGCACCGGCACGCCCATCCACAGCGCGTCGCACGTCGTCACGCCGCCGTTGTACGGGAACGGGTCGAGCGCCAGGTCGATCGGCTGGTACGCCTCGAAGTACTCGCTCGCCGGCAGGCGGTAGACTACTTCGAGCCGGTCCGATGCGATGCCGAGGCGTGTGAACCGCTCCGTCAGCGCCCGTGCCGCCTCCGCCGACCGCCCCCCGAGCAGCACCAGCCGCGACTTCGACACCGCCTTCAACACCCCCGCCCACGACGCGAGGCAGACATCGGACAGCTTCGCCGGGTTGTTGAGGCAGCCGAAGGTGAACGACCGACCCGACCGGCCGGGAAGGGCGTTCGGCGCCGGCGCGGCGACCGGCGGGCGGTAGACCCACGCCACCTCGGGGAGCCGCAGCACCGCCTCCGTGTACTGCTCGCCCGACTCGCTCGGCGGGTCGGCGACCGGGTCGGAGATCTTGTAGTCGATCGCCTTCAGCCCCGTCGTGTTCGGGTAGCCGAACAGCGTCATCTGCACCGGCGCCGGCTTGCGGGCGAACACCAGCAACCGGTTCCCCGCGGTGTGGCCGCTCAGGTCCACGAGGACGTCGATCTCGTCGGCGACGATCTGCTCGGCGACCTGCTCGTCGGAGAGCGTGGTGACCGGGCGCCAGCCGTCGGCGAGGCGGCGGAGGCGGTCGGTGACCTCGTCGGTGCGGGTGACGTTGGCGTAGCCGGTGACGTGGATGCGGTTGCGGTCGTGGTGCGTCAGCAGTGTCTCGATGAACCCGGCGACCGTGTGCTGGCGGAAGTCGGCCGAGACGTAACCGACCTTCAGCCGCCGGTCGGGCGACGGATCGGGGATCGTTCGCGGGGTCGCGGGGAGGAGCGCGTCGGCGTGGCGGGCGGCCCAGTCGGTGTGGGCGTGGTAGAGCTCGCCCGGGCTCGGCGTCGAACTGTAGCCGAGCGCGAGGAGGAAGTTGCTCCCCGTCCGCGGCTCGGGGCGGAGCGTCTGCGACTTCAGGAGCGCCTCGAGCGCCTCGTCCACCCGCCCTTGCTCGGTGAGGCTGGTGCCGAGGTTGCTCCAAGCCCCGGGGAACTCGTCGCGCAGCCCGATGGCCTTGCGGTACTGCTCCTGGGCGTCGTCGGCGCGGCCGAGCGCCTCGTAGGCCACGCCGAGCGAGTTGAAGGCGTCGGCGTAGTCGGGGCGGAGCTTGACCGCGAGCTCCAGCTCCGGCACCGCGTCCTCGAACGACCCGCGGCCGGCGAGGGCGAGGCCGAGGTTGTGGTGGCCGCGGGCGTCGTCCGGGCAGCGGGCGACGAACTCGCGGAACACGTCTACCGACTCGGCGGGGCGGTTTGTGCGGTACAGGGCGTCGCCGAGCAGGTTGTACCCGTCGGCGAACTGCGGGTCGATCGCCACGGTGCGGCGGAAGCAGTCGACCGCGGTCGCCCAGTCGCCGGCGTCCGAGACGGCGAGGCCGAGGTTGAGGTACGCCCGCGGGTGGTTCGGGTCGATGCGGACGGCGGCCTGGTACGCGGCCGCGGCGTCGAGCGGCTTGCCGAGCTTGCGGAGGAGGTTGCCGAGGTTGAAGTGGGCGTCGACCTGCGCCGGGTTGATGGCGAGCGCGTCCTGGTAGAACTGCGCGGCCGCGACGAGCTCGCCGCGGCGGGCGTGGATGACGCCCAGGTTGGTGAGCGCCGGCGCGAACGCCGGGTTCATCTCCAGCACCTTGCGGTAGCCCGCCTCGGCGCCGGCGTCGTCGCCGGCCTGGTGGAGGCGGACCGCCTCGGCGAACGCGGCCTCGACGTGCGCGCTCGCGTGCTCGTTCCCCGGGCTGTGGAGTGGCGAAAGCCCGGGGGCGGCCCCGGGCTTTCGGCGCGGTC
>JAFKFQ010000170.1 GCA_017308215.1 bacterium | reverse complement strand
GACCTCCGCCTCCAGGGCGCGGTTCGTCGCCGCGACGAGGCGCACGTCCGCGGTGCGCACGGCCGCCTCGCCGACGCGCTCGTAGGTGCGGTCCTGCACGAGCCGCAGCAGCTTCGGCTGGAGCGGCAGCGGGAGGTCGCCCACTTCGTCGAGGAACAGCGTCCCGCCCGCCGCCGCGGCGACCTTGCCGGCGGTGTCGCGGACGGCGCCGGTGAACGCGCCCTTCGTGTGGCCGAACAGGTCGCTCTCCAGCAGCTCCGCCGACAGGCTCGGGCAGTGGACGGTGACGAACGGCCCCGCCGCCCGCCGGCTGCGGGCGTGGACGGCCTTCGCCAGCACCCCCTTGCCCGTGCCGCTCTCGCCGCGGAGGAGCACGGTGGCGTCGCTCGGCGCGACCGCGAACACCGTGTCGAGCGCCTGCCGCATCGCCGGTTCGGCGCTGGCGAGCACCGCCGCGTCGGCGTCCTCACCGGCACGCGTGCCCCAGCGGGCCAGGAGCTCGGCGAGCTGCTTCGGGGTGAAGGGCTTGGGCAGGTAGTCGAGCGCGCCGCGGCGCATCGCCTCCACCGCCGTGTCGATGCTGGCGTGCGCGGTGATGAGCACCACGCCGAGCCCGGGCGCGACGCGGTGGAGCTCGGCGAGCACGTCGAGCCCGTTCTCGCGGCCGAGCTTCAGGTCGAGGAGCACGAGGTCCGGCCGCGCCACCCGCACGCGCGCCGCCGCCTCCGCGCCGGTCCCCGCCTCGGCGACGGCGTGGCCCTGGCTCTCCAGCGTGATGCGGAGGGTCCGCCGCAGCGTGATCTCGTCGTCCACCACCAGAATGTTCACGTCCGGTCTCCGCCCTGGCACATCGCTGTCACCGTTGGAACATTTCGCCACACCCGCCGGCCGGCCCGTCGTGCATCTTGCACGACCGTTGCGGGACTTTGCACGACCGCCGCCACCCCGCCCTACCCCGCCGTCACGCAGAATTCGCTGCGATTTTCGGGCGATTCGCCCGCGGCGCGGCGATGGCACCGGCCTTGCGTTACGCACGCCGCAGACCAAACCACCCAGAGGAACTGACCGTGGACCTGGCCGTGTGGATCCCGCTCACCGTCGCCCTGGGGCTCGGCGCCCTGGGGCTGATGTACCTGTTCGTCGCCGCGTGCGACCGCGTGTAACGGAGGCCGCCGTGATCTGGCTGACCGCGCTCGTCACCCTGCTCCTGTTCGCCTACTTGCTCGCCGCGCTGTTGCGACCCGAGAAGTTTTAATCAGACAAAAGTACGGAGCTCGAAATTCGAATTCGCGGAGACGGAAGCTGGTTCGAATTTCGAGTTTCGAATTTTCGCCCCCAGCACTGGTGCCCCATGTGGTTCCTCCCGGTTCTCATTGTCGGCGCGACGGTGCTGCTGTCGATCCCGCTCGGGCGGTACATGGCCCGGGTGCTCGACCGCGGCGGCGCCCGCAACGCCTTCGAGCGCCTCATCGACACCGGCCCGCAGGACTGGAAGCGGTACTGCCTCGCCATGCTCGGGTCGAACGCGCTGATGTTCCTGTTCGGCTACCTCGTACTCGCCACGCAGCCGTGGCACCCGGCGTTCCTCAACCCGGACGGGAAGGGGATGCTCTCGCCCACCACGATCTTCAACACCGCGTGTTCGTTCCTGGCGAACACGAACCTCCAGCACTACAGCGGCGAGGTCCACCTCACCTACGGGAGTCAGATCTTCGGCATCCTGCTGAAGCAGATGCTGACGCCGGCCGTCGGGCTGGCGGCCCTCCTGGCCGTGACGCGCGGGCTGCGCGGCGACAAGCACCTCGGGAACTACAACCTCGACCTGTGGCGCGGCCTCGTGTACGTCGCCGTGCCGCTCAGCCTCGTCGTCGGCGCCGCGCTCGTCGTCGAGGGCGTGCCGATGACGTTCCAGGGGAACGTCACGGTCACGACGCTGGAGGGCGTCGAGCAGGCGATCGCCCGCGGGCCGGTGGCGGCGGTGGTGGCGATCAAGCAGCTCGGCACGAACGGCGGCGGGTTCTACGGCCCGAACTCGACCCACCCGTTCGAGAACCCGACCGGGCTCTCGAACGTGATCGAGTGCGCGTCGATCATCGTCATCCCGATGGCCTGCGTGGTGATGTTCGGGGTGATGCTCCGCAACCGCCCGCACGCCCGCGTCGTGTACGCCGTCATGCTCGCCTTCCTCGTCGCCCTCATCGGCTGGGGCATCGCCACCGACTCGATGCGCCCGAACCCGGCGCTCGCCGACCGCGCCGCGCTCGTGGGCCGCGACGGGAAGCCGTTCCGCGTCACCACCGCCGACGCCGCCGGCACGGAGGAGGCGAAGGACCTCGCCGTGCCGGCGCTGGTCGGGCTGCCGGTCGACCAGTCCACGGGGAACCTCGAGGGGAAGGAGCTCCGCTTCGGCACGTCGGCCGGGCCGACGTGGGCCGCCATCACCACCTGCACGAGCAACGGGTCGGTGAACTGCATGCACGACAGCCTGAACCCGCTCGCCGGGCTGACGCCGCTCACCGGGATGTGGCTGAACTGCATCTTCGGCGGCATCGGGGTGGGGCTCATCAACCTGCTCATCTACCTCGTCGTCGCCGTGTTCCTGGCCGGGCTCATGGTCGGCCGGACGCCCGAATACCTCGGCAAGAAGGTGGAGGCGCGGGAGATGAAGCTGGCGGCGCTGGCGCTGCTCGCGCACCCGCTGCTCATCCTGGTGCCGACCGGCCTGTTCGCCGCGCTCGACTGGGGCACGGCGGCCACGAACAACCCCGGGCCGCACGGGTTCAGCGAGATCCTGTACGAGTTCACGTCGTCGAGCGCGAACAACGGGTCCGGGTTCGAGGGGCTGGGCGACACCTACGGGTTCAACGACCCGAAGGCGAACCCGAGCACCCCGGCGCCCTACGCCCCGCACTGGGACGTCGCCACCGGGCTGGTGATGCTGCTCGCCCGGTTCATCCCGATCATCGCCCCGATCGCGTTCGCCGCGAGCCTGGCGGCGAAGAAGCCGACGCCGATGACCGCCGGCACCCTGCGGACCGACACGGTGA
Source organism: bacterium (assembly GCA_017308215.1). Lineage (GTDB taxonomy): Bacteria > Planctomycetota > Planctomycetia > Gemmatales > Gemmataceae > Urbifossiella. Next base: position 19,585 of record JAFKFQ010000170.1, on the reverse strand, counting down.
CGTTCGGGTGCGTGCTGTTCGGCACCATCGTGCTGGTCGGCGCGCTGATGTTCCTCCCGGTCGCCGCGCTCGGCCCGGTGGCCGACCACCTGGGGCCGATCCCGTTCGGGCGGTGAGGTCGGAGCACAGAACACAGAGTCTCTGCCGTCATTCCGTGTTCTGCACTCTTCACCCTGTATTCGAGGATGCGGTCCCCACCATGCGCGACCCGGACCTGGCGTTCGTGATCCCCACGTACCGGCTGCGGGACGTGGGGGAGACGATCGAACTCTACGACGACAACTTCTGGCGGAACGGCCACGCCGTCCCCCTGATGGTGTTCGACGACTCGAACCTGGGGCTGCACGAGAAGTACTTCGCCCAGCTGGAGGCCACCCGGACCCACAACGAGCTCGTGTACGTCGGGCCGCGGGAGAAGGAGGAGTTCATCCGCTTCCTCGCCGCCCGGCTGAGGGACCGGAAGCTGGAGCTCATCGTCCGCAACCTGTTCCGCCCGAGCTACGGGGGGAACCGGAACTTCACCCTCATCTACACCCTCGGGAAGTTGATGGTGAGCGCGGACGACGACATGCGGCCGCACGCCCTGGTCGAGGACAGCCCGGAGTCACTCGGCGACGGGGAGGTGTGCCGCGGGAAGCTGGTCCGCGTCGGGGCCGGGGGGTACACGGTGCGGACTTACGACATCCTGGCGTCGTTCCGCGACGTGCTCGGCAAGCCGGCCGGGGCCGCCCCGGCCAACTACGAGCACGGGGAGTACCTGGTCGACACGGCGATGGACCTGGAGACGAACGTGAGCACCGGGCTGGCCCGGGAGAACGCGCTGCGGCTGGAACCGGGCCGGGTGTCGAAGGCGGCGGTGGTGAAGGTGGCCCAGACGTACCGGTCGGGCACCAACGACATCGACGCCCTCGACTACCTCGACCTGTTCCTGGCCGACGAGACCCAGACCCGGCCGGAGGACCTGAACGACGCCTACGTGCTGGTGAACTTCCGCCCGGTGGTGACGAACCAGAACTGGCGGATCGACTGCGGCGTGGCCGGGTACGACAACACGCTCGGCCTGCCGCCGTTCTTCCCGACCCGGCTCCGGTTCGAGGACTTCATCTACCGGCTGTGGGTCCGGCAGAAGGGCGTGGCCGCGGCCCACGTGGATTCGGCCCAGACGCACACGAAGAACAACTACATGCGGAACCCGCCGGCGGCGGAGATCTTCAACGAGGAGATCTGCACGCTGCTCAAGCGGAAGATCAAGGAAACGGTCACCAAGGCCGACGAGCTCACCGTCCGCTTCGACTACGAGGGCGAGGTGACCGCCGCCGACGCGGACGAGATCCTCACGAAGGTGGGCGCCGTCCACGGCCGGGCGGTCCGCGCCGCCGACGCCGCGCCGGCCGGCGAGCGGAAGGACGCGCTCCGCCTGTTCGCGGCCAACCTGGAGCGGGCCTTCTACGGGTTCGAGCCGGACTTCTTCCAGCAGAACGTCGCCCGGCTGGTGGACGACGTGGTGAGTCTGATCAAGGCGTCGGTCGAGCTGTGGCCGACCCTGGTCGAGATCTGTTACTTCCAGCAGGCCCGCCGGGAGCTGCCCCGGGTCCGGGTCCGCAACAAGCCGAAGGGGTCGTGACCGATGTCCGCCACCGTGACCCAGCCCCGCCCGACTGCCGACCGCAAGCGCGTCCGCCGGCAGGGGCTGTTCGCCCCCGACCTGATGAAGGCCGCCGCGCGGCAGGCCGTGGTGATGCTCCGCCCCGACCGGATGTGGAAGAACCCGGTGATGTTCGTGGTCGAGGTCGGCACCGTGCTGTCGGTGGCCTACACCGTGGCGAAGGCCGCAACCCCCGGCATCTCGGCCGCTCCGCTCGGCTACCTCGTCGCGCTCGACGTCTGGCTCGTGCTGACGCTCCTGTTCGCCAACTTCGCGGAGGCGCTCGCCGAGGCGCGCGGGAAGGCCCAGGCCGACGCCCTCCGCAAGACCCGCCAGGACACGCCGGCCCGGCGGCTCAAGGTCGTGGACACGTCCGTCGTCCCGCCCGGCACGCTCGACTCGTGGCTCCAGACGCCGAACTTCATCGAGACCGTGCCGTCCACCCGGCTGAACCCGGGCGACCTCGTGATCGTCGAGGCCGGGCAGGTGATCCCGGGCGACGGCGAGGTGGTCGAGGGCGTGGCGAGCGTGGACGAGTCGGCCATCACCGGCGAGTCGGCGCCGGTGGTGCGCGAGGCCGGCGGCGACCGCAGCGGCGTGACCGGCGGCACGCGCGTGCTGTCCGACATGATTCTGGTGCGCGTCACCGCCGGGGCCGGGAAGTCGTTCCTCGACCGCATGATCGCGCTCGTCGAGGGCGCCGCCCGCCAGCGCACGCCGAACGAGATCGCCCTGCAACTGGTGCTGGCGGCGTTCACGTTCATCTTCCTCGTCGTCACCGCGACGCTGTGGCCGATGGCGAAGCACGCCGAGGCCTACATGGCCGCCTACGTCGGCGCCGCGCAGGTGAAGAGTTTGGGCACCGACGTCCCGACGCTGGTGGCGCTGCTCGTGTGCCTCATCCCGACGACGATCGGCGCGCTCCTCGCCGCCATCGGCATCGCCGGCATGGACCGCGCCCTGCGGGCGAACATCGTCGCCAAGAGCGGTAAGGCCGTCGAGGTCGCGGGCGACGTGGACACGCTCCTGCTCGACAAGACCGGCACCATCACGATGGGGAACCGGCAGGCGACGCGGTTCGTGCCGCTCGCCGACGTGTCGGCGGTGGAGGTCGGCCACCTCGCCGCGCTGGCGAGCGCCGCCGACGCGACGCCGGAGGGGAAGAGCATCGTCGACCTCTACCGCCGCACGCCCGGCGCCGGCGTGTGGAGCCCGCCGGTCGGCGGCCGGGCCGTCGCGTTCACCGCGCAGACGCGGATGAGCGGGGTCGACCTGCCCGACGGGCGCGTCCTCCGCAAGGGGGCGAGCGACGCCGTGCGGAAGTACGTCGAGGCCCACGGCGGGCCGCTGCCGCCGCGCCTCCGGGAGCAGGTGGACTCGGTCGCGGCCCAGGGCGCGACGCCGCTCCTCGTCACCGAGGGGAACCGGATCGTCGGGCTGGTGGTGCTCGAGGACGTGCTGAAGCCGGGCATCCGCGAGCGGTTCGATCGGCTGCGGAAGATGGGCATTCGCACCGTGATGGTGACGGGCGACAACCCGCTGACGGCGAAGGCGATCGCGGAGCAGGCCGGGGTGGACGACTTCATCGCCGAGGCGACGCCGGAGGCGAAGCTGGCGTACATCCGCAAGGAGCAGGCCGGCGGGCGGCTCGTCGCCATGATGGGCGACGGCACGAACGACGCCCCGGCGCTCGCCCAGGCGGACGTGGGCGTGGCCATGAACAGCGGTACGCAGGCGGCGAAGGAGGCCGGGAACATGGTCGATCTCGACAGCGACCCGACCAAGCTGATCGAGGTCGTGGAGGTGGGTAAGCAACTGCTGATGACCCGCGGGGCGCTGACGACGTTCAGCATCGCCAACGACGTGGCGAAGTACTTCGCCATCGTCCCGGCGCTGTTCGCCGGCACCCTGCCCTGGCTCAAGGCGCTCGACTTCATGGGCCTGACCAGCCCGACGTCGGCGATCCTGTCGGCGGTGATCTTCAACGCCGTGGTGATCCCGTGCCTCATCCCGATCGCCCTGAAGGGCGTGACGTACCGCCCGGTCGGCGCCGACGCGCTGCTCCGCCGCAACTTGCTCGTGTGGGGGCTCGGCGGCGTGGTCGTGCCGTTCGCCGGCATCAAGGCGATCGACCTGGCGCTGACCGCTCTCGGGATGGCGTAGCCCGGCCGGCTGGTAGCCGCAGGCTTTAGCCTGCGCTCGGCCGAGCGCAGGCTACCAGCCGGGGCGCTACCGCGGACAACCGGAACGCTTGCGAATCGCTGCGACACCGACACACCAACCACCAGGACACGACCATGAAAGCCCTCCGCGCCAACACCCTCCTCTTCGCCGCCAGCGTCGGCGTGTGCTGCGTGCTGTACCCGCTCGCCCTGTGGGCGTTCGGGCAGGTGCTGTTCCCCACGAAGGCCAACGGCAGCCTCGTCACGAAGGCCGACGGCACCGTCGTCGGCTCGCGGCAGGTGGCGCAGGCGTTCACGAAGGACGAGTACTTCTGGCCGCGCCCGTCGGCCGCCGGGTACAACGCCGCCGCGGCCGGCGGGAGCAACTGGGGCGCGGCGTCGCCGAAGCTCCGCGACCGCGCCGCACAGCTCCTCGGCCCGCTCGCCCGCTACACCACCGCCGGCCCGCGCAAGGGCGCGCCGGTCGGCCCCGACGTCGAGGCGTGGTTCGCCGCCGTGCCCGACCGCGCCGCCGCCTGGGCGGCGGGGTACCCGACCTCGGCCGCCGCGTGGGCGAAGGGTGAGGAGGTTGCGGCGTTCATCCAGACGTGGGCGGAGGAGCACCCGGAGGTGCCCGCCGCCTGGAAGGCGGCGAACCCGGACAAGGCCGACGAGCCGAAGCCGGACGAGCTGGTCGGCCCGTTCTTCGACAGCTTCGTCAAGACTCACCCGGGCACGTTCCCCGGCGTGGTCGAGGGGAAGGCGGCCGACGGCAAGGTCGAGAAGACGGTGCGGCCGGTGACGGAGGGGACCACGATCCAGGCGCTGTTCTTCGACATGTGGCTGCAAGACCCGGCGAACCGCGCCCGGGCCGCCGACATCGAGCGCGTCCCGGCCGACTTCGTGACCGCGTCCGGCGCCGGCCTGGACCCGCACATCACGCTGCGGAACGCCCGCTGGCAGCTGCCGCGCGTGGCCGCCGCCCGCGCCGGGTCGGGCGACGCGGCCGCCGCCCGCCAGCGGATCGAGGCGGTCCTGACCCGCGCCGCGTCGGCCCCGCTCGGCGGGCTGGCGGGCGAGCCGTTCGTCAACGTGCTGGAGGTGAACCTCGCGCTCGACGCCGAGTTCGCCGGGCGGTAGCCGCAGGCTTGAGCCTGCGCCCGCGTGGCGCAGGCTTGACAGTAGTTTCAACGGGAGGCGTTCACGTTGCCAGGGGTCCGGGCACGGGATGCGCCGGCCGGTCGGGTGTCGGGCCTTCAGGTGATCCGCCCGCCAGTCGAGGATCTCGGCCCGCGGGAGGGCGCCGGGCACCCCGGCGGCCCGGCCCACGACCTCGATCCGCCGCACCCACACCTGCCGGAGGAGGTGCGCCACCCCCTCCAGCAGCAGCCGGTACCGCCGGTCGGTACGCGTCGTCCACCCGAGGCCCCGTTTCTTCCGGCGGTAGCTCGCCTCCACCCCGAACCGGTCCCGGTACTTCCGCCGGGCCGTCCGGTCGCCCCTTCCGGGCCAGCCGGACGACGTCATCCCGCCCCCGGGACCGGAGCAGGAGGATAGTCCCCCGCCGAACCCGGCGTCCGGGGCCACCCCCCGGACCCGCGCCCCGCGGGCGGCGACCGGGTCGAGGAGGGCGGCCACGACCTCGTGCGGCTTCGTCCCCGGGGCGACCGGGACGGGCCCGACGGGGCGGTGGAGGAGGGCGGCGGTGGCGTGCCGGAGGAACGTGCTCGTCCCCGACGTCTTCTGCCCGCCGACCGTCCCGGCGGTGCCCCGGCCGCCGTAGCACTCCCCGACGTCTTCTGCCCGCCGACCGTCCCGGCGGTGCCCCGGCCGCCGTAGCACGGGCGGTCGTGGGCGTCGATCCCGACCGCCCACCGGCGGCGGCGGTCCCGGCGGGCGGTCTCGTGGGGGAACGGGAACCGGGCCCGGGCGACGGTCGACCGGGTGCGGGGGGGGCCGCCACCAGGAGGAGCCGGTCGAGCCGCCGGGCGACCGTCACCGCCGATCGGAACGGGGTCCACGGCGCGACCCGGCGGAGGGCGTCGCGGGCGTGGGTGTGGACGACCGACGGGGTGATGGCAGATTGACCCGGCCGCATGGGGTTTCCTCGGTTCAAGGTCGTGGTCAACCTGAACCGAGGAAAGCCCATGCGGCTCCGCGATCCGAGCACCTCCCGTTCAGACTACTGTCAAGCCTGCGGCTACCAAACCGGACCGCCGGCTGCTCAGCCCGGGTGCGGGCCGTCGTGCGGGATGCCGGCGGCCTCGAACTCGGGCTCGACCACGCCCTTCCAGCAGTCCGGGCAGATGCCGTGGCTGAACCGGGCGTCCGAGTGCGCGGCCACGTACGTCTCCACCCGCTGCCAGTAGTTCTTGTCGTCGCGCACGCTCTTGCAGTACGCGCAGATCGGGAGTAGCCCCTTCAGTTGCTTCACCTGACTCAGCGCGGTCTCCAGCTCGCACACCCGGTCGGCCAGCCCCTGTTGCAGGGCCACCACGCGCTCGCCGACGCGCACCCGGGCGTGGAGCTCCTGCCGGTCGAACGGCTTCGCCAGGTAGTCGTCGGCGCCGCTCTCCAGGCCGGTGACGATGTCGTCGGCCCCGCCCTTAGCGGTCAGCAGGATGACGTAGGTCGGCACCGGGCGGACCAGCGCCCGCACCCGCCGGCACACCTCCGGCCCCTCCAGCCCGGGCATCATCCAGTCGATCACCGCCAGCCGCGGGGCGTCCTCGCACTTCAGCGCGTCCCACGCCTCGGCCCCGTTCTGCGTCGCCGTCACGTCGTACCCCCACTGCTTGAGGGTCCGGTCGAGGACGGTGCGCGAAACGGGGTCGTCTTCGGCGATCAGCACCCGCGGCGCCGCGCCCGGGGTGCGGCGCCGCGGCACCGGGACCGACCCGGAGATCGACGACTTGGCGACGAAGTCCGGGCGACCGGCGGGCGCGTCCCCCTCGCGGGACGCGGGCGTCTCCGGGCTCATACGTGTACTCCTTCGGCGGCCGGCGTGAGCTCGGCGGCCAGTGCGGACAACAGGCGTTCGAGTTCGGCCGCCACGGCCTCGACCGCGGCGGGGGCGTCGTCGAGTCGGCCGGCGGCGCCCATCGCCTCCGCCTTCGCGGCGGCGGCGGCGACCAGCGCCCCGCCGATGCACCCGGCCGAGCCCTTGAGCGTGTGCGCCGCCCGCTGGACGACCTTCGCGTCCCCGGCGGCCAGTGCGTCGCGGAGGGTGACGAGGACCTTCGGGGCGTCGTCGAGGAACAGGGCGGCGATCTCGGCGAACAGCTCCTCGTCGCCGCCGAGCTGCCGGACGGCGCCGCGCCGGTCGAGCGCCGGCCGGTCGGCCGCCCACGCCAGCACCCGGGCGAGTTCGCCCTTCTGGATCGGCTTCGACACGTAGTCGTCCATCCCGGCGGCCAGGCACAGCTCGCGGTCGCCCTTCATCGCGTGGGCGGTCATGGCGACGACCCGGGTGTGCCGGCCCGTCCCGGCCTCGCGCTCGCGGATCGCCTTCGTCGCCTCGAACCCGTCCACCTCGGGCATCTGCACGTCCATCAGGACGAGGTCGAACGCCCCGCGGTCCAGCGCCGCCAGCGCCTCGCCGCCGTGGTTCGCCACCGTGACCGCGTGCCCGCCGGCCTCCAGCAGCCGGGTGGCGACGCGCTGGTTGACCACGTTATCCTCCGCCAGGAGGACCCGCAACGGGCGGCCGCCGGCGCCGCGCGGGGGCGGGGTGTGGGGCGACGCCGCCCGGGCCGGCGCCGGGGTGACGGCCAGCGCGGCCGAGATCGCCCGGTTCAGCTCGGCCGGCTTGACCGGCTTGACGAGGTACGCGGCCACCCCGAGGTCGCGGCACCGCGCGGCGTCGCCGGTCCGGTCGGCCGACGTGAGCATGAGCACCGCCGCCCCGGCCAGCGCCCGGTCGCGGCCGACCTGCGCCGCCACCTCGAACCCGTCCATCCCCGGCATCATCCCGTCGAGGAGCACCAGCCGGTACGGCTCCCTCGCCGCCGCGGCGCGGCGGAGCTCGGCGAGCGCCTCGCGCCCGGACTCGGCCCACACCGGGGCCGCGCCCCACTGCCGCACGGTGTCCACCAGCACCCGGCGGTTCGTGGCGTTGTCGTCCACCACCAGCACCGGCACCCCGCGCAGGTCCACCGGCACCGCGACCGCCCGGGCGATCGACCCGCGGGCGCGCTCGAACCGGGCCTCGAAGTAGAACGTGCTCCCCCGGCCGGGCTCGCTCTCGACCCAGATGCGCCCGCCCATCAGCGCCACCAGCCGGGTCGAGATGGTGAGCCCGAGGCCGGTGCCGCCGTACTTCCGGGTCGTGCTCCCGTCGGCCTGGGTGAACGGGTCGAACACCGCGGCCAGCTTGTCGGCCGGGATGCCGATGCCGGTGTCGGACACCGCGAACCGGAGGCGCACGGCGTCGGCGCCCGCCTCGCCGGGGAGGAGCTCGGCGCGGACCACGACCTCGCCGGCGGCGGTGAACTTGACCGCGTTCCCGGCGAGGTTGGTGAGCACCTGCCGCAGCCGGCCGGGGTCGCCGACGACCAGGTCGGGCACCGCCTCGGGGATGTCGCAGGCGAGCTCCAGCCCCTTCCCGTGCGCCCGCGGGGCGAGCGCCTTGAGCGCGTCGCCGACCTGGTCGCGGAGCGAGAACGGGACCGGGTCGAGGTCCATCTTCCCGGCCTCGATCTTGGAGAAGTCGAGGACGTCGTTGATGACGGTGAGCAGCGCGTCGGCCGACGACTTGACCATCCCGAGCGACTCGCGCTGGTCGGCGGTCAGCTCGGTGTTCAGGAGCAGGTCGGTCATCCCGAGGACGCCGTTCATGGGCGTGCGGATCTCGTGGCTCATGTTGGCGAGGAACTCGCTCTTGGCGCGGTTCGCCGCCTCGGCCGCCTCCCGGGCCCGCCGCATCGCCGCCTCGGCCCGCTTCCGCTCGGTGATGTCCTGCACCTGCGAGACGACGTGGTGCGGCCGCCCGTCGGCGCCGGTCACGTAGGTCACGCCCACCAGCACCCAGACGTCGTGCCCGGCCTTGTGGACGTACCGCTTCTCGCGCCGGTACGTCCGCAGCTCCCCGGCCAGGGCGCGGGCGACGAGCGCGGCGTCGGCGGCGAGGTCGTCCGGGTGGGTGACCCCGCGGAACGTCTGCGCCAGCAGCTCGGCCTCGGCGTACCCCACGGTCTCGCACAGCGCCTGGTTGACCCGGAGGAACCGGCCGTCGAGGGACAGGAGGGCCATGCCGACGGCGGCGTCGTCGAACGCGCTGCGGAACTGCTGCTCGGCGTGCCGCAGTTGCTCCTCGGCCCGCTTCCGGTCGGTGATGTCCTGGATCTGGCTGATGAAGTAGAGCGGCCGCCCGGCCGAGTCGCGGGCGAGCGACACGCTCAGCAGCGCCCAGACCGTGTGGCCGGCCGTGTGGACGTACCGCTTCTCCATCTGGTACGTGTCCAGCTCGCCGGTGAGCAGTTGCCGGACGTGGGCCAGGTCGGAGGCCAGGTCGTCCGGGTGGGTGACCTCTTGAAACGTGAGGGCCAGGAGCTCGGCGTCGGCGTACCCCATGATCCCGCACAGCGCCCGGTTGACCCGGAGGAACCGGCCGTCGGTGGCGACCAGGGCCATGCCGATGGCGGCGTGGTCGAGCGCGCCGCGGAACCGCTCCTCGCTCTCGGCCAGCTCACGGGTGCGCTCGGCGACCTTCCGCTCGACCGTCGCCCGGGCCGCCTCCAGCTCGGCCTCGCGGTCGGCGGCGGCGCGGATGTCCCGCACCCCGTAGAGGCAGGCGTAGACCAGGAACACGCCCTCGAACGCCACCCACCAGGTGTGCTCGACCCACCGCCACGTCGCCCCGGCCGGCGTCCCGTACACCGACTCCGGCCACAGCGCCCCGCGGGCGACGTGGTCCGCGGCGGTGACGGCGACCGCCGTCACGAGCACCCGCCAGTCGCGGTAGAAGCTGAGGAAGGCGAGCGACCCGAACACGTGGAAGTGCGTCTCGAGCCGCCCGCCGGTCAGGTGGATGAGCAGCGCCGACATGAGCATCTGGCCGGCGGCGACGGCGTGGCGGGTGCCGGCGCGGCCGGGCCGCAGCAGGGCGAGCGCGACCGGGAACGCGGCGATGCCGAACCCGAGCCCGACGGCCGCCCAGACGTGCGGGTGGGTGCGGGACTCGGTGCCGGCCCACGTCAGCGGCGTGACCCAGAGGGCCAGCCCGACGGCGGCGACCCATTGCGCGGCGAGGAGCCCGGCGAACAGCCGGTCCACCCGCCGGTGCACGGCGTCCAGGTTCGCCGCCGTGATCTCGGCGGCCCGCGCGGCCGTCCTGGCTCGTTCCTCGTCCGGCATCGGCCCGCCCCTCCACACTACCGTGGGTCGTTCGCCAGCGGGCACCCGAACACGGGAGCCTCGCCGTCCATCAGCTCGCCCGCCACGATCCCCAGGATCGTTCGCCGCGCGGCGGATTCGCCGGCCCGGCCGCGGCCGCGCGTCAGCCCGCCGCGGAACGCCACCCGGCCGGTCGCGTCCGCGAGGACCGCGCACCCCGAGGCCGTGACGCCGACCCGGGCGGCGTCCTCCCCGCCGGCGTCGCACCGGACCGTGACACCGGGGATGGCGGCGGCCGCGTCCCACCCCGCCGTCCGCTCCCACCCCGGCTGGGCCCCGGCGGGCCGAACGAACGCGACATGGACCGCGACCCCGGCCGGGAGGGCGCGGGTGAGTTCGGCGAGCTCGGCGAGGCCGGCGCGCATGCAGGGGCAGTGCGGGTGGGCGTAGAGCGTCAGCGTCCACGGCGCCACGGACGGCTCGCCCGGCCCCGCGGCGGCCTGCGGGTCGGGGGTGGCGTCGTAGGCGTCCCACGCGGCGAACCCGGCGGCGACGCCGGCGAGCCACGCCGCGGCCGCGAAACCGACGATCCACCCCGACCACGACGGTCGGGGGTCCGGGGCAGGGGGAGGGGTGTGGGGCATGGTGCGAGTCGGTCGGTAGCGCGCCGCGAAGTCATGCGAGCGCGCAACCGTAGTTCAGGTAGGGCAACAAAGCCGGGGAAAACCGCCACGCGGGGCGGCCGGGACGTGGTGAATCACGTACGGGTGCGACCGCGGCAAGAAGATTCGGGTCCGGCCGAAGGCGGCGCGGTTACATGGCCCGGTCGGCGGCCCACGGGAAGCGGCGGCCGGTGAGGAACTCCTTGTACCCGGCCGGGGTCGGCTCGTGGACGGTGGCGGGGTCGAACGCGGCGTTCACCAGCCGGAGGAGCGGCACGACGTCGGCGTCCGGGTAGCCGAGGCCGCGTACCTCGAAGTAGTCCTTGTTCACGTCGACGAGGTGGAGGCGGTCGGGGTAGACGCGCACCATCCACAGCTCGCGCAGCCCCCACCGGGCGCTGCGGACGAACCGGTCGGCGGCCTCCAGCGCGCCGGGGGCGTAGTCGTGGGACGCGAGGGGTTCGAGCATAGTTGGCTCTCAATGACGAATGACGAATGACCCACCAGTGACCAAGGAAACCCGAGGCACGAAACCCGAATACCGAAGGAGCGGGTGGGGGCGGGTTTCCTTGGTCACTGGTGGGTCATTCGTCATTCGTCATTTGACCTCACCGCAGCCCCGCCAGGTCCTGGAGCACGTGCCAGTTCTCCAACCGGTCCTGCTTCGCCGCGAGCAGCGTCGGCGACGGGTTGCCGTCCTTGTCGAAGTGCTTCACGAACCGCCCCTCGCTCCGCGCGAAGTCGACGAACGTCACCTCCTGGTTCGTCTTCGGGTGGACGTACCAGTCGCCGGTCTTGTTCGGGTTGCCGTCGAGCGAGATCCGGCTCTTGAGCGTGTCGCCCTTGCGCGGGTCGTAGATGATGAGCGGGAACGCCCGCGTGTCCACGGCGAGGCGCGCCTGCTCGCCGGCCATGTTGTCGGCGACGCCGTGCTCGGGCTGGCACGTCGTGTAGCAGCACACGATCGCCGGGCCGTCGAACTCCAGCGCCCCCAGCACCGCCTTGTAGAAGTGGTTGACGTGGGCGCACGTCGTCTGCGCGACGTAGGTGCGCGGGTGCATCATGGCGATCTGCGCGATCTCCTTCCGCCGCTCCTGCTTCCCGCCGAACACGTTCCCGTGGACCGACATCTTCGTGTTCTGCCCGGTGAAGCTCGCGGTGCTCGCCTGCCCGCCGGTGTTCGAGTACACCTGCGTGTCGAGCACGAACACCTTGATGTTCATGCCGCTGGCGAACATGCGGCTGAGCGCCTGGAAGCCGATGTCGTACATCGCCCCGTCGCCGCCGACGACCCACAGCGGCTTGCCGGCCCAGCCCATCTGGTCCCAGCGCATCCGCACCCCGATGGCGTAGGTCGGGGCGTTCTCGAACAGCGAGTTCGTCCACGGCACCATGTACGGGTTGTACGGGTACGTGGACGTGTACACCGTGTTGCACCCGGTCGCCGCGACGATGCCCCACTGCTCGCCGTACTTGCTCCCCGTCGCGGCGCACATCATGCGCAGCGCCGTCCCCTCCCCGCACCCGGCGCACGACCCGGCGCCGCCGGTGTAGATGTGCGTCTGCTCCCTGAGCATCATGTCGATGAGCAGGTTTCCGCTGATGAACTTCTCGTTGCTCGGCCCCATGTTCTTGAACAGCCGGTGGCTCTTGCGGGCCTTCACCATCACGTCGTCCGTCTTCGCCACCATCTTCAGCGCGTCGTCGTCGCACACCGTCACGCACTCGGCGCACCCCTTGCATTTCGACGGGTCGATGATGATGTTGAACACCCCGCCGACGCCCTGCTTCTTCTTCCCGCCGTCGTAGTACTTCTTGGTTCGCGCCCACTGCGCCCGGTACATCTCGCGGTCGCCGTCGGGCAGGGCGGCGAGCTTCTGCTCCCACTCGTCCTCGCCGAGCACCTTGCCCAGGATCGCCGTGTCCGGGCACTCGGTCACGCAGTCCATGCAGCCGGTGCAGTTCGACGGGATGTACTCGGGGATCTCCGGGGCGATGTAGCTGAAGTCGCGGAGCGACGCGGTGCCGGCGGGGATGAGCGACCGGGCGAGCGTGAGGTCGGCGGGGAGTTCCTTCTCGCCGTACCCCTCCTCGTAGCCGCGGATGATGCGGTCGTTGAAGTCGTGGACGTCGAGCACCGGCAGGCTCATCGCCGACTTGAGCGCGACCGGCTTGTAGTCGCGGTCGACGGTGGTGCCGTAGCAGTTGTTGTTGAACGGGTCCTTGTCGCTCGCCGCGTTCATGGACGGGGCGGGCAGAGTGGCGCTTGCGGACATGAGTGGGGTTCCTGGTTAAGAATGACGAATGACCCACCAATGACGAAGAGAAGCCCCGAGCCAGGGAACCCCTGCCCGTCTTCCTTCGTCATTGGTGGGTCATTCGTCATTCGTCATTCGGGGTGTGGGGTGCGTGGGCGTTACTGCGCAAACATGACCTCGGCGGGGATCTCCCGAGTCTCGTCGCGGCCGCGGTTGATGCACGTCATGTTGTCGCGGATTACCTGCTCGCCGCGCTTGCCGAAGTACTTCCGCAGGGCCTTCTCCACCCCCGCCTCCACCTGCGCGTCGGACATCTCGCCCTCCCGGGCGTACGGCGTCAGCTTCAGGAACGCCCCCAGGAGCACGATCCCCTGCATCCGCATCTGCAGGTCCGGGTCGTTCGCCTCCTCGCGGGCGATCCGCACCATGTCGCAGTAGTACACCCGGATCTTCTTCTCGCGGATCGTGCGCTTGTTGTCGGGCGGGATGCGCGCCCACACCTCCGCCGGGTCGGCGTACGGCGACTGCATGAAGATCGCCCCGCCCGGCACCAGCCCCTTCAGCGTGATCGGGCTGAGCATCGCCGTCGGGTCGTTGATGCACAGGAGCTCCACCTTCTCCAGCTCGCTGTGCATGAAGATGTGCGAGTCGGCGACGGTGAGGTAGTACGTCGTCGGCAGCCCCTTCTTCTCGGAGCCGTACTTCGGGTACGCCTGCACGTCCTTGCCGAACACGTTCCCGGCGATGGTGGCGATGATCTTGTTCGTCGTCACGCTGCCGAACCCGCCGACCGAGTGGCCGCGCATCGAGAACCCGCCCGTCGGCCGCAGGTCCGGGTCGTCCTTGCGCGGCAGCGCGCTCCGGTGGTCGATGCCGACGGAGAAGAAGTGCGGGCCGTCCATCATCATGTTGTGGAACGCGGCGATGACGTCGCCCGGCCGGACGTCGCGGCTGCCGAGCCCGGCGGCGCCGTGGTACACCCGCGGCGGCGCGTCGGTCAGCTTCTCCTGGCCGTTCTGGCCGATCACCGCGTCGTAGAACGCCGCCTTGACCTCGCGGGTGAGGTGGTTGCCGGTGGTCGAGAGCGGGTCGTCCATCCGCTCGAACACGGTGAACGCCTCGCACCCCTTCAGCGCGTTCACGATCTCGACGGCCGGGAACGGCCGGAACGCGAAGACGGTGAGGCACCCGGCCTTGACGTTCTTCACGTCGCGGAGGTAGTCGACCGTCGCCTTCGCCGTCTCCATGTAGCAGCCCATGCCGACGAGGACGTACTCGGCGTCCTCGCAGCGGTGCGCCTCGACCGTGCCGTAGCGGCGGCCGGTCTTGCGGGCGAACTCGTCGAACGCCTCCTGCAACTTGTCCGGCACCTGGTCGTAGTACCAGCGCTGGGCGATCTTCCCCTTCATGTACGAGTCCTGGTTCTGCACCACGCCGGACATCATCGGGTTGGCGGTGTCCATGAGGTTCGTGAGGCGCGCCTTCGGGTCGCCGACGAACTCCTTCATGAACTCCGGCTCGGTGAGCCGCACCGTCTCGACCGTGTGGGTGGTGAGGAACCCGTCCTGGACGTTGAAGAACGGCGTCTGCGTGGCCTCGGCGACCTTGCGGCAGATGAGGCAGAAGTCGCCCGCCTCCTGCGCGTTGCGGGCGAACAGCATCCCCCAGCCCACGTCGGCGACGCTCATCACGTCGTCGTGCCCGGCGTGGACGTTCAGCCCCTGGCTGGTCAGCGCCCGGGCGCCGATGTTCATGACCACCGGCAGCCGCTTGCCACTGATCGTGTACAGCACCTCCTTCATCAGCACGAGGCCCTGCCCCGAGGTGAAGTTGGTGACGCGCCCGCCGGCGACGGCGAACCCCTCGCACACCGCCGCCGCGGAGTGCTCGCTCTCGGGCTCGAAGAACATGAGGGAGTCGCCCCACAGGTTCTTGGCCCCGTTCATCACCCCGGCGTTGAACCCGCCGCCCATCGTGGTCGAACTGGTGATCGGGTACGCCCCGGCGGCCTGGCTGATCCGCGTCTCGACGTGGACGACGGCCTCGGCCCCGTCACAGGTCGTGGGGATGCCCGGGTACTGGAACGCGGTTCCCACCGGCTCCTGCTCCGGGACGTGGGTGGGGCGCTCGGCAACGGCGACGGACATGGAAACGATCCTTTCTGGCGGCGGAAGGTGATGACTGAGCGGAAATGACCGGGGTGTTGCTCGGCCGCGGAGCCGCGGGCGGTGAGCACCGCCGCGGCTTCGCGGCTTCAGCGCCTGGGCGAACGCCCGGCGCGCCGGAAGACCAGCGACAGGTAGCGCGAGTCCGCGACGTCGGGGAACGCCGCCGGCCGCTTGCCGCTACCGGGGCGGCCGGGGCACCAGCGCAGCACGCCGCCGTCGAGGTGGAAGATGCACTTCGAGGTGGCGCAGTGGTCGGGCGGCCCCTCCTCGACGTGCATGTCCATCTCGCCGGCCGCGACCTCGAGCGTGCCCATGTAGATGTCGCCGCCGACGAGCTCGAACGCGAACCGGCGGCCGGCGACGAGCAGGCGGGCCTGCCGTGGGCCGGCGACCGACTCCCACGACCCCTGCAACAGTTCCAGGTCGGACCGCACGGCGGGGGCCGCGGGCGCTAATGTGGTCATGACACGTCTCCTTTTCGACAGGACACGCGGGGAGAGAAAGTGTTCGGGGCGCGACCACCCCCCGACGGGAACCCGCACGAAGTGTCCGCGAGGCGGAGAAGGGGCGGTGGGCTGGGGTCCGGGTCCGTGACCGACCCGGGCTCGCGGTCCGCACGCACCCAAGACCGTAGGGCGGCGACGCCGATCGGATCCCTGCCGAAACCCGGCCGCACCGGGCAGTGCGGTGGGAGGAATTGTGTGGAGTATACGGCGGTCGCCCACCGCGACGCAACGGAATAAGCGGGGTGCCGGGTTAGGCCGCGGCGCGAGCCGCGGAGGGGCGGGCGAATCCGCGGCCGAACAACCAGTTCACCAGCTGGTGGGGCAAGAGGGATCTGTGACCCCAGGAAGCCTATGTGCCCCGCAGGTCAGGCGCAGCACCGGATTCGGCCTCTGAGACCACTCCATCGACCCCGAATGCCGGCCCCAGTTGGTCGGCCCGCCAGCCCGCCGCGACCGCCCGCTGTATGGCATTGGCGATCTGCGACGGCACCACGGATACGACCGGAAACCCGGCTACGGCCGCTACGTCGGGGTGGTGCTGCCGGAACCGGACGAACAGCCCTAAGTTATGATGGTCGGCGAGTTGCACGAGCGCAGCACACCCGCCCCAGCAATCCCAGTCAAAGGAGGATGGGCGGCGCGGGAACTTCCAGCAGTACTCGACCCCATCCACCACGATGCGCCGCATCCCGGTCTTCCGCACTGCCATTGCCGCGCGCCCTCCGGGAGCCGAACGGTCGCTACCAGGGCTTGCCGACGGCGCGGCCGGCGAGGTCGTAGCCGTCGGCGGCGGTCACCTTCACCCGCACGAAGTCGCCCGCCCGTAGCCCCTTCCCCTTCACCCGCACGGCGCAGTCGATGTCGGGCGAGTCGGCGTAGGTGCGGCCGCGGAAGTGGCTGGCGAACTCCGGGTCCGGGCCGTCGATCACGACCGGGTGGTCGCGCCCCACCTGCGCGGCCGCCCACCCGAACGCCACCGCCTGCTGCGCCTCCATGACCCCGGCGACGCGCGCCGCCTTCACGTCGTCCGGCAGGTGGCCGTCGAGCTTCGCCGCCGGCGTGTCCGGCTCCGGCGAGTACGGGAACACGCCGAGCCGCTCGAACTTAATGTCGGTCACGAAGCGGCGGAGTTCTTCGTACTCGGCGTCCGTCTCGCCGGGGAAGCCGACGATGAACGTCGTCCGCAGCGCCAGGTCCGGGAGGTTCTTCCGCAACCGCTCCAGCAACTTCTCGGTCGCGTCGCGGTCCACGCGGCGGACCATGCGCCGGAGCACGCGGTCGTTGATGTGCTGGAGCGGCATGTCGAGGTACGGGATGATCTTGTCCGACGTCGCCAGCGCCTCGATCACGTCGTCGCCGAAGTGCTCGGGGTAGGCGTACAGCACGCGCACCCACTCGATGCCGTCGACCTTGTTGATCGCCCGCAACAGGTCGGCGAGGCGGGTGCGGCCGTACAGGTCCATGCCGTAGTACGTCGTGTCCTGCGCCACGACGATGAGCTCGCGCACCCCGTCGGCGGCGAGCTCCTGCGCCTCGCGCACCACCTCCTCGATCGGCTTGGTGGCGTGCTTGCCGCGCATCTTCGGGATCGCGCAGTAGGTGCAGAGCCGGTCGCACCCTTCGCTGATCTTGAGGTACGCGAAGTGCCGCGGGGTGATGCGCAGCCGGGCGGTGTCGTCGAGCGCCCGCACCGGCGCCGGGGGGAACAGGTCGAGCGCGGACAGGTCCGCGTCGCCCCCGCGCCGCCGCGCCTGGACGGCGTCGACGACGGTGGCGATCTCCTCGCGGCCGAACACGCCGAGGATCTGATCGACGCCGGGCACCTGCTCCAGCAGCACGTCGCGCTGCCGCTCGGCCATGCACCCGGCGACGACGACGGCGCCGAGCTTGCCGGCCTCCTTCAGCGCCAGCATCTCGCGGATGACGCCGAGCGACTCCTGCCGCGCCGACTCGATGAACCCGCACGTGTTGACGACGACCACGTCGGCCCCGGCGGCGTCGGCCTGGAGGGCGTACCCCTCGGTCGCCAGCCGGCCGAGCATCCGCTCGGAATCGACGGTGTTCTTCGGGCACCCGAGGCTGACGAACGCGAACGTCCCCTTCGCGTCGGGCGCGGCGCCGGGGACGGGGGCGGGGGTTGCCAGCGGGAGGCTCTTGACGGACATGCGGCGTGCGTGCGGGTGGTGGGGGCGGCGACGGTCGAACTGCCATTCTACGCCGCGCGGCGTGAGAAACTACGGATGATCCCGCGGAGTCTGGCGATGAGCGGAGCAGGCCCGCGCCGTCTCCTCCGGTGACACCCCCACAGTTCAGTCCGGCTGGACATCCGTGGTGCTGCCGGCGATGACGTTCCCCGCAGCATCGCGGAACTCGATCACGCCGACGAGGCCGGCGGCCTCCAACGCCGCCTCCGCCCAACTCACCGCCATCCCGCCGACGTAGAGCGTGACCATGCGAAGCCCCTCCGGGGCGGAGGCATTGTACCACCCGGTCGGTGGCGGGCCGGGGGCCCTGTGACCCCGTGGGGAATGGATTCTGCCGCTGTCTGATCTGTGTGTCATCCGCGCCCGTCCGTGGCCGGTCTTCGGTCTGGCGCGGCCGCCACCGCTGGACACCCGCCGCGCCGGCCGGGATACTGACCCCGCCCGTTCCCTCCCCGGAGCCGATCATGCGCGCCCTCGCCGCCCCGCTCGCCGCCCTCATCACCGCCGTCGCCCTCCCGGCCGCCGCGCAGCCGCCGGCGCCGGAGAAGTTCAGCGACGAGGGGTTCGTCACCATCTTCAACGGCAAAGACCTGACCGGGTGGACGGTGTCCGCCAAGACCGGGCACAGCCGCACCAGCAAGAACACCAGCGGCGGCAAGTGGGAGGTGAAGGCCGGCGCCGTCGTCGGCACCCAGGACGTGCCGGGGAATGGCGGGATCGTCATCACCGACAAGCAGTACGGTGATTTCGAGGTGGCGCTGGAGATGAACAACGACGACGGCCCGGACAGCGGCCTGTTCCTGCGCAGCACCGACACCGGCAAGTGCTACCAGGCGATGATCGACTACCACAAGGGCGGCAACCTGATGGGGGTCTACGGCGAGGGGATCGGCGGCAAGCCGCACGTCCGCAACTTCGACTTCGGCAAGGACGTGACCGAGATCATCGTCCCGAGCAAGCAGGCGGACGGCGGGTTCAAGTGCCCGGTAAAGGCGGCGGACTGGAAGGCGTTCTGGAAGGCCGGCGAGTGGAACGAGCTCCGCGCCCGCATCGTCGGCAACCCGCCGACCATCACGACGTGGATCAAGGGCGTGAAGTTCATGGAGTACACCGACACCGAGAAGCGCCTCGGCGACACGGGCGGGATCGCGCTCCAGGTCCACGGCGGCGGCGACTACACGAAGCAGTTCGTGCGCTACCGCAACATCCGGGTGAAGGACTTGTCGAAGAAGTGACGCCGCCGTCGTAGGTCGGGCCGAGTCCGCGAGGCCCGACGCGGGCGCGGGTGGCGATTCACGGGTTCCGGTCAGGCGAACCGTCGTGGGATTTGAGCCCCGAAGGGACGGCCGTGCATCGCCCGGGGTGGCGACTTTGGGCGGGCATGGGCAGGCAACGGGTCCGGTAGAGTGGGGTTGAGGTGTCGGGTGTGGCCCCACCGTCCCTGTTGTCGGCCCGGACCGCGGCAGGAGTTTCGGACTCGGCGCACACACCCGGACTGTGTCTTCCTCCCCAGTCCGTTTGCCGCGCGGGAAGCACTGTCATGGTGCGTCCGCGGGGGCGGTCGTCCGGGCGACCGAGCAGGTAACCCCTGCGACCCCCGCGGCACGAGCGGCTGTCTGGGGCACCGCGCCGGAACCCGACCCCCGC
>JAFKFQ010000543.1 GCA_017308215.1 bacterium | reverse complement strand
ACACCGAGGACGGCGGCCTGCTGTGCCAGCAGCGGCAATACCCAGCACTCGACCGCGAACTACCTGCCGGTAGGGTTACAGACGCCCTCCGAGAGCGCGCCGTGCGGCCCGCCCGCGGGCGGAAAGTACAGCCCCCGATTCCCGCCCGCCGGCCCGTGCAAGGACGGCGCGCCGATCAGGCGGAGGCCGGTCCCCCCGGACACCTCGTTCGGGATGACGCCGTTCGTGACCGACTCGAACCGCCAGTAGCCGGCGGGCCGGTCGGCGAGAACGGCCTTCGCGTAGTCGGGAGCTAGTAGGAGGACCGGTGTATCGGGCGGCGCCTGCATGGCCGCGAGTTTCATCGCCGGGGCCGACAGGTGCCCCGTGCGGGGGTCGACCCGGACGAACTCACCTACCCCGGGGGTCGCCGCCGGCCGGTCCCCGCCCGCCGCGGCGGTCACGACCGGTCGCCCGCCGAAGACCGTGACCTCGGCCCGGCCGCCGTCGACCGCCAGTTCGTAGTCCACGCCCGCGCCGCCGACGCACGTCCCGGGGGCCGCGACGGTG
This sequence comes from bacterium, assembly GCA_017308215.1. GTDB lineage: Bacteria > Planctomycetota > Planctomycetia > Gemmatales > Gemmataceae > Urbifossiella. The sequence goes on along the minus strand of JAFKFQ010000543.1, from coordinate 2,169 downwards.
AACCCCGTCGCCCCCCGCGGCACCTCGACCCGGATCCGCCCGCGGTGACAGAACACCCCGCCGGCGGACACCACATCAACGTCCGCCGGACCCTCAACGTGGGCCGTTACGCCGTTGTGGAAGGCGAGCGTGACGGCCCCCCGCCGCAGTACGAGCGGTCCCGGCCCGACCACCCCGCCCTCGCTCACGCCGCCCCCGGCCCACTCCGTGCCGGCCACACGGACCGCCACGGCCACCCCCTCGCGCGGCGGGCCGCCCGGTCGGTGGAACGGAATTACTGCGGCAATCGCCCCCAAGAACAATAGTGCCACCAGCGACCACGGCCGACGGGGTGGCGCGGGGTCGGGGCGGCCTGGACGGGGGAGTGTCCGAATCCGCGCGGTGACCGCGTCCGCGAGGCTCGTCGTCGACTTGTGGCCCGCGTCGGCACTCCACCCGAGGAGGTCTTCGAGGCGCAGCCAGCGGGGTGGGCCGGAGCGGACCACCTTGAGCATGCCGAGCATGCGGACTTCTTCGACGAATGCAAGCCGGAAGGCCGCGTCGGTGCGGAGGCGGAGGAGCAGCGACGCGCGGCGGGGCTCCGGCACTGCCCCGCCCAGCCACGCCCACACCACCTCGCCCACTTCCGGGTCCATCACACCGCCCCCTTGCCCAGGCACTCGCGCAACAGCCGGTTCGCCCGGTAGTGCAGGCTGTAAACCGCCACAGGGGTCGTGCCCATTTCGGTGGCGAGGGCGGCCAACTTGTCACCGTCGAGTTCCGCCCGCACGACCCGGCGGAGTCGCTCCGGGAGGCCCGCGACGCACCGGAGCAGCCGCTCGATAAGGTCCGACCGGTCGCCGGCCGTGGCCCGGTCGAGGTCGGCGCGGGCGACCCGCGTCACCTCGTCCCGGAACCGACACAGCGCCGACTCCCGCCGCGCGGTACTCCGGAAGTACATGAGCACCTCGTTGTGCGCGATCCCGCGGAGCCACGCGGCGAAGTCGTCGCCGCCCCGGAACGTGCCGAGCCGCTGGTAGGCGGCGATGAACACCTCCTGGGCCAGGTCGTCCACGTCGTCGAGCCGGTAGACCTGGCTCGCGAGGTAACTCCGGAGCGGAAGCGCGTAGAGGTCGACAAGCCGTCGGAAGGCGTCGCGGTCGCCGCAGAGCACGCCGTTGATGACCGCCTCGACCTCCGCCGCCTGTGCCATCACCGCCCCTCGCATTCGCGGCCGCCGGTGCCAGTCTGCCGCGGGTCGACGTAAGTTGGCACGCCGCACCGGAAAATCGACCGTTTGGGTCGATCATTCGCGCGGCCGATCCGCCTGTGTGTCGAATGTTATCACGTAAACCATTGCTATATAAGATCTTGCGTCAGCACATGGCCTGAGTGATTTTTGGTCAGATTTCGGTGCCAACTGTGAGTCCCGACCGGCAGACAGAATGAGTGCGTGGGTCGCGGGCCGTCTCTCCCTCCGGTCCGTGCGCTTCGCGGCGCAGTTATCCTCTCGGGAGGTTATCGTGACGAGGCGAACCGGGTTCACGCTGATCGAATTGCTCGTGGTCATCGCCATCATCGCCATCCTGATCGGGCTGCTCCTCCCGGCCGTCCAGAAGGTCCGCGAGGCCGCCGCCCGGATGAAGTGCCAGAACAAGATCAAGCAGCTCACCCTCGCCCTCCAACCTGAGCCCGGCCAGCGGGTCGATCGCCGCCGGCGACGACCCCAACGGCCGGAACGGCGGCGGGGCGGTCGGGATCGGCGGCCCGTGGGTCTGCTACATCCTGCCGAACGTGGAGCAGCCCGCCCTGTACACGTACTTCGAGAAGATCCGGGCCGAGCGGCCGGAGGTGGTGGACTGGTTCGGGAACGCGACCTACGCGGCCACCCCGATCGGGGACAAGCACCTCGACGCGATGGACTGCCCGACCCACCCGTTCAACGACGAGCAGCTGGCCAACGGGACCGGGATGGAGCACCTGGCCCGGGGGAACTACGCGGCCTGCTACGGGAGGGGCGGGTACGGGGGCGTCCACACGAATAACGCGGCCGTCGGGGGGATCTTCGGGAACAACTCGAAGACCCGGATCACCGACATCGCCGACGGGGCGTCGAACACCGTCTGCCTGAGCGAGCTGAAGTACCGCCAGCCGAGCGCCACCGGGCCGTCGTACCAGGACTCCCGCGGG
>JAFKFQ010000542.1 GCA_017308215.1 bacterium | reverse complement strand
ATCCTCGCAACCCGCCCACGTCACCGCCAGTCCACACCGGCGAGCGGCATCCCGCTCGTCCCGCGCGCCGTCTCCGACAGGATCGTCCGCTGGTTCGCCCCGTCCGGATCGCACACCGTCAGGCTCGTCGTCGTCTCGGTCATCGGGTCCGTCCCGGGCGGGTGGCGCTCCCGCCACACGTAGGCGATCCGCTTCCCGTCCGGCGCCCAGCTGAGCCCCTGGATGTCGGCGTTCAGCGGCACGTCCTTCACCGGCGTCGCCTTCGCCGCCGCCACGTCAAACATTGACAGCACCGCCAGAGGCCGCGGGCGCGACGCCCCGAGTTTCTGGCGCTCGACCCGTTCCTTCGGGGTCTCCTCTTTCACCGCCGGCAGCACCAACGACAGTACCTGCTTGCCGTCCGGCGAGAACCGGGCCATCGCCACCGCCGTCCCGTCGAGTAGCTTCCTGTGCGGCGTGCCGTCGCGGTTCATCACCCACGTCCCGGCGACCGGCGCCTCCAGGTCCGTACCGACCTGCATCGTCAGGAAGAACCGGCCGTCGCGCGACCAGTCAGTGAGGATGTGGTCGTCCGGCAGCTTCACCGGGGTGCGCGTCTTCGTGGCGACGGTGTAGAGCGTCGTCGTCGTCTTCAGGTCCATCGGCGTCGGCCCGTCGGTGAGCGCGCACACGACCAACTGCGTGCCGTCGCCCGACCACGCCGCCGTCGCCGCGTCGCCGACCTCGTCGAGTTCGGTACCGGCGTCCTTGCCGATTTCGCGGACGTACAGCTTCGGCGGGGGCAACTCGTCGTCCTTCTTCTCCTTGTCCTGCACCTGCACGACCGCCACCCGCTTGCCGTCCGGGGACACCACGAACATGTTCGGGTGGACGACGTACTTGTCCGACAGCGCCGGCTTCTCGTTCTGCCCGGCCGGGTCGAGCGACACGAGCGCCCCCTTCCGCCACACCACCAACCGGTTCGGCCCGGCGGGCGCCGCCTTCGGGGCGGCCTTCGGCGCGTCCTGGAGGGCGACGGGCGCCGGCGCGGCGGGCGGGGCGGGCCTCTGGGCGGCGAACAGGCCGGCGGTCAGCGCCGCGGCCGCGCCGAGGGCGAGCGGGACGAACTTGAGTTTCTGAAGGAGCATGGCCCGAAGGACTCCCTGGGACAGGGCCGCGGCCGCGGCCGGGACGAGGTGCGGGTCGGTGGCCGCCGCCGCCGCGCGGGCGCAGAGGTCCGGCGGCACTGCCGTCAGAACCACCGGCCCGAGCGCCGCGGGCAGCGCCAGTCCCCGCGTCCGCAGCCGGGCGGCGAGCGCCTTGCGGGCGGCCGCCAGCCGGCTGGAGAGCGTCCCCTCCCTCACCCCGAGTTCCGCCGCCGCCTCGGCCCGCGACCGGCCGCCGAGCTCGCACAGCACCACCGCCGCCCGCAGGTGGGCGGGAAGGCGGGCGATCTCGGCGTCGAGCACGGCGGCCAGGTCGTCGGGTGACTCCGCGGGAACGGACTCGCGCCGCGCGGCGGCCTGTTCCCGGCGGCGGCGGCGGTCCCGCATGGTCCGGGCCCTCAAGGCGGTGCGGTGGGCAACCCCGTAGAGCCAGCCGCCGAGCGCCGACGCGGGACGGACGCCCCCGGCCTTCGCGGCGAGGACCACGAACACCGCCTGGAAGGCGTCCTCGGCCAGGTGGTGGTCGCCGGTGACGCGCCGGCAGACGCCGAACACCGCCGGCCCGTGCCGGCGGACGAGTTCGGCGAACGCGGCGGCGTCGCGCCCGGCGACGAACCGGCCGAGCAGGTCGGCGTCGCTGGCGTCGGCCGGGTCGGCGCCGGCGAGGCGCTGGACCAGGGCGGACAGGTTCGCGGTCATGCGGCCCGGGGGTCGGGAAGGAACGCGACTCGCGGGGTAATCCACGCGGCGGCGGCGGCGCGTCGGGGAATTTTTCTGTGACGGACGCCGTTTTCGGGGTGAAACGCCTCACGCGGCGGCCGTCGGCCGTGCGTTGCGGCACGGGCCAGCGGTCGCCGGTGGGCGGGTGTCGGGTTCTGGCGCGGTGCCCCAGCCGGCCGCTCGTGCCGCGGGGGTCGCAGGGGTGTCCCTGCTCGGTCGCCCGGACGACCGCCCCCGCGGGCGCACCAGGACAGTGCATCCCGCGCGGCAAACGGACTGGGGAGGAAAGCACAGTCCGGGTGTGATGCGCCGAACCCGGGATCGCTGCCGCGGTCCGGGCCGCGAACAGAGCCGGTGGGGCCACACCCGACACCTCAATCG
>JAFKFQ010000541.1 GCA_017308215.1 bacterium | reverse complement strand
CGGGTGCCTGGGACGGCAACCGGTCACTCGGGTGGTCCGCTCGGGCACCCGTACCAACCACCAGCCGGCTCACGCCGGCCGTTCGCCCCAGCGGGTTCGCGCCCGACACGGGCTGGTCGACGCACCACTCGGTTCCGGCGGCGTCAGTCTCCTGGCGTCCCGCCGGTCCCACCGACCGGAGACGCCACCGGGGTTGTACGAACTGGCACGGCGGCCACGAACGCGGCGCCGACGGTGAAGCCGGCGGCGAGGACGAGGAGGCAACCGCGGTCGTCGAGGCCGGCGTCGCGCAGCGCGCCGACCACCGGCGAGCCGACGGCGCCGGCCAGGTTCGCCCACATGTTGATGAAGCCGATGGCCACCGCCGCCGCCGACAGCGTCAGGCTGAGCGTCGGCAGCACCCAGAACGGCGTGTACCAGAAGTGGGCGAAGAACCCGGCGAGGCACAGCCACCCGAACACCACCGCCCACGGCTGACCCGGCAGCGTGCTCAGCACCAGGAACAGCGCCGTGCCCGTCTGCCCCGCGAACGTGTGCCACTTGCGGTCGCCGGTGCGGTCCGACCGCCACCCCGACGTGACCACGCCGGCCAGCCCGCACAGGTACACGACCGACGACCACGCCAGCACCGCCGCGTCGTCCGACCCGCCCCCCATCCCCGCGAGCAGCCCCTTCACCGCCGTCGGCAGCCAGAACACGAAGGCGTACCCGCCGACGTTCGTGGCGAAGATGCCGAGCGCGAGCAGCCACACCGTCGGCAGCTTCAGCGCGTCGCGCACCCGCATCGCGACCGTGGCCGTCTCGCGCCGCTCCGCGTCCAGCGTGGCCTCGAGCCACGCGCGCTCGTCGGGGGTCAGCCACTTCGCCTGCGCCGGGCGGTCGGTGAGGAGGAACGGGACGGCGATGCCGAGTAGCACCGCCGGCGCGCCTTCGGCGAGGAACACCCACTGCCAGCCGGCGTAGCCGTACCAGTCCTGCGCGAGGAGCCAGCGCGACACGACCGCCCCGAGCGACAGGCTGATCGGGATGCCGACGAGCATCCCGGTGAGCGCCCGCGCCCGGTCGGCGCGCGGGAACCAGTGCGTGAAGTACACGATCACGCCCGGGAAAAAGCCGGCCTCGGCGAGGCCGAGCAGGAAGCGGAGGGTGTAGAACTCGGCGGGCGTGCGGACGAACGCCATCCCCATCGAGCACACCCCCCAGGTGACGAGGATGCGCGCGAACCACTTCCGCGCGCTCCACCGCTCGACGAGCAGCGCCCCGGGGATTTCGAGGAACAGGTAGCCGACGAAGAACAGCCCGATGCCCCACCCGAACACGGTGTCGGAGAACCCGAGCGCGTCCTGCATCCGCAGCTTGGCGAACGAGATGTTGGCGCGGTCGAGGTACGCCACCACGTACAGCGCGAACAGCAGCGGCAGTGCCCGGCGGGCGACCTTCCGTCGGGTGCGGCGCGCGACGTCGGGATCGGGGTCGGGCATCGGCCGCGGGTCCGGGGAGAGACGGCGCAGACTCGACAGGATACCACCCCGCGCGCCGAACACCGCACGAAAACCGGCCGCGAACCGCTGAGCACAGCAACACGCCCGGGCGAACGGCCGGCAGGGGACGCCCCGCACGGTCTCACGGCGGCAGTCCGTTTGCACACTCGCGGACGCCCGCACTCCGCCGGGAGCTGTCGTGAAGGCCTACGCGATCGTCGAAGCCCCCTCCATGCTCGGCACCTCGCCGCAGTTCGGCGGGGTGCGGCACGCACCCGAGGCGCTCCTCAAGACGGGCCTGGCCGACGCCATCGGGGCGCGGCTGGCCGGGCGGGTCGAGCCGCCGCCCTATGTCGAGGGCCGCGACCCCGTCACGCAGGTGACCAACGCGCACGGGCTGCGGGACTACGCCCTCCGGCTCGCCGCAGCGGTGGGGGACGTGCTCGCCCGCGGCGAGTTCCCGCTGGTCCTCGGCGGGGACTGCTCGATCCTGCTCGGCACGCTCCTCGGGGCCGCCCGCCGCGGGCGGACCGGGCTGGCGTTCGTCGACGGGCACACCGACTTCTACCCGCCGGAGAACACCCAGTGGAACGGGGTCGGGGCGGCGAGCGAGCTGGCGTTCGCCGCCGGGCGCGGCCCGGCCCTGCTCACCGACCTCGGCATCGGGCGGCCGCTCGTGCGCGACGACGACATCGCCGCGGTCGGGTTTCGGGACGAGGCGAACCAGGAGAAGTACGGCCGGTCGCTCCCGGCGGCCGCGCTCGC
>JAFKFQ010000169.1 GCA_017308215.1 bacterium | reverse complement strand
GGGCGGTCGAAGGGATCAGCTTCCTGAACGTCAACTTTTGATCTGCCGAAGCGTTGTGCGGCACTCCGTGCCGCCTCCCATCGAGTGCCTCCGGGTCAACTCCGACGGCTCCCGCACCGCTGCGGCGTGGAAGCCTCGTACGGGACCGCATAAGCCATTCGCGCCGCGGCAGCACGCCGTGCCACCCCCCACTCCGTCCGTCCTCCCCAATCCGAACGCCCTTCCGACCCGTCGAGATGGTGTCCGCCGGCCCGGTCGGCCCCACCGCTACCCGCGCCCGCGAGTGTGCCGGCTGGCCCGGTCGTGCGGCCGCTGTTCCCGGCTCACACGCGGGGATTTCACCGGCCCGCCGCCCGCAACCGGCTACAGTTGGGACGCGCCCTGCGCAGGACCGGCCGTCCGGCCGCACGATCATCCGAAGGATTTGGCCATGCCCGTTCGTCGGACCTCCCCCCGCTTCCGCGTCGAGCCGCTCGAAGACCGAGTGACCCCGGCGGTGACCGCGGCCCTGAACGGGACCACGCTCACCGTCACGCTCGGCGCCGCCAGCGACACCGCCACGATCACCGGGACGACGGCCGGCGGGACCGACCTGGAGGTGGCGGGAACCGGGTTCACGACCCAGACGTTCAACGGCGTGAACTCACTCGTGGTGGTGGACGGCGGCGGCAACGCCGGTCAGGCCGTCACGTTCGCCGACGCCGGCGCCGGGACGGCGATCCAACTCCCCGGCGCGGTCACCGTCAACGGGATCGAGACGGTCAACGTCGGCACCGCGAACGGCGACCTGCGGGCGCTGTCGGTCGGGATCGCCAACGCCACCGCGATCAACCTGACGGCCGGGGTGACGACCACCGGCCCCGCCGGACAGGTGTACGGCGGGCCGGTGGTCGTCGGCAGCGCGACCGTCACCGCCGTCACCTTGAACGCGGGAGCGGGCGGGGGTGTGGAGTTCACGCAGACGGTGAACGGGTTCGCGGCCGACGCCGACAGCCTGACCGTGAACGCCGGCTCGACGACCGCCCCCACCCGGTTCGGGGGGCTCGTCGGCGGCAGTGTCCGGCTGGACACGCTGACCACCGACGCGGCCGGGACGACGGTCTTCGTCGGGAGCGTGACCACCAACGGGGCGCAGTCCTACGCCGACCCGGTCACCCTCGCCTCGTCCCAGGTGACGTTCACGTCGGTGAGCGCCGGGATCTCATTCCTCGGCACCCTCAACGCCCAGACGGTGGGGGCGCAGGGGGCGACGGTCAACGCCCCGCTCGTCACCACCTTCGGCGGGGCGGTCGGCGGGCTGGCCCCGCTCTCGACCCTCAACACCGACGCCGCCGGCACGACGCAGATCGGGGCGAACGTCGTCACCACCAGTTCGCAGTCCTACGGCGACGCGGTGGTCGTGTCCGGGGCGGCGGTGCAGCTGGTCTCGACCAGCAACGGCGCGATCACGTTCACCGGCGCGGTCGCGGGCGCCGTCGCCGACACGACCGCCCTCACGGTCAACACCGGTGGGGTGACGACGTTCAGCACCGACGTCGGCGGTACCCGTCTGCTCAGCCTCACGACCGACGCCCCCGGCTCGACGGTGATCGGCACCGGCGGCTCGACCGTCGCGGTCAGCACGTCCGGGGCGCAGACGTTCAACGACGCCGTCCGGGTGAACGCGACCACGTCGGTGACGTTCACCTCGACCGCCAACGGTGCCGTCCTGTTCGGCGCCGGGCTGAACGGGACGACCGCGGGCACCACCGCGGTGGCGGTCAACACCGGCGGCACGACGACGTTCAACGCCGCCGTCGGCGCCACCGTCACGCTCGCCTCGCTGGCCACCGACCTCCCGGGCACGACCGTCCTCGGCGCGTCGGTGTCCACCACCGGATCCCAGACCTACGCCGAGCCGGTCACCGTCACCCCCGGGACCGGCGTCAGCCTGGTGATGCTCACGGCGTCGGCGGGGTCGGTCAGCTTCGGCACCACCGTCACCGGGGCGACGGCCATCCCGTTCAACGTCCGGGCGGGCGGGAACGTGGTCCTCGGCGCGAACGGGGTCGGCCCGGGGGACATCACCCTGTCCGGCGCCGGGTCGTCGCTCACCCTCCAGGCCGGGTCGTCCGGGACCGGGCAGATCGTGATCCCGGCCGGCACCACGTTCCGCGCGGACGCGCAGGCGTACCGCGCCGGCGACGGGGCGGGGCTCCTCACGACCGCGGCGGTGGACCTGCACACCAACACCCCGCAGTTGCGGAACGCCGCCGGGACCGGCGCCCCGGTGTCGTTCGTCCTCCGCCAGGACGAGTCGATCGCCGACGCCACGCTCCCGAACGTGTCGCAGTTCGGCGGCACGTTCCCGCGGTCGATCGCACTAGTGTCGGACGACGGCACGCTGACGCTCTCGTCCACCGCCGTCGCCGGCGCGCAGACGACCGACCTGCTCCTCTCGGCGGCACAGGCGCTCACGGTGGGGACGGCGATCAACGCCCCGGCCGCGACCGTCCGCCTCCGCTCGGCGTCGGCGAACGTGACGCAGACCGCGGCCGGCACGATCACCGCAGGCACCCTCGGTGTGCGGGCCGCCACCGGCATCGACCTGACGCTCGCCCCGAACGCCGCCACCACCGTCGCCCTTCAGTCCACCAACGGCGACGTGAAGTACGCGACCGCCACGCCGGCGACGCTCGGCACGGTCGCGGCCGACGTGCTCACCGCCGTCTTCCCGGTGACCGCCGGCGGCCAGACCGGCACCGGCAACGTCACCGTCACCCCCTTCGGCACGACGGCCCTGGACCTCACCGTCGCCGCGCCGCTCACCGGCACGGCGGTGGGCGTGACGGGCGGGGCGGGCGCCGACCGGGTGACCGTGAACTACTCGCTCGGGGCGACGCTGGCGAACGGGTTCACGTTCACCGGCGGCGGCGGCACCGACACGCTCCTCCTCACCGACACCGGCGGGGCGACGGCGCACGCGTACACGATCGGGGCCACGGTCGTCCGCGACTCCGGGCAACCGGTCAACCTCCCGGGCGTCGAGAACCTGTCGGTCACCGGCGGCGACGCGGCCGACACCTTCACCGTCACCCCGGACGCCGACCACACGATCACCGTCGCCGGCGGCAGCCCGACGACCGGGACCGGCGACGCGCTGACCGTGACCCTGACCGGCGCGACCACGCCGGTGCTCTCGTCCACAAAGACGGCGAGCGGCCTCCAGGGGACGGCGACGTTCGGGAACCGGCAGACGCTCACGTTCGGCGCGATCGAGACGCTCACCCCGTCTGCCAACGTGCGGGTCACGGCGTCCGGCCCGTCCTCGATCGGGAGCGGCGAGACCGGCACGCTCACCGTCACCGTGACGAACGCCGGCCCGAGCGCGGTCACCGGGCAGTCGCTCGTGGACAACTTCCCCGCCGGGCTGACCGCGACCTGGACCGCGGTCGCGTCGGCCGGGTCGAGCGTGGCCGCGACCAGCGGCACCGGCAACATCAACACCACCGCCGACCTGGCCGTGAACGGCACGGTCACGTTCACGATCACGCTCACCGCATCGGGCGGCGCCCGCGGGACGCTGACGAACACGTTCACCGCCGGCTCGTCGGCGTCCGCGTTCGAGTTGGACTCGACCAACAACTCGGCCACGACGACGATCACCACCGGGCCGACGGACCTGGTCGCGGTCGGCGCCGGACCGGGCGGCGGGCCGGTGGTGGTGGTGTACAACCCGGACGGCACCGAGCGGTTCCGCCGGTTCGCGTTCGACACCGCCTACAGCGGCGGTGTGACGGTGGCGACCGGCGACGTCAACGCCGACGGGTTCGAGGACATCGTCGCCGGGTCGGCGGTCGGGGCGTCGCGGGTCACCGTGTTCGACGGCCGCACCGGCAACGAGCTGACAACGTTCTTCGCCTTCCCCGGCTTCACCGGCGGGGTCAACGTCGCGGTCGCCGGCGGGAAGGTGATCGCGGGCGCCGGCGTCGGCGGCGGGCCGGTCGTCGCGGTGTTCACGATCGGTGCGGGCGGCGCGCAGGAGGTGAACCGGTTCCTGGCGTTCGACGGGAACTTCCGCGGCGGGGTGCAGGTCGGCGGGTCGGACCGGTTCCTCGCGGTCGGCGCCGGTCCGGGCGGCGGCCCGCACGTCAAGCTGTTCGACGCCACCACCCTGGCGCAGACGGCGAGCTTCTTCGCCTTCCCGGTCGGCAGCACCGACGGGGTGACGGTGGCCGTCGGCGGCACGAGTACCGCCCCGACGCTGACCGTCGGGTCCGGCATCGGCTCGCCGCCGGTCGCGGCCACGTTCGACGCCGTCACGCTCAACTCGCTCGGCAGCTTCCAGGCGTTCGAGTCGAGCTTCCGCGGCGGGGTACGGGTCGCCGCCGGCGGGATCGTGAACAACAAGACGACGACCGTCGTCGCCCCCGGCGGCGGCGGGTCGAGCCGCGTCCGCATCGTCGCATCGGACAACACGACCGTGAAGGACTTCTTCGCGTTCGAGTCCGCGTTCACCGGCGGCGTGTACGTCGGGTGACGTGAGCCGGCGACGTACAATCTCCGCGAGCGGCCGGCTTTCGCCGGCCGCTCGTCGTTTAGAACGCCTGCTGGACGCCGAACCAGAATTGCAACGGCGTGGCGTCGTTCACCGTCTTCGCCAAGTCGAATCGAAGCGTCGCCCGCTCGATGAAACTGAATACCGCCACGTCCGCCCGCAGCCCGGCGCCCAGCGCGTGCGCCGCGCGCCCGCCGACGCTGTTCCCGCGGACGTACACGTCGCCCACGTCGTAGAACGCCACCGCCGACAGGCCGCGCATGCCGAACGTGTGGTCGAGCACGTCCCACTCGCAGCGGCGGATGATCGGCACCCGCAACTCGGCGTTCCCGACCCACAGCGCACTCCCTTGCCTCTCGGCAAGGTCGTAGCCGCGGAACAGCGTGCCGCCGCCCAGCGCGAAGAACTGCCCGCGGTCCGGGAACGCCATCATCCCCACCGCCCGCCCCGCGATCTTCACCCCGCCGTACTCGTCCGCAAAGGTGTGGACGCCCGCGAGTTCGATGCGACCCTGCGCGGTGCCGGACCAGTCCGGCACCTGGGCCTGCCCGCCGGCGAACATCACGTCGAACCACCCACCGGTCTCCGGGTTCCAGTACGGCGTGTACAGGTTTGCCCGCAGGTGCCAGCCGAGGTTCCACATCTCCTCCGGCCGCACGCCGCCGGGCACTGAGGTACGGGCGAACGGCAGGAAGTTGTCCGAGTACAGCGCGAAGACCTCGTGGTACATCGCCGGCGGCAGGTACAGGCTCGACCCCGGCTGTAGCACCCACCGGTAGTACGCCGACACCCGCTGCTCCCCGCCCCCGTTGTCGGTGTCGTAGTAGGGGCCGCCGACGCGCCGCTCGTAGTTGAAGCCGATCTCGGCCATCCCGCGCGGGATCGTCAGGTCCGCGCCGACCACGAGGTCGCGGTAGTCGGTCCGGTACGCGCCGTACACGCCGCCGCGGGCGACGTTCGGCCGGTTCGCCCCGGCGCGGAGGCCGATCATCGTCGAGCGCGTGTACCACGGGTCCGGGTACGCCGCGCCCCACACCCACGGCCCGGCGGTGAAGTTCCAGCGGTCGTAGTCGCTCGTCAGGTCGGTCTCGTCGAGCATCGTGTACAGCGGCGTCAGCCGCGCCCGGTACTCGGGCCGCCAGCGGTTGTTCCCGGGATCGGCGTCGAGCAGTACGCGGTCGGGATCGACTTCGACCTGCGTCGGCACGGCCGGCAGCCGCGCCGACACCTGCCACGCCCCGTCGCCCACCGGCGTGACCGTCGCCGGCGGGTCGGCGAGCGTCACCGGGCTGTCACCGGCCGGCAGCGGCACCCTCACGACGCGCCCGCCGGGGAGCGTGAAGCCGATCACCGTCGGCTCGGTGAACTCGCGCCGCTGCCGCACCACGACCGAAACGTCCGCGCCCGGCCCGACGCGGGGGCCAGGCGTCTGGCCGACGGCGACGCTCTCGACGGTCCAGTCGGTGAGGCCACGGCCGTACACCCAGCGGTCGAAGAACTCGCCCCAGTCACGGCCGGTGTACGCTTCGAGCTCGCGCCGGAATTCGGCCGCCTCCAGCACCCGCCAGCGGTACTTCGTCACGAGCTGCCGCGTGAACGCCAGGAACTCCGCCTCGCCGAGACGGTCCTCGATCATCCCGAACACCTTCGAGCCGCGGTCGTAGGCGCCGGTGAACAGGTTGTTGAGGTGCCCGTAGTCCGGGAGCGGCTGGGCCGCGGGCTGCATCTTGCCGTTGCGGATCGCCGTGTGCATCGACCCGTACCGGTAGTTGTCGCGCCGGATGTTCGGCAGCCACCCGAGCCCGTCGGGCCACGCCACGAACTGGTTATTCTTCCCGCGCTTGGCGTCGATCAACCGGTGCGTGAAGTACGCGGCCGCCCCCTCGTCCATGAACGGCTCGGCGTACCCGTTCGTGCCGACGAGGTTGTACCACCACTGGTGGCAGACCTCGTGCGACACCAGATACTCCACGTAGTCGCGGAGGGCGTGCGGCATCCCGAAGACGCGCTCGTCGATCATCACCAGGCCGGCGCACTCGTTCCCGTTCCACCCGAAGTACGATTCGGCGAGTGTGAACTGCGGGTACGGGAACGGCCCGAACCACTCCTCGTACACCGGGATCGCCTCGCCGACCATCTTCAGGAGTTCGGTGGCGTACCATTCGTGCTCGGCGAACGCGAAGCAGCGCAGCAGAAGCGTGCGGCCGTTCGCCAGTTGCGTTTGCGCGCGGAACTCCCGGTAGCGCGTGCTCGCCAACAGCGCAAAGTCGCGCCCGACGAACGGCTCGAACTCGACCGTCCTCCAGCCGCCGGCGACGTGTTCGGCGCGGGTGACCGCGGGGCAGACGAGCACCTCGTCGGCCGGGAGTGTGACCGTGGCGGTGAAAACACCGGCCTCGTTGAACCAGGGCTGGTGCCACGGGATGAACGGCATCGGCCGCCACCCGCTCGCGTCGCAATACGCCAGCAGCGGAAGGGCGTTCGTGAGGTACGTCACACCATCCCAGTGGCCCCACCGCCCCTGTCGGTTCGGGAGCCGGATCGACACGCCGAGTTCGACCGTGACCGTTTCGCCCGGACCGACCGGCTGCGGGAGCTTGAAGCGGAGGGTGGTTGGGTTGGCGTTGTCGTACTCGAACGTCAGCGGCACCGGTGTGCCGGACGGTCGACTGGTCTGAGCGACGAGCACCGCGTCGGTGAACCGGCCGTGGTGCCCCACACGGTCGATCCCCTGCGACGGCGGGAGACGGAGCATCTCAAGGGTCTTGGCAAAGAGCAACTCGTCAGACGCTGGGACCGTGTAGTGCGGGTAGAAGTTGAATGCGAGGTCGGGGACGGCCGCCGGCGTCGTGTTCGTCCAGGTGACTCGCTGGCGAAGTTCGGCGCGGTGGGCCTGCGTGTCGAGGCGGACCGTCAGTTCGTACCGGGGTAGGTGCTTCGGTAGCGGTTCTTGAGCGACAACGCGCTCATCCCCGACCGTCGCCGCGACGAGCGTGGCGAGGGCGAACGGAAGCCATGCTGAACCGGGCGACCGCCTCACGGCATCTCGCAGGGTGTGCGGGAGGGCCGTGGCGTCATAACAAGCAGCGAGGATTCCGCCAGATCAACTCAACTCCGGGCGGACCGGACGCACGGAAGCCGGTCGACGGACCGCACGCCGTCGGGCAACTCGCCTTCGTCGGGGATCAGGATGGGGAGCCCGTTCTTGACGGGAAAGCGGACGTGACAACCGGAGCAGACCAACGACTGCTGTTCCCGACTGAGCGTGGCCTGACGACGCGGGTCAATGGGGCAGCGCAGGAGTGAGAGAACGGCGTCGTCCATGCGGTATAGGGTATAAAAACACGGACACCCCGCCCACTTTCGTGGGCGGGGTGTCCGTGTCACTTTGACGGTGTGTGGTGGTGTGGTGTGGGTCGGGGGCATGGCTGCTCCGGAGTGACCCGTGCAGCTTGTGTGTCATCCTTAGAAAGGAGGTGATCCAACCGCAGGTTCCCCTACGGTTACCTTGTTACGACTTAGTCCCAATCAGGAAGTCCGTCTTCGGCGCCGCGAGGCGACTTCGGACGTCCCTCCCTTTCGTGGCTTGACGGGCGGTGTGTACAAGGCTCAGGAACACATTCACCGCGGTGTTGCTGACCCGCGATTACTAGCGATTCCGGCTTCACGCAGGCGGGTTGCAGCCTGCGATCTGAACTGGGGCGTGCTTTCGGGGGTCGGCTTCCCGTCGCCGGGTCGCGTCCCTCTGTCCACGCCATTGTAGCACGTGTGCAGCCCTAGGCATAAAGGCCATGAGGACTTGACGTCATCCCCACCTTCCTCCGGTTTGACACCGGCAGTCCCCCTCGAGTGCCCTTGCGGTCGCAACCAGGGGTAAGGGTTTCGCTCGTTATGGGACTTAACCCGACATCTCACGACACGAGCTGACGACAGCCATGCAGCACCTGTGCCTGCTTCCGGGTTGGATACCGTTCGTTCCCGTTTCCGGGTCCTACCTGCAGGCGCTTTCGCACATGTCAAGCCTAGGATAAGGTTCTTCGCGTAGCCTCGAATTAAGCCACATGCTCCACCGCTTGTGTGAGCCCCCGTCAATTCCTTTGAGTTTCAGCCTTGCGACCATACTCCCCAGGCGGAGAACTTAGCACTTTGGCTCCGGCAGTAACCCCATGCCCGGGCTACTACCCAGTTCTCATCGTTTAGGGCCAGGACTACCGGGGTATCTAATCCCGTTCGCTCCCCTGGCTTTCGCGCCTCAGCGTCAGATGGGGTCCAGCGGGCCGCCTTCGCCACCGGAGTTCCTGTGGATCTCAACGCATTTCACCGCTCCACCCACAGTTCCGCCCGCCCCTACCCCCCTCGAGGCCGCCCGTACCCGGGGCCGTTCTCCGGTTGAGCCGGAGGATTTCACCCCGGACGCGGCAGCCCGCCTACGCGCCCTTTAAGCCCAGTGATTCCGAACAACGTTCGCTCGGTTCGTCTTACCGCGGCTGCTGGCACGAACTTAGCCCGAGCTTCCTCCAGGGATGGATCCGGGTTTCCCCTTTCTCCCCCTCGACAGGGCTTTACAACCCGAAGGCCTTCGTCGCCCACGCGGCATCGCTCGGTCAGGGTTGCCCCCATTGCCGAAGATCCTCGACTGCAGCCACCCGTAGGTGTCTCGCCAGTGTCTCAGTGCGAGTGGCGCGGGTCGTGCTCTCACACCCGCTAGACATCTCCCCCTTGGTGGGCCGTTACCCCGCCAACTAGGTAATATCACGTAGGCCCCGCCCCGGGCGCCGGAGCTTTGCTCTCCCGAGGTCATCCGGTATTACCCCGCCTCTCGGCGGGCTATCCCGGACCCGGGGGTGGGTACCTACGCCTTACTGCCCCTTACGCCGGTTCCCCCATTGCTGGGATTCCCGCGACTTGCATGCCTCATCCATGCCGCCAACGTTCGTTCTGAGCCAGGATCAAACCCTTCAAGAGTGTTTGTAAACCCACCGGAGTGGGCCCTGTCTCGCATCCATCAGCCGCCAGCTGAACCGACCGGTCGCATCCGACCTTCCGATCCGGTGCGGGCCGGTCAGCCACCCAGCGGCTCACCCGACCCACACCACACCACCACACACTTGTCAAAGATCCGCGTGAAACGTCTCGCGTTTCGCGTTTGCCGCTACCGGAGCAGCGACACGGGAATGATAAGGGCACCCCCCGGGGGCGTCAACGCGCCGGGGGAAAAAAATGGAAATGGATTCCCCTGCCCCCCTGGTGGCCTTCAAGAAGCGGCGGCCACCGGCCCTCGTCCCTGGCCCACTGGATGGGGGGGCGCCGAGACGTTACAACGAGTTTGGAGGGCCGGGCGCGCCCGGTCAAGCACAAACGGTTGTCCTCTCAGGATTTTCGCAATGGCCGTTCCGCACGCCCTCGTGCTCCGCGCCCCAGGCTCGAACTGCGACCAGGAGGCGGCAACGGCGTTCGAGATGGCCGGGGCGAAGGTCGAGCGGCTCCACGTCAACGAGGTCCGCGAAAACCCGCGTCTCCTCCGTCGCTTTCAAATCCTCACGGTGCCCGGCGGCTTCAGCTACGGCGACGACATCGCAGCGGGGAAGGTGTTCGCCCTGCAACTCCAGCACTTCCTCGCCGACGCGCTCCGCCGGTTCCGCGACGACGAGAAACTCGTCCTCGGCATCTGCAACGGCTTCCAGGCAATCCTGAAGGCCGGGTTGCTGGTTCCACCAGACGAAGACGGGCCACTCGCCACACTCGGGTTCAACGAGAACGGCCGCTTCGAGGACCGCTGGGTGAAACTCCGGGCAACGCCGGGGAAGTGCGTGTTTCTGAAGGGCGTGACCGAGTTGAACGTCCCGGTCGCGCACGGCGAGGGGAACTTTGTCGGCCGCAAGGAGTGGATCGTCCGCGGGCTCGACCAGGCCGAGCAGGTGGTGCTGCGGTACGCCGGCGCAACCGGCCCCGCCAACGGCTACCCGGAGAACCCGAACGGCTCGCAAGACGACATCGCCGGCATCTGTGACGCCACCGGGCGAGTGCTCGGGCTGATGCCGCACCCCGAGCGCCACATCTTCCCGACGCAGCACCCGCAATGGACGCGGCTCGGCCTCAAGCCGGAGGGCGAGGGGATGCAGGTCTTCCGCAACGCGGTCGAGTTCTTCGCAAGCACCTGATTTTTGACGGGATGAACAGGAACGACAGGACGCGATCAAAGAACAGTATCTTTGATCGCGTCCTGTCGTTCCTGTTCATCCCGTCAAAAACGGGTCGCGTTACTTCGCCGGCGTGGCGGCCTTCGCGGCGGCAGCCTTCACCTTCTTGGCGAGGCGGCTCTTGAGCCGGGCGGCCTTGTTCTTGTGGATGTAGCCCTTGTCCGCGGCGCGGTCGAGGACCGCCTGCGTCGCGCTCAGCGTGGTCGCCACCGCGGCCGTGTCGGTGCCGGCGAGGGCGGTGGCGGCGGCCTTGCGGGCTACCTTGATCTTCTTGTACGCGATCCGGTTCTGCTTCCGGCGCTTCTCGGTCTTGCGGAGGCGCTTCCACGCGCTCGCGGTGTGTGGCATCGTCGGGTCTCGGGAAAGAGTGTTCGGGATGAATCGAAAGCCGGCCCGGGGGCGGCGAGCCCCGCGGGCCGGAGTGTGTCAGTGTCAGAGGGCGACGGCCCCGACCTTGTAGCGGACGAACCGGACCGGCTCCAGCCCGGCCTTCTTGAGGGCCGCCCCGACCGTCGTCTTCGGGTACTTGCCCTCGTTCGCCATCTGCTGCTCGGTCAGGACGTTGATGACGTCCGCGAGCCGCTTCGTCAGCTTGTCGGCGCCAATCTTCTCCAGAACCTGCGCCGGCTTCCCGGCCATCTTCGGGTCGGCGGCGAGCTCGGCGGCGACGAACTCCTTCTCGCGGGCCATCACGTCGGCGGGCACGTCGGCGACGGTCGCGTAGGGCGGGTTCAGGGCCGCGATGTGCGTGGCCACGTCCTTCAGCAGTTCGTCGTTCGCCGCGCCCTTCGCCTCGAACACGACGCCGACGGTGCCGTCGTGGTGGACGTACCCGCCGTACACGTTACCGCTGAGGCGGTCGATCTTGTGCAGAACCATCTTCTCGCGGATGACGCCGACGACGGCGTCGATCCGGTCCTGGACGGTCCCGGTGCCACCGGCGATCGTCTGCGTGAGGGTCGCAGCCACGTCGGCCGGGTTAGCGGCGGCGACGTGCTTGGCGATGTCATTGGCAAGGGCGACGAACTGGTCGCTCTTGGCCGACGGGGCGCTCTCGCAGCGCATCTCGACGATGGCGGCGACGTTCGCGGCGTTGTCCACGAACACGCCGACCCGACCCTCGGCGGCCTCGTTCCCCTCGCGCTTGGCGGTCATCTTGCTGTTCTGCTTCTGCAGCCAGGCGATAGCGCCGTCCATGTCACCCGCCGCCTGGTCGAGAGCCTGCTTGCACAGGCCCATCGGCTGGTCGGTGCGGTCGCGGAGCTGCTTGACCATCTGCGGGGTGACCGTCGCCATCTCTCTCTCCGAAGTTCAGAACGCAGAATGCAGGGTGCAGAATGAAGAATTACGACCGCCCGCCCGCGAGAAACAGGGCGAACCGGATCGATACTCCGCATTCATCATTCTGCACTCTGCACCAACTTAAACGGTCGTCGGCGCCGGGCTCGCGTCCGGGGCCGGCTGGGCGGGGGCCGCCGGCTGCGGGCGCTGCTGCGGCTGGCGGGGCTTGATCATCGCCTGCTGCTCCGGCGGCAGCGCGGCGCGGCCCTCCAGGCAGGCGTCGGCGAGCTTCGCCAGGATCACCTCGATCGACCGGATGCTGTCGTCGTTCCCCGGGATCGGCAGGTCGACCGGATCCGGGTCGCTGTCGGTGTCGATGAGGGCGATCGTGGTGACGCCCATCCGCTTCGCCTCTTTGACGGCGATGTGCTCCTTGTTCGGCCCGACGATGACGAGCGCGTCCGGGAGCTTCACCATGTCCCGGATGCCCATCAGGTTGCGGCGGATCTTGAGGAGCTCGCGGCTGAGCGACGAGATCATCTTCTTCGAGTGCGTCCGGATGTCGGACGTGTCGGGCGCCTTGGCCGGGTCGAGCTTGCCGGCCTCGGTCATCATCCCGGCCATGTACGCGTTCAGGTCCACCCGGTTCGGGTTCTCGCCCGCCGGCAGCCACATGGCTTCGAGTTCTTGAAGCCGCTTGAGCCGGTTGCGGATGGTGCGGTAGTTGGTGAGCGTGCCGCCCAGCCAGCGCTCGGAGACGAACGGCATGCCGGAGCGCATGGCCTCGCGCTCGACGACTTCCTTCGCCTGCCGCTTGGTGCCGACGAACATGACCAGCCCGCCGCGGGACACCACCTGCGACAGGTAGCGGTACGCCCGGAGCAGCCCGCGCACGGTCTCGCGCAGGTCAACAATGTGAATCAGGTTCCGCTTGCCGTAAATGTACGGCCTCATCTTCGGGTTCCACCGGCTGGCCCGGTGCCCGTAGTGGACGCCCGCTTCGAGCAGCTGCTTGACATCGACTAGAGCCACGACGCCTCCTTCGAGGACACGGCGACCATCACGCACAAGTGTTGCATGACGAGGCACATCCTCCGAGCGGACCCGAAAACGCCCCCAACACGGTTTCTGGGGCGGGAACCCACTACGATATTCGCCACATATGGGAACGTCCAACCCCGCTTCCGGGTTTCCGTCGGCGAACGCTCGTCCGCCGATCAAGCCACAAATCATCCCGGTGCTCGACGTGATGGGGGGTCAGGTCGTCCGTGCCGTCGGCGGTCGGCGCAGCGAGTACCGCCCGGTGCGCAGCGTACTGACGGACTCGACGGAGCCGGGGGAGGTGGCGAAGGCGCTGGTCGGGGCAACTTGTGCCGCGTGGGTTTACGTGGCGGACCTGGACGCGATCATTGACGGTGCCCCGGACTTGGCAAGTGTGCAGGCGATTCACGCCGCGGACGCAATGATCCGCTGCGACGGCGGGTTCCGCACGCCCGATGCGGCGCGGAAGTACGTCGATGCCGGCGCCACCGAACTCGTGCTCGGCACCGAAACCACATCCCCGGGTCTCATCCGCCACATCCTCCGCGACGTGCCGGATGTGGACTTCGCCCTCTCGATCGACCTGTTCAACGGTCGTATCATCGGCGACTGGCTGAGTTGGGGTGTCACCGGGCCGGACGCCGTCGTGGACATCGTCCGAGTAGCTGTCGGGATGGGTATCGAGTCGGTGATTCTGCTCGACCTCGCGCACGTCGGCACCGGGGCGGGAACGGGGACCGAGCACTTGATTTCCGCGTGCCGGCGTGCGCTCCCGAACGTCGGCATCACGGCGGGCGGCGGGGTGCGGACGTGGGCCGACGTGGATCGGTTGGGGGAAGCGGGGGCAGACGCCGTGCTCGTTGCGTCGGCGCTGCACGACGGGACGTTGCGAGTCGAACGGTCGGCTCGGGGCTTGTAGTGGTCCGTCGACCGGTCGATGCCGGGTGCCGGCGTGAACCTGCGGGTCGAGCCAGCAAAGCCGAATGGACGGGATAACCGGATGAGCGGGATGCCGAGCCGGGCCTTCTGCTTGG
>JAFKFQ010000168.1 GCA_017308215.1 bacterium | reverse complement strand
CCTGCGTGCCGCGGACGACCCGTTCCGTGCCCCCCTGGCGCGTCAACTCGTCGTCGATCGCCCGCACCAGTAGGTCGAACGCCTTCCTCACTGCCGGCTCGCTTGTCCCCTGGACGACGAGCAGCACGGGCTGCTCGCCCTCGCCGAGCGTGCCGGCAACGACCGCCCCGCCGCCGGCGAGCTGGTCGAGGAGCTGCGGCCACTTTGCGCCGAGCTCGCGCTCGACGTAGCCGAGCAGTTGGAGCCCGCGGCGGACGGCCGGGGTATCGAGAACGTCGCGGACCGGCCCGAGTGTCGGCGCGGCCTTCACGGCATCGAGGCCGGTGATCGCCTCGGCCAGCGCTCGCGGCCGCTCGACCTTCACGAAGAATTGCGCCTTCGCCGGCACGAAGCGGAGTGGGTCCGGCGCCGGGTCGGCGGCGCGGGCGGCCGGCGCGACCGCGAGTAGAACGAGGAGTGCGGCCGGGCGGGTCATGGTGCGATCCCGGGGGAGCGGTGACGCACCCGGGACTACCCGCCACGGCGACCCGCGGGTTTCATGAAATCCCACCGGGATGCGGAACTCCCGCGTCTGGTCAGTGTTCCAACGGATGCCATGTCTCACGACCAGGGCCGCACGGCCCCGGAGAACCAGCCATGCTCGCGCGGATGATCGCGGTCGGCGGCGGCACCCTCGCCCTCGTGTTGCTGGTCGGGTCCGACCCGGCCGATGCCCAGAACAAGGTGAAGGCGAAGGCGACCGCGAAAGCAACCACCAAGGCGACGGCAAAGGCGAAGGCAAAGTTCGAGCCGCTGAACACCGACACGCTGTTCAAGAAGCTCGATCTGAATAAGGACGCGCTGCTCGATCTGGGTGAGTTCTCGAAGATCCTGACCGTTGAGCCCGCCCCGCGGCGGAAGAAGGACGCCGAGCCGTTGGAACTGCCCTTCGTGTTCAAGAGCCTCGACGCGAACAGCGACAAGATGCTCGACATCGAGGAGTTTAGGGGCGTGATCGGTGCCATCTACCCGAACGGGAAGAAGTGACCCTCACCCGCCCGGCTCGCCGCGGTGCGGGTTCTTTCCAGCGACGTGCAGCAACTGCCGCGCGAGGCCGTGCATCAGCTTCACCTCCTGCGGGGTCGGGTTCGCCCGGCCCAGGAACTGCCGGACCGCGTGCATCAGCGCGTCGGCTCGGCCGCCGAAGAGGTAGCCGACCGCCGCGAACGCCTCGCGCAGGTGCTCGAACATCCGCTCCTGCTCGGCGTGCGTCGCCACCTTCGCCGCGTGCGTGTCCGCCGGGTTCGCCGCCGTGATTGCCGCCGACCGTGCCTTCCACAATTCGTAGCAGCAGATCGTCACCGCCTGCGCCAGGTTCAGCGACGGGAACGCGGGGTCCACGGGGACGTGGAGGAGCCCGTGGCAGCGGCCGATCTCCTCGTTCGACAGCCCGTGTGGCTCCGGTCCGAAGACCAACCCGACCGGCCCGTCGGCGGCCGCCGCGAGGAGCTGCGGCATCAGTTCGGCGGGCGTGCCGATCATCCCGCGGCGCGCGACGCCGGCGGTGAGCGACGACGTGGCGAGCGTGAGCGTGCAGTCGGCGAGCGCGGCGCCGAGATCGGGCACGGTACGGGCTGCGTCGAGGACCGGAAGCCCGTGCGTGGCGAGGCGGCGCGCCTCCAGATCGTTCGGCGTGGCGTAAGGGGCGACGAGAACGAGGTCGGTGAGGCCGAAGTTGCGCATCACCCGCGCGACCGACCCGAGGTTCCCGGCGTAGTGCGTGCGGACGAGCACGACGCGGACGTTGACGAGGCTCATCCCGGTAGTGTAGCCGCCCGGGTTGACCGCTCGTTCGCGTCGCGGTATGCCCCCCGCTGGGGAAACACTATTCAGGGGGGCGGACATGCGAGCGATCGTCGCAGCGGCGTTGCTGGCGGGTATGGGGACGGGTTGCTGCAAGACGTGCGACTGGTGCCGCGACGACGCGCCTGTGCGCGCCAACTCCGGTACCACGACCCAACCGCCGCTGGAGAGTCCGCCGGTCGGTACGGGAACCACGACGACCCCGCCCGCACCCGCCGGCCGCCCGGTCGGGGCATACGGTGGGACCGGGAACTAAGTGCCGCGCCATTGTCGCAAGTACAGATAGAGTCGCCCATTTCCTTGCGATTCACCGCGCAAGAGTGACCAGGATTGGTCTGATAAAATTTCTGGCGACCGATTCTGACTCATTGCTTTCGGGACCGGGTGCCTGTCGCCCAGAACCAATAAGAGATGTGTGAGTGCGGGCAGTGGAAGGTGAGTGAGCCGGGGTCGGTTCGGTGGTCCTATACCAGACACGGACCGTCGTCTCACCTGGAGCCTCGACATGCCGCCTGTCTGCCGCTGGGGAATCCTCGGCACCGCCAACATCGCTCGCAAGAACTGGAAAGGCATCCGCCTCAGCGGGAACGGGGTCGTTGCCGCCGTCGCCAGCCGCACGCCGGACCGGGCTAAGGCGTTCATCGCCGAGTGCCAGGCGGAGGTGCCGTTCACCGAGGCGCCGGCCGCGGTCGGCTACGACGAACTGCTGGCGCGCGAGGACGTGGACGCGGTCTACATCCCGCTCCCGACGGGCATCCGCAAGGAGTGGGTGCTGAAGGCGGCGGCGGCGGGGAAGCACGTCCTCTGTGAAAAGCCGTGTGGCACCGATGCCACGGAAGTGCGCGCCATGACCGACGCCTGCAAGGCGGCCGGCGTGCAGTTCATGGACGGCGTCATGTTCATGCACAGCGCCCGCCTGCCACTCTTGCGGAAGGTACTCGACGACGGCAACTCGGTCGGCGAACTGCGGCGCGTCACAAGCCAGTTCAGCTTCGCCGCCGGCGCCGACTTCCTGGGCGGGAACATCCGCGTCAGCGGGGCGCTGGAGCCGCTCGGGGCGCTCGGCGACCTGGGGTGGTACAACATCCGCTTCGCGCTGTGGGTAATGAAGTTCGCACTACCCGATCGCGTCACGGGGCGCGTGCTGAACGAGTACGCCACCGACGGCCGCCCGGTGCCGTTGGAGTTCGCCGGCGAGCTGTTCTTCCCCGGCGGCGTCAGCGGCTCGTTCTACTGCTCGTTCCGCACCGAACTCCAGCAGTGGGCGCACGTCAGCGGCGACAAGGGCTCGGTGACGGTCGAGGACTTCGTGCTGCCGTACCACGGCTCGGAGGCGGCGTTCACGGTGCAGAAGCCGGTGTTCCGGGTGAAGGGCTGCTCGTTCCAGATGGAACCGCACCCGACTCGGATCGCCGCGCACGAGGCGAGCGACGGCCGCGAGGACGCGCAGGAGACGAACATGGCCCGCCGCTTCGGCGAACTGGTTCTGGGCGGGAAGCCGGACCACAGCTGGGCCGACATCGCCCTCAAGACGCAACTCGTGCTGGACGCCTGCCTCCGCTCGGCCCGCGACGGCAGCCGGGTTGTCGGGGTAACCGGCTAATCGGCGCCCACCGCTCAAGCCGCAGACTTCGCAGACCCGATAGGTTCCGCATCCTTCCCTCGCCCACAAGGATCGGAACCATGCGCACCGCCGCCGCCGGCTTGGTGTGGGCACTGGCGGTCGCGGCCGTCGGCTGCGAGTCGCTCGGCCTGTCGCCGCCGGCGAACCAGCTCCTGCCGGTCACGAAGGACATTCGCACCAGCGCGCCGATGCCGCCGGCGGTGCCGCGCGAGCTGGCGAAGGAACTCCACCCCGCCTACGTCGTCGAGCCCGGCGACGTGCTCCTCGTCCAGCCCGCCGACCTCGACGCGCCGCTCCGCCTCCCGCCCGACCAGACCGTCTTCGCCGACGGTACCATCGACCTCGGCGTGTACGGCCGCCCGGTCGTGGCCGGGAAGATTCTCGCGCAGATCGAGGCGGAGGTGAAGGAGATCGTCAACGCCCGGGAGAAGGCGAAGGAACCGATCGCCGTGACCGTGCGGCTGATCGGGCGAAATAGCAAGGTGTACTACGTGCTCGGCGAAGTGAACGCCCCGGGGGCGTTCCCGATCACAGGCCGCGAGACGGTGTTGGACGGGATCATCACCGCCGGCGGCATCACCCGGCACGCGAGCGAGCAGAACGTGGTTCTTAGCCGGCCGACGCTGCCGGACGGATGTCGCGTGGTCTTCCCCGTGTGCTACACGAATATCGTGCAGCTCGGCGACACGACGACGAATTATCAACTCCAGCCGGGCGACCGCATCTACGTTCCCGGGAAGGGGTTGCTGGAAGGCCTCATCCCGCAGCGGTGTGTGAAGGGTGGCCCGTGCGCCGGCCCGCAGGTCGCGTGTTGGTGGGGCAATGGGTGTGGCACGGCGGGGTGTGCGGCTGCCCCGGCTCCTGGTCCGGCATTGACGCCGCTACCGGTCCCAACCCGCTGACGTCAGAAAGTGATCACTCTCGCAGAGACGCCCACCCTAGTCGGGTGGGTGTTGGCGTTCCGGCACGTCGTTCGCACACAATCTGACCGGCACGGCTCTCTCGCCCCGAAAGCCCCCGCATCAATCGGGGTGGGAGGCCGTGCCGTTTTCGTGAACCCGCTTCTGAGGTCGGCATGCGTGTGTGGCCCGGACGCCCCTACCCGCTCGGGGCCACCTGGGACGGGATGGGCGTGAACTTCGCCCTGTTCAGCGAGAACGCGACTGCCGCCGAACTCCTCCTGTTCGACCGCCGCGACGCTACCGCCCCGGCGCACGTCGTCCCACTCAAGGAGCGCACCGACCTCGTCTTCCACGCCTACCTCCCGGACGCGCTACCGGGGCAGCGCTACGGCTACCGGGTGGACGGCCCGTTCGACCCGAAAGAGGGGCACCGGTTCAACCGCAACAAGGTGCTGTTCGACCCCTACGCCAAGGCGGTCGGCCGCGAGGCGACGTGGGACCACGCGCTGTTCGGCTACACCATCGGTCACACCGACGGCGACCTGAGCTTCGACGCGCGCGACAGCGCCCCGCTCGCCCCGCTCGCGGCGGTGGTCGACCCGGCGTTCACCTGGGGCAACGACCGCCCGCCGGGCGTGCCCTGGCACGAGACGTTCGTCTACGAACTCCACGTCAAGGGCTTCACGAAGAAGCTCCCCGGCGTTCCCGACCACCTCCGCGGCACCTACGCCGGCGTCGGCAGCGACGCCGCCCTCCGCCACCTCCGGAGCCTGAACGTCACCGCGGTCGAGCTGCTGCCCGTCCACTACCGGCTCGACGACCACTACCTGACGGAGAAGGGGCTGACGAACTACTGGGGCTACAACACGCTCGGCTTCTTCGCCCCCGACCCGCGGCTCTCGACCGACCCGCGCGCCCCGGCGGCCGCGGCGCGCGAGTTCAAGTCGATGGTGCGGGCGCTCCACAACGCCGGGATCGAGGTGATCCTCGACGTGGTCTACAACCACACGGCGGAGGGGAACCAGAACGGCCCGACGCTGTCGTTCCGCGGCGTGGACAACGCCAGCTACTACCACCTCTCGCCGGAGGACCGGCGCTACTACATGGACTTCACCGGCTGCGGGAACACCCCGAGCCTGCGCCACCCGCGCGTCCTCCAGCTCATCATGGACAGCCTCCGCTACTGGGTGCTGGAGATGCACGTCGACGGGTTCCGGTTCGACCTCGCCACGGCGCTCGCCCGCGAGCTGTTCGAGGTGGACAAGCTCAGCACGTTCTTCGACGTGATCCACCAGGACCCGGTCTTGTGCCGGGTGAAGTTGATCGCCGAGCCGTGGGACGTGGGGCCGGGCGGGTACATGGTCGGCAATTTCCCGATCGGCTGGGCCGAGTGGAACGGCGAGTACCGCGACGCCGTCCGCAAACTGTGGGCGGGCCACGAGGTCCAGGCCGGCAAGCTCGCCCACCGCCTCACCGGGTCCGGCGACCTGTACCAGCAGACCGGCCGCCGCCCGTACGCGAGCGTCAACTTCGTCACCTGCCACGACGGGTTCACGCTCCGCGACCTCGTGAGTTACAACGAGAAGCACAACGAGGCGAACAAGGAGGAGAACCGCGACGGGTCGAACGACAACCACTCGTGGAACTGCGGCGCCGAGGGGCCGACCGACGCACCCGGGGTCCGGGCGCTGCGGCGCCGCCAGGTGCGGAACCTGTTCGCCACGCTCATGCTTTCGCAGGGCGTGCCGATGATGCTCGCGGGCGACGAGGTTCTTCACACCCAGGGCGGCAACAACAACACGTACTGCCACGACGACGACCTGACGTGGATCGACTGGGCGCCGACGCCGGAGAAGGAGGCGTTCCTGGCCTTCGTGTGGAAGGTGACGGCGCTGTGGAAGTCCGAGCCCGTGCTGAAGCGGCGGACGTTCTTCCAGGGACGCCCGATCCGCGGCCAGGGCGTCGCGGACGTCAGCTGGTTCGCGCCGGACGGCCGCGAGCTGGCCGACGGCGACTGGGACCGGCCGGCCGCGTGCCTCGGCTGCCGCCTGGCCGGCGACCTGATCCCGGAGAGGGACGAGTGCGGCGAGCCGATCCGCGGCGACACGCTGCTGATCCTCCTCAACCCGACGCCGGCGCGGGTGGACTTCAAGCTCCCGGCGACGAACCCCGGCCACCGCTGGAGCCTGGAGTTCGACACCGCCGATGACGCCAAGAAGGCCGACCGGCTCGACGGCCGCAAACTGTATCCGCTGACCGACCGGTCGGTCGCCGTGTTCCGGGCACGGGGGTGACGCCGTGACCGCCGACCCCGCCGCCCTCGACAAGCTCGCGTCCGCGGCCCTCGCGGAGGCGGCCGCCCGCCGCCGCGTCCCGGGCGCGACCTACCGGTTCCAGTTCCGCAGGGAGTTCACCCTCCGCGACGCGCTGGCGCTCGTGCCGTACCTCGACGCGCTCGGCGTCACCCACGTCTACGCCTCGCCGGTCCTGAAGGCCCGCCCCGGCAGCCCGCACGGGTACGACGTGGTCGATCCCGGGAGGCTCAACCCCGACCTCGGCACCGAGGACGACCTGCGCGCCCTCGCGGCGGCGCTCCGCGCCCGCGGTATGGGGCTGGTCCTCGACACGGTCCCGAACCACATGTGCATCGGGGCCGACAACCCGTGGTGGGCGGACGTGCTGGAGCACGGCCCGTCGTCGCCGTACGCCGACTACTTCGACATCGCCTGGCACGACTCGCCGCGGCCGGGGATGAACGGCCGGCTGCTCCTGCCCGTCCTCGGCGACCAGTACGGGGCGGTGCTGGAGGGCGGGCAGTTCCGCGTGGCGTTCGAGGGCGGTGCGTTCTCGGTCTGGTACTACGACACGCGCCTGCCGGTCGACCCGCGGACCTACGGCCGCGTCCTCGGCCCCGCGGCGGCGGACCTGGCCGTGCGGCTCGGCGTCGAGCACCCGGACGCGATCGAGCTGACGAGCATCCTGAACGCGGTCGAGCACCTGCCGCCGCGCGGCGAACCCGACCCGACACGCGTGGCGATGGGCCGCGTCGAGACGGCCGCGGTCAAGCGGCGGCTCGGCGAGCTGGCGGAGCGCTTCCCGGCGGCGGCGTCGGCGATCGCGGCCGCGGTCGGGAAGGTCAGCGGCACTCCCGGCGACCCGGCGAGTTTCGCGGCGCTCGACGACTGGCTCGAGGCGCAGGCGTACCGGCCGTGCTTCTGGCGGGTCGCGTCGGACGAGATCAACTACCGCCGCTTCTTCGACGTGAACGAGCTCGCCGCCGTCGGCACCGAGCGCGAGGACGTGTTCCGCGCCGTCCACCGCCTGATCCTCGGCTGGCTCGCGGAGGGGGTCGCCGACGGCCTCCGCATCGACCACCCGGACGGCCTGTTCGACCCGAAGAGTTACCTCGACCGCCTCCAGGCGCACTACGTCCTCGCCGTGGCGAGGCGGCTGGCGGCGGCCGCGCCGGACGAGTTCCCGGGGATCGACCCCGACCGCGACGAGGCCGCGCTGCTGGAGCGGCTCACGGAACCGGCGGCGAAGGCGCGCCCGCTGTACGTCGTGGTCGAGAAGATCCTCGCCGACGCGGAGGAGCTGCCGGCCGAGTGGGCGTGTGACGGCACGACCGGCTACGAGTTCATCACGGCCGTGAACAACCTGTTCGTGGACCCGGCCGGTGAGCCGGGCCTCACGCGCTTCTACCGCGAGTTCACCGGCCAGACCGACCCGTTCCCGACGCTCGCCTATGAGAAGAAGGACCAGATCCTGTCGTCGTCGCTGTCGAGCGAGTTGACCGCGCTGTCGCACCAGCTCGACCGCCTCGCCCGGCTCGACCGCCGCAGCCGCGACTTCACCCTGAACGGCATCCGCCGCGGGCTGCGCGAGGTGATCGCCAGCTTCCCGGTCTACCGGTCGTACGTCAACGGCGTGGTCCGCGACATCGACAAGGGGCTGATCGGCCGGGCGGTGTCGAAGGCCCGGCGGCAGAACGCCATGCTCGGGCGGCCGCTGTTCGACTTCATCCGCGACACGCTCCTGCTCAAAGACCCGCCGAGCGGCCCGGCGTCGGACGAGTACCGGGCGCTGCAGCGCCGGTTCGCCGGGAAGTTCCAGCAGCTCACCGCGCCGGTCACGGCGAAGGGGGTCGAGGACACGGCGTTCTACGTCTTCAACCGCCTCGTGTCGCTGAACGAGGTCGGCGGCGAGCCCGGGCACTTCGGCTGGCCGCCGGAGCGGGCCCACGCCTTCTTCCTCGACCGCCAGGAAGACTCGCCGGGCAGCCTGTCGCCGCTCTCGACGCACGACACGAAGCGGAGCGAGGACGCGCGGGCGCGGCTGAACGCGCTGAGCGAGTTGCCCGGCGAGTGGGCCGACCGCGTGGCCCGGTGGGCGCACCTGAACGCCCGCCACCGCGAGGAGTGGGACGACGGCCACGCCCCGGACCGCAACGAGGAGTACCTGATCTACCAGACGCTCGTCGCCGTGTGGGACGGCGGGCCGGACGAGGCGTTCAAGGAGCGCGTGGGGGCGTTCACGAAGAAGGCGCTGTGCGAGGCGAAGGTCCACAGCTCCTGGATCAACCCGGACCCCGACTACGAGGCGGCGGTCGAACGATTCCTGGACCGCGTCCTGGACCCCGCGGAGGCCGGTGAATTCCTGGCCGACCTGGCCGCGTTCGCAACGCGGGTCGGGCAGCTCGGCCGCGTGACCGGGCTGGCGCAGACGGTGATCCGCTGCACCGCCCCCGGCGTGCCGGACACGTACCAGGGGACCGAGTGCTGGGACTTCAGCCTCGTAGACCCGGACAACCGTCGCGCGGTGGACTACGCCGCGCGGCAGGCGTGGCTCAAGGAAGTAGATTCCGCCGACCCGGTGGCGCTGGCGGCGGACCTGTCCGACCCGCGGGTGAAGCTGTTCACGGTCGCGCGGCTCCTCCGCGCCCGGCGCGACCACACGGCCCTGTTCGCCCACGGTGAGTACATGCCGCTGTCCGTCCAGGGGGCGAAGGCCGACCACGTGTTCGCCTTCGCCCGCCGGTGCGGCGCCGCCGCGGCCGTGGTCGTGGTGCCGCGGCTCGCGGCGGCCGTGACCGGTGCGGGTGGATGGGGTGACACCGTGGTGTCGCTCTACGACCTCCCCGCCGGCCGTTGGGCCGACGTGTTCACCGGCGCCGCCCACGACGCCGACCTGCGGCTCCCCGTGGCGGACGTGCTGGGATTGTTCCCGGTCGCCGTGTTGTTCCTCACCCCGAACCCGTGACCATGCCCACCCGCCGCTTCCCCGTCGGTGCCGAAGTCGTCCCCGGCGGCGTCCACTTCCGCGTCTGGGCGCCGATCCGCACGACGGTCGAAGTCCTCGTCGAGAACGGCCCGACCGCGGCGCTCGAACCCGAGGCCGGCGGGTACTTCTCGGCGCTCGTCCCCGGTGTCGCCGCCGGCGCGCGCTACAAGTTCCGCCTCGACGGGCATGCGAGCACGCACCCGGACCTCGCCTCGCGCTTCCAGCCCGAGGGGCCGCACGGCCCGTCGCAGGTCATCGACCCCGGCGCGTTCCGCTGGACCGATCACGGCTGGGCGGGAATCGCCGAGACCGGGCAAGTCTTCTACGAGCTGCACGCCGGCACGTTCACGCCCGAGGGCACCTGGGCCGCCGCCGCCGAGCGCCTGCCGGACCTCGTCGCGCTCGGCATCACCGCGGTTGAGGTGATGCCAGTCGCCGAGTTCCCCGGCGAGTTCGGCTGGGGCTACGACGGCGTGCAGATCTTCGCACCGACACGCCTCTACGGCATGCCGGACGACTTCCGCCGCTTCGTGGACCGCGCCCACGCCGCCGGGCTCGGGGTGATCCTCGACGTGGTCTACAACCACTTCGGCCCGAGCGGGAACTACGCCCGCGAGTACGCGCCGGCGTTCTTCAGCGACCGGCACAAGACCGACTGGGGCGAGCCGTTCAACTTCGACGGCCCGGACAGCGGGCCGGTGCGCGAGTTCTTCGTCGCCAACGCCGGGTACTGGATCGACGAGTACCACCTCGACGGCCTCCGCCTCGACGCCACGCACGCCGTCTTCGACGACTCGAAGGAGTATGTCGTTACGGCCATCGCTCGCCGGGCTCGGGAGGCGGGGAAGGGGAAGTTGATCTACGTCGTCGCCGAGAACGAACCGCAGGACGC
Source organism: bacterium (assembly GCA_017308215.1). GTDB lineage: Bacteria > Planctomycetota > Planctomycetia > Gemmatales > Gemmataceae > Urbifossiella. The sequence goes on along the minus strand of JAFKFQ010000168.1, from coordinate 3,673 downwards.
GCGGCTGGCGCGGCCGGTCGAGGCCGGCGGGAGTGGGGTGAACGCGTTGTGGAACGACGACCTGCACCACGCCTGCCGCGTCGCCCTCTCCGCCCGTAACGAGGGCTACTTCACCGACTACCTGGGCAATCCGCAGGAGTTGGTGAGCGCAGCGAAGTACGGGTTCCTCTATCAGGGGCAGCACTACCGCTGGCACAACCGCCGCCGCGGCTGTGCCGCGTTCGACCTGCCGCCGCACCGGTTCGTGACGTTCCTGGAGAACCACGACCAGGTCGCCAACAGCGGCCGCGGGCTCCGCGTCAATCAGCTCACGAGCCCTGGGAAGTTGCGGGCACTTACAGCGTACCTGCTGCTCGGGCCGGGCACGCCGATGCTGTTCCAGGGGCAGGAGTGGGCGAGCACGCGGCCGTTCCTCTACTTCGCCGCACACGAGCCCGATCTCGCCCGCCTCGTCCACGAGGGCCGGCGGTCGGAGCTCAAGCGGTTCCGCAGCCAGTCCGCGCCGGAGGTGCTGGCACAGGTCGCCGACCCCGCCGCGCCAGACACCTTCGCCCACTCCAAGCTCGACTGGACCGAACGCGCGGCCCGTGGCGAATGGCTCACACTCCACACCGACCTGCTCGCAGTCCGCCGGGCCGATCCGGCGTTCCGGCCCGGCGTGCGGCTCGACGGGGCTGTCGTCAGCCCGACGGCGTTCGTGCTGCGCTACTTCGTGAACGGCACGGACGACCGGCTGCTCGTGGTGAACCTCGGCCGCGACCTGAAGCTCGACCCGATCCCGGAACCGCTCCTCGCCCCGCCCGACGGCGCGGTGCGCTGGGACGCGCTCTGGTCGAGTGAAACCCCGGTCTACGGCGGCCACGGCACGGCCCCGGTCGACACCGACGACGGGTGGCTGATCCCCGGTGAGGCGGCGGTGTGGCTGGCGGGGGCGCGGGAATAGCCGCCTCTGCTAAAATGACGGGTATGACTGCTTCGCTGCCGCTCGCGCCCCCGTCCGTGCCGCCCGAGGCTCGCCCGCGTCTCACGCCACTCCGCGGGCTGGAGCCGGGCCACCTACTCGTCCACGAAATCTACCACAGCGTCCAGGGCGAATCGACGTTCGCCGGCCTGCCGTGCGTCTTCGTCCGCACCACGACGTGTGACCTTCGCTGCAAGTGGTGTGACACCCCACACGCCTTCACGCAGGGCGAGCGGCTGCCGCGGGCAGAGGTGCTGGCGCGGGTGCTGGCGTTCGACTGCCCGCTCGTCGAGGTCACCGGCGGCGAGCCGCTGCTTCAGCCCGACGTGTTCCCGCTGATGACCGAGCTGTGCGATGCGGGGAAGACGCTGCTGCTGGAAACGAGCGGCGCGCACGACATCGGCCCTGTGGACCGGCGCGTCCATGTCATCATGGACCTGAAGTGCCCGGACAGTGGCGAGAGCCACCGTAACCGCTGGGCGAACCTCGACGTGCTGAAGGCGACGGACGAGATCAAGTTCGTGGTGGCCAGTCGCCGCGACTGGGAGTGGGCCGAGCGCACGATCCGTGAGCACGCGCTCGACCGCCGGTTCGTGTGCCTCGTGTCGGCCGTGTTCGGCGCCGTGGGCCTCGCCGACCTGGCGGAGTGGCTCGTGGCCGCGAAGCTCGGGAACGTGCGCCTGCAACTCCAGATGCACAAGTTCATCTGGGATCCCGCCGCCCGGGGCGTCTAACGGGTAACTTGCGGGTGGGGGCGGGTGGCGATAGAGTGATCGGATCGGCCCTGCCGCCCCTCTCCCCGGCCGCGGCGGGCCATGCGTCCCCCCCGCCCGGCGGCGGACCCTATGAGCCGGCCGTGACGACCTACCGCCGCTTCCGCAACACCGACCCGCCGGCCCTCGCCGACGTGTGGAACGAAGCCCACACGGCCCGCGGTGCGTACCCCCTCCGCACCCCCGCACTCCTCGAACGCTGGGTCTTCAGCAAGCCGTACTTCGACCCGGACGGGCTCGTCGTCGCCGTGGACGAGGCGACCGGGCGCGTCGAGGGGTACGCGCTCGCCGGGTTCGCGCCGGCGGCCGAGCTCGACGCCTTGAACTTCGCCGAGGGCGTGATCTGCTCGGTCGCGGTGCGGCCGTCGGTGCGCCGCAAGGGCGTCGGCCGCGGGCTCGTCGGGGCGTGCGAGCAGTACCTGATCCGAAAAGGCGCCCGCACGCTCCGGGCCGGACCGGTGTGGCCGCAGTGCCCGTTCGGCTTCGGCCTGTACGGCGGCACGAGCGCCCCCGGGTTCCTCGCGTCCGACCCGGACGCCGACCCGTTCTTCCGCGCCCTCGGGTACGAGCCGGCTGGGCAGACGCTCGTGTTCCAGAAGAAGCTCGACCAGCCGCTCGCGCTCGCCGACAACCGGTTCGGGATGCTCCGCCGCCGCTACGAGACGCAGGTGCTCCGCGCCGCCGCGGTACAAAGCTGGTGGCACGACGCGGTGTGGGGGACGCTCGAGCCGGTCGAATTCCGGCTGGTGGACAAGCTGGCGAACAACTTCCCGGCGGCGCGGGCCGTGGTGTGGGAGCTCGAAGGCTACGGGTGGCGCTGGGGCACGCCGTCGGCCGGGATTCTGGACATCCAGGTCCGCCCGGACCTGCGCCGGCAGGGGATGGCGAAGCTGCTCGTGTCGCAGGTGTTGCGGTTCCTGCAGGACCAGTTCTTCGGGGTGTGCGAGTTGCACGCCCCGGTCGACCGGGGCGACCTCGTCGGCTTGTGCAAGGCGGCGACGATGGAGCAGGTGGACGTGGGGACGAGTTACCTCAAGCCCGTGCCCGAGTCGGCCCAGGTGCCGCTCACGAAGCCGACCGGGCTGACCCCGATCGGCCTTTCCTGATCGGCCGGTTGTTGGGGTTGTTAGGCCGGGGCGCCAGCCCGGCGGGGTTGTGGTGCGCTGAGTTCCTCCGGGGCTGGCGCCCCGGCCCAACCGGCCGCCCGAACCACCATCGGACCGGTAATCCGCGCTCAGCGGGTCAGCACGCCCAGGATCGTCTCGGCGACGAGCTTGTTGCCGGCCTCGTTCAGGTGAACGCGGTCGGTCGTCAGCACACCCTTCTCCTTGTCGTCCGAGTTGCTCTTCGCCAGGTGGTCGACGAACGCCTTCCGCAGATCGCACGGCCGTGCGCCAGTGTCGGCGGCGACCTTGCGGCTGATCCCGGCGTATTCGTCGAGCTGGGCGTCGAGCTTGTTCGCCCCGCCCTTCTTCTCGCCGATCACCGTCGGCGTGCAGAGCACGACGCGGGCGCCGGCGCCCTTGATCCGCCCGACCACGTCGCGCAGGCCGGCGTCGAAGTTCTCTTTCGACGTGCCGCGCTTCGGGTCGTTCTCACCGTGCCACACGTCGTTGATGCCGATGTACACGACCACCACCGTCGGCTTCTTGCTGAGCACGTCCCTTTCGAGCCGCTTTTGCAAGTCGGGCACCTTGTTGCCGCTGATGCCGGCGCCGATGACCTCGATCTCCAAATCCTTGTGCTTCTCGGCGAGCGCCGTCTTGATCATGGTGACGTAGCCCTTCGGGCCGACGCCGGCCTGGGTGATCGAGTCGCCGAGGAAGACGATGCGGTCGCCCTTCTGGAGCGGCGCCGGGTCGTCGGCGCCGGCCGAGCCGGCGATCAGGAGGGCGACGGCGGTGGCGGCGGAGAGGCGCGTGAACATGCGGTTCCTTCC
>JAFKFQ010000167.1 GCA_017308215.1 bacterium | reverse complement strand
AGCCGCGGGTCGGGGACCGGGTAGATGAGGTGCTTGCACAGCCCGGCGGCGCGCGGCTTCAGCTCGTAGTACTCGCCGCGGAACGGGATGATCCGCACGCCCGGGTCCACGCCGCACGCCTTCGCCACGCGGTCGGAGTGCAGCCCGCCGCAGTTCACCAGCAGCTTCGCGGAGACGAGCCCGGCGGTCGTCTCGACCCGGAGCCCGTCCGGGTCTCGCTTGCAGCCGAGGAACTTCGTGCCGGTGCGGACGGCGCCGCCGGCGGCGGCGATCTTCGCGGCATACACCTTCGACACGGCGGTGTAGTTGACGATGCCGGTCTCGGTGACGCGCAGCCCGGCGACCCCGGCGACGTGCGGCTCGACCGCGCGCATCTCCTCGACCGTCAGCCGCTTCAGCCCTTGTAGCCCGTTCGCGGTGCCGCGGCGTTCCAGTTCCGCGAGCGCCGGCAGTTCGGCCGCGCTCGTCGCCACCACCAGCTTGCCGCAGCGGTCGTGGGGGATGCCGTTGTCGGCGCAGAAGCGGTACATCCGCTCGCGGCCGTCGGCGCAGTTACGAGCCTTCGCTGACCCGGGCTTGTAGTAGAGCCCGCTGTGGATGACGCCGCTGTTGTGCCCGGTCTGGTGCCGCGCCACCTCGGCTTCAGTCTCGACCACGGTGACCGCCAGCCGCGCCCCCTCGGCCAGCGCCATCCCGGTCGCCAGCCCGACGATCCCGCCGCCGACCACGAGCACGTCCGTCCGTTCCACGCCGGGCACTCCAGAAGCACGGAAGATGGCCACAAAAAGGCACGAAAAAGCACGAAAAGAGAAGACCGGGCGTGTCTTACTTTTGTGTCTTTTCGTGCCTTTTTGTGGCCATTCTGTTCGGAATTCAAGCCGCGCGGCGCACTAATCCCGCGAGGCCGAGCTTCGCCACCGCGTCGGCGAGGTCGGCGGCGACGAGTTCGAGGTTCAGCCGGACACGGTCGAGCGCGGTCGCGTCCACGCCGGCCCCGTACCCGGTGCGCACCAGCACGGTGCGGCACCCGGCGGCGGCGCCGGCCTCCAGGTCGGTCGCGCGGTCGCCGACCATCCACGACCGCGCCGGATCGAGCCCGAGGTCGGCGGCGGCGGCGCGGATCATCCCCGGCGCGGGCTTGCGGCACGCGCAGCGGACGCGGTACGCCGCCACCTCGCCCTCGGGGTGGTGCGGGCAGAAGTAGAAGCCGTCGATCCGCGCGCCGTACCCGGCGAGCTGCTCAGCGAGGAACTCGTGGACCGTCTCGACGGCGGCGGGGGTGAAGTACCCCTTCGCCACTCCGGCCTGGTTGGTGACGACCACGACCGCCCACCCGGCGCGGTTCAGCCCGGCGACCGCCTCGGCCGCACCGGGGAGGAGGCTCACCCGGTCCGGGGAGCCGACGTAGTGGGCGTCCTCGATGAGGACGCCGTCGCGGTCGAGGAAGACAGCGGGTCGGAGGTTCATGACCGCGGATGATGGCCCGGCCGCGGCCCGGTGGTCAAGGGGAAGTCGGTATACCGACCGAGCTCGGCGCGGAACGTTAGGCCGCGGCGCGAGCCGCGGATTCGCCTGACACCCCGCGGCTCGCGCCGCGGCCTAACTGCCGAAATCGAAACAGTGGGGCCGGCGTCCCGCCGGCCTCGGAAGACCGGCCGGCGGGACGCCGGCCCCACCACGCGAACACGGCACGCGGACGGCCGTCGGGTCAGCGAGCGAACGACTTCGCACTCTCGCGGAACGCCCGCAGGGCTTCCGGGATCACCGTCACCAGTTGCGTCCGCGGCGGAGTCGAGAGCGTGTCCACCTTGGCGATCCGCGCCGTGCCGCCGTCCACCTCGGCGGCGATGTTCAGGACGATGTCGTCCGCCCCGTCGAAGTCGAGCGTGACCTCGAACCCGGACTGCTCCGGCGGGAACCGGTGGTCCGGGTGCGGGGCGCCGGTGCGGAAGTCCTTCACCCGCAGCCCCTGCACCGCCGCCACGAACTCGTTCACCTTCCCCGGGTCGAGGCTGAACCCCGCCGGCACCACCGCCGTCCAGGTCCCGCCCTGCTTGCGGAACTCGCGGACCAGCATCTCGCCCCCGGTCGCCTCACGCCACCCGCGGATGCGGACGCCGACCAGCTTCGCCGGGTCGAACCGGACCAGCGTGCGGTCGCGGAGGTCGGCCCCGGCGAACCGGTCGTACACGAACTTCGGCACCGTGAACACCACCGGCCGCCCCTCCACCCGGGCGAACACCGTGCTCTTGTCGTCCGGGTTCTCGTTGCCCAGGTAGTACACCCGCTCGTTCCCCGGGGCGGCGGCGTCGAGCCCGACCACCACCTTCAGCCGCGGGTTCTCGGGGAGCAGGCCGTAGGTGAGGTAGAAGTCCCGCTCCTTGCCCTTGTCCGCCTCGCCGATCTCGCGAACGAACTTCCCCGCCGACTGGTTCGCCAGCAGGTTGAGCAGGTCGCCCACCGTCCCCGAGTCGGCCGTCTGCCCCTTCATCGGGTCCGGCTTGACGTACTTCCACCCCGGGTCCGCCGAGCCGGCCGCCGCCTTCTCCTTCGTCACCTCCAGGGTGACGACCTGCCCCTGCGTGAGTTGGAGCTTGTTCGCCTGGAGCTGCGAGAACGTCGGCAGCGTCGGGTCGAGGTAGTCGAACCGGCCCTTCTGGACCGCGGCGAGCACGTCGGTCTCGGCCGGGTCGGTGCCGACCTTCACCTTGTCGGGGACGACGAAGTCCATCTTCGACCCGTCCGGCCGGACGCGGCGGACGTGGACCCCGGTCGCGTCCTTCTTGCCGAACTGGAGGACGGTCGGCTTCGCGTCGGCCTTGAGCTTCGCCGCGGCCTTCGGGTCGGTGTTTGCCTCCAGCGCGTCGGCGTACAGCTTCACCTCGGCCCGCAGCTCGGGGCCGGCGAAGTTCGCGTCGTTCGCCGCCGGGAAGTCCTTGATGATCCGCGGCTGCGTGACGAGGTTGAGCAGCGCGGCGGCGGCGGTCGGGTTCGCCGTCTGCGGGTCGTTCGGGCCGCCGGTCAGCTTCCACTCGGTGCCGCTCTTGCGGAGCGCGACGGTCTGCCCGCCGCTGGTCACGTCGATGGCGTCGACGCGGGCCTTGAGGTCGTCGCGGACGAGGTCGCGGTCGCGGAGCGGGGTCGGGTTGTCGACGACCGCGGCGAGGCCGTCGAGCCCGGCGGCGGAGGCGCGGATCACGCCCGACGCCCCTTCGAGTTGCACGTACACCTTCGCCGGCGGGGCGAACGCGTCCTTCTTCTCGTCCTTCTTGTCGCCGTCCGCCTTCTTGCCGATGTAGGCGACCTCGGTCTTGCCGTCGTTCGTCTTGAGCTCGACGCGGATGCGCTCGGGGTTGCCCGGGTTCAGGCCGTACTGCGCCAGGTCGCCGGGGGCGTCGAGGAAGTCGTCGGCCGAGGACGCCGACAGGCCGACGAGGCCGGTCACGATCGGGCGGACGCCGGTGAGCGTGCCGGGGGCGGCGGTGGTGTCGGGCGAGGCGGAGGCGTCGCCCCAGCCGGCGGGGGCGGCGAACTCCCACCCGGTCTTGCCGCGGGTGAGCGCCAGATCCTTGTTGTTGCGGGTGAGCTTGAGGAAGTTCACGTCGTCGCCGGCGTTGCGGCTGTCGGCGGCGAACACCGCCTTCGCGCGGTAGTCGGCGGCCCACTTGGCGGTGGCCGCGGCGTGCCGGACGCCGGTGCCGGCCTCCTTCAGCAGCGCGTCGAGCGACGACTTGGGCACGGCCATCGGCCGCGGTCGGGCGGTGGTGGTGACGAACCCGACGGCCTTCGCCCCGCCGATCGTCACGTCGCCGATGTTCACCGTCTCGGTACGCCCGTCCTCGGTCTTGAGCGTGACCTTGAGCGGATTGTCGAGGCCGTGGACGGCGAGGTTGTCCTGCAACTCGCCGTAGGCGGTCGGCTTCATCTTGAGGACGGAGCTGACGACGGCGTCCACGGCCGCCTTGTCGGCCCGGGCCTTGACCGGGGCGTCGATCACCCAGGCGTCCTTGCCGGCCCGGCGGAGGACGAGCTTCGCCCCGTCCGGCTTCTCGACCGTGACCTCGGCGACGGCCTCGTCCTTGTCGGCGACGAGGTCTTTCAGGACGAACCCGCTGACATTCGCGGACGGCCCGTCGCCGCCGAACGACAGGATGAGCAGAACCACGCCGACGACGAAGACGAGGCCGAACAGGACGGTGGTGAGGCGGAAGTTCATCGCGGCGTGGCTCCGGTGGTCGGCCCGCGGGGCGGGCTGGGGCGCCCGGCGGTCGTGGTCGGTCGTCGTGGCGGCGGCCCGTGCGGGCGGTTACTTCCGGCGGATCACCCACACCCCGGCGCCGAGCCCGGCGACGGCGAACAGGGCGAGGCCGAGCGGGAGCCAGATCAGCCGGGTCTCGTTGAGCGACTCGGCGGCCGGGAAGTTGTACACGGTGTACGGCTTGGCCTCGATCTCGGCGGCGATGACCGGCCGCTCGCGGAGCCAGTCGATGCTGGCCGACATCAGCTCGTAGCTCGGCGGGGTGCCACCGCCGCGGACGGGCGGGGCGGCGTTCGAGAACATGGAGGCGTTCGCGTACACCACCAGCCGCGGCTTCTGCTCCCCGCCGGCGGCGTGCGGGTTCATCGGGTTCGGCGGGGTGCCGCCCTCGGCCGACGCCACCGCCACCCACCGGCCGCGCTCGGTCGCCGCCTTCGCCCGGATCAGCGTCTCGCTCTCGATCAGCTCCTGGTACGCCTGGAGCGGGCTGTCCAGCTCCTCGTCCTCCAGCCACGTCGGGCGGCGGGGGAGGGTGGACATGAGCGGCGTGACCGTAAACCCGCCGGGGCCGGCGCCGGCGGCGCTCAGCTCGCGGGCGACGCCCCAGGTGAACCGGAGCTGCGGGAACGGCTGAATGATCGGGTGCTCGCCGGTCGCGGTGGAGGCGAACACGACCGACGTGTTCCGCGGCCCGAGCTGGAACTGCGGGAGCGGGAAGCTGTAGATGTACTTCTCGCCGATCTTCACCCCGAGGTCGGCGGCCAGGCCTTCGATCCCGGTCTTGGCCATCCTCTTGTCCTTCGCCCCCGGGGCGGGGCGCGGCTCGGTCAGGATCACCAGCTTGCCCTTCCGCGGGCCGGTCGCGTAGTCCCGCAGCGCCTTCACGCCCGCCTCGGGCAGTTCCGCCTCCGGGTCGGCGACGATCACCACGGCGGCGTCGGCCGGCACCTCGGTCTTGACCTCGCCCTTCCCCTTGAGTGCGCTCTTGAACCGGAGCGGGCGCACGTCGAGGTTGATCGACTCCAGGTGGGTCTTGAGCTGCCCGGCCGACCGCTCGGACCTGGCCGGCTCGTCCTCGTCGGCCCCGCCCAGGGCCAGCTCGCCGCTCCCCTGGGTGAAGTACACCACCGTCTTCGTGTCGGAGTCGCCGAGGAAGCGGAGCTTCTGGACGAGCGCCGCCTCGCCGACGAACGACTCCTGCTGCCCGCCGCCGGGGCGGAGGTCGCTCTTGATGATGTCGTTGGCCGGGATGAACTCGTGCCGGTGGGCCGCCTCCGGGCCGGTGGTGAGCAGGATGCCGTACCCGGCCGTGGCGAGCTTCTTGTACTTCGCCTCCAGCTGCTGGAGCTCGACCTTGTTCGACACCGGGCTGACGAACTTCGGGATGAACTTCCCGCCGCTGGCCTCCTGGGCCGAGAACATGAGCTGCCGCAGGTCGTTGACCACCCGGCTGCCGTCGTCCGGGAAGACGACGTAGGCGGTGACCGGCTCGGCCAGCTTGGCGACGGTCGCCTTGGTGGCGTTCGACAGGGTGTAGAACCCGGTCTCGGTGGTGTCGAGGGTGTTCTGCACCTTCTGGGCGGCGGTCACGTTGAGGATCACCAGCGCGACCAGCAGCAGGAGCACGGTGAGGCCGAGGTTGGCCCCGTACACCAGCCGGCGGAGGTTCTGGTTGTTCCGCTCCTCGCTCCGGGCCGGCTGCACGGCGGCGAACACCAGCCCGGCCCCGGCCACGATCATCAGCAGCGGGATCACCACCCACCGCATCTCGGCCCGCTCGTTCTGGTCGAGCCACTTGTTCAGGCTGTCGCTCCACCGGTAGAAGTAGACGGCCCCGGCGACAACGAGCAGCGCCCCGAGCGACGCCCCGACGGCCAGGACGAACCCGCGGGCACTGGTCCGCTGCGCGGCCACGGTCGACTTCGGGAGGGCGGCGAGGAGCCGGGCGCCGGCCCCGGCGGTGATCAGGCTCGCCAGCCCGGTGGCGATCCACCCGAACCGGTAGTCGCCCTTCCGCGGGGTGTCGATCTCGGGGGCGGGCGGGGGCGGGGCGTCCGGGTTGAGCGGGTCGACCGCCGGCGGCGGGGCGGCCGCGGCCGACGCCCGCTCGCCCTTCGTGACGAGCCACACCGTCACCGCCAGCAGCGCCACCCCCAACCCGAGGAGCAGGTAGGCGGCGTTGGCCCGCTGGGTGCGGACGAACTCGACGATCGGCTCCCCGGTGTCGGGGGCGCGCGTGGTCGGGGCGGGGGGCAGGTCGGAGCTCATGGGGGTCCGCTCGTGCGTGAGACCGGGCACGAACGCCGGCGGGCGGCCGCCCGCCGGCGTTCCCTCGCTAATTCCACTTCCGGGCTTCCAGCACCTTCACCGACAGGAACAGGCCGAACAGGCCGAACGACGCGAACACCAGCACGTCCCGCAGCGGCAGCCGGCCGCTGAGCGACTCCTGCCACAGGTGGATGAACGACAGCTTCCCGGCGACCGTCTGGAGGAGCGGCGGCAGCCCGATCGGCGACGCCTGCTCGCGGATCAGGTACGCGGCCAGGAACAGCACCATCCCGACGAACGTGAGTACCGCGGCGACGATCTGGTTGCGGGTGACGGTCGAGAAGAACAGCCCCATTCCGACGAACGCCAGCCCCTGGGCCGCCAGCGCGATGTAGAAGCTCAGGAGCGGGCGGTAGTCGAACGGGTTGCCGCCCTCGACCCGCAGGGCGATCAGGTACAGCCCGCCGGGCACCCACGTCAGCAGGAAGAACAGCCACGTCGCCAGGAACTTGCTCCCGACCACCGGCCACTCGTTCACCGGCGCCGTCAGCAGCACCTCCAGGCTCCCCGTCCGCTTCTCCTCGGCGACCAGCCGCATGGTGATCGCCGGCACCTGGAGGAGGATGGCGATGACCGGCAGCAGGGCGACGAAGTAGTTGGCGACGATCGGCTCCGGCAGCCCGCTCGCCCCGCGGCTGGCGAACCGCTGGAGGGTGCCGACGAACTCCTGGTACCCGGTCCACTCGACGAACGCCATGCCGCCGATGACGAGGTACCCGACCGGGGACAGGAAGTAGCTCGCCAGCTCGCGGCGGGTGAGGGTCACGAACTGGTTGTCCGAGCAGATGGCCAGCGCCACCGCCAGGTACGTCAGCCCCAGGCCCATCAGGATGACGCCGGTCGGCACCAGGTACGGCGCCGGGCTCGTGGTGAGGACGTTGGCCCGGACGGCCGCGACGACGAACACCCCGGCGGACGCGACCGCCGCGGCGGTGATGACGCCCCGCAGCCACACCGGCAGCGACTTCGCCCGCCACGCCGCCGCCGCCAGCCCCGCGAACACCAGCACCACGATCCCGCGGCCGGTGACCTTCCACCAGTCCCACTCACCCGTCGCCGCCCGGAGGGCGTTCGGCCCTTCCACGAGGACCGGCGGGAAGGCGGACCGGGCGAACGCCCACGCGGCCACCCCGGCGCCGAGCGCCCCGAGCAGGAACGCGACCTGGAACCCGATCCCCTCGGACGTGTCCACCTGCCCCATGTACGCGGCCAAGAACGCCAGCCCGAGCAGCGACACGGCGATCCCCGGGCCGACCAGGAACGGCGGGTCGTACAGCCCGTACACCAGGCTCCCGACGGCCAGGAGCGCCCCGACCCCGAGCATCCCGTTCACGGCCGCGTCGCGGTACCGGCGGTCGGTCTCGTGGCGGACGAACGGGATGGTGAAGACGAGGCTCAGCGCCCCGAACGCGACGCCCCACGGCAGCAGGTTGTACCCGATCGTCTTCTTCACCGCGGCGGTAAAGATCGGCCCCGGCACCACCGACGCCCCGACCGCGAGCACCAGGAACAGGGCGGCGAGCATCCCGTACAGCCGGCGGACCTCCTGCTCGCCGTCCTTGGCAGCGTGGAACAGCATCAGCACCACGCCGGCGGCGGCGATCAGGTAGCCCCACCCGCTGCTGATCCAGCGCGGGGTGAGCGCCGTGTTGGTGACGACGACGACCGCGCCGAGGACGAGGCCGAACAGCCCGGCGAACCCGACCAGCCGGCCGAACGCCTGGCCCTCGTCGTAGGTCTGCGACGGGGCCGTCTCGGCGGGGCGGGCGTACTCGGGGGCCGGCGGGGGCGGCGCGATCGGGTCGGTCGTGCTGGTGCTCATCGGTGGCCCGTCGGGTGTGGTCGGGGTGCCGCGGGGTGTTTACGCCGCCGGGGGGGCGGTCGGTTCGGGGGCGGGTTCGGGCTCGGCGGCCGGGACCGGCTCGGCGACCATGTCCTGCCGGAGGACGACCTGGGTGTACTGGTCTTCGAGGCTGGCCCGCTTCAGGTCGAGCCGGCGGACGCCCCACCCCTTGCCGGTCAGCCGGGCGGTCAGCGCCTCGCGCAGGTCCTGGCGGTTCTTCGTCTTCACGTCGAACGCCGTCACCCCGTCGACGGCCGCCCCGGCGGCGACCGTGGCGACCTCCGGCTGGGCGCGGAGGAACTGCTCGACCTCACCGGTCGGGCCGCGGACCTCGACCTGGAGGACCGGCTCCCGCCGCGAGATCGACGCCAGCGTGTCGTCGAACTTCACCTGCCCCTTGTTGATGATGATGACCCGCTCGCAGATCTTCTCGACCTCGGACAGGATGTGGGTCGAGAGGAGGACCGTCTGCCGGCCGCCGAGCGCCTTGATGGTCTCGAGGGTCTGCTGGATCTGGATCGGGTCGAGGCCGCTGGTCGGCTCGTCGAGGATGAGGACCGGCGGCTCACTGAGCATGGCGTCGGCGAGCCCGACGCGCTGCCGGTAGCCCTTCGAGAGGGTGCCGAGGAGGCGGTTCTTGACCTCCTTGATGCGGCACCGGGTCATCAGGTCGTCGAGCCGGGCGACGCGGCCGGCGCGGGGGACGCTCTTGAGCCGCGCCCGGTACCCGAGGTACTCGCTCACCCGCATCTCGGGGTACAGCGGCACGCTCTCGGGCAGGTAGCCGATCCGCTCGCGGACCTGCATCGACTGGTACATCACGTCGTACCCCGACACGTAGGCGTACCCGCTGGACGCGGGGAGGTACGTGGTGAGGATGCGCATCGTGGTGGACTTGCCCGCGCCGTTCGGCCCGAGGAAGCCGACCAGCTCGCCGGGCTGGACCTGAAAGCTGATGTCGTTGACGGCCAGAACCGGGCCGTAGTTCTTCGACAGGTTCTCGACCTGGATCGCGGGCGTCGGCATGGTGTCGTCTCGGCCCTCCCCGGGGTGAACGGGTCGGGAGCGGGTGCGGAACGCCGGTTGGACGGTGGGTGATGATATGACGCGCGAGGGCGACGACAAGCGGGGAAGCTGGGCGAACGGTGACGATCAGGAAACTCAACCGTTTGTAGCCTCGCGCCGGGGGGCGAAGCCGCGGTCGGTTGCCCGGGCCGGATACAGTGGGGGTAGGAGGACCACCGATGGCCGCCGGCCGACCGCTCTCCTTGGAATTGCTCCCCGACCCGCCCGCGCCCGGCGCGATCGACCCCGTGTGCGGCATGACGGTCGATCCCGCCCGTGCCGCCGGGCACGTCGAGCACGCCGGCACGACGTACCACTTCTGCTCGGCGCACTGCGTGACGAAGTTCCGCGCCGACCCGCAGAAGTACCTCGCCGGCCCGGCGGGGCCCGGCGGCCATGCGTGCTGCGGTCACGGCGCCGCGGAACCGCCGCCGGTTGTACCAGGAGCGAAGTACACGTGCCCGATGCACCCCGAGATCGTCCGGGACGGCCCGGGGACGTGCCCGCTGTGCGGCATGGCGCTGGAGCCGATGACGCCGACCGCCGGCGCCGAGGACGACACCGAGCTGCGCGACATGACGCGCCGCACGCTCGTCGCCGCGGCGCTGACGCTGCCGGTGTTCGTGCTGGCGATGGCGCCGATGCTCCCGGGCGTGAGCCTCGGTCACACGCTGACGGCGTGGGCGAATTGGGTGTCGCTGGCACTGTCGGCGCCGGTGGTGTTCTGGATGGGCTGGCCGGTGTTCGAGCGGGCGTGGGTGGGGCTGCGGCACCGCACCGCGAACATGTTCACGCTCATCGCGCTGGGCACCGCCGCCGCGTGGGGCTTCAGCGCCGCCGCGGTGCTCGCGCCGGACCTGTTCCCCGCCGGCTTCCGCGACGACCATGGCTTCATCCCGACGTACTTCGAGGCCGCGGCCGTCATCATCACGCTGGTGCTGCTCGGACAGGTGCTGGAACTCCGCGCCCGCCGCAGCACCGGCGACGCCATCCGCGCCCTGCTCGGCCTCCGCCCCGACACCGCCCGCCGCGTCAACGCCGACGGCACGGAAGAAGACGTGCCGCTGGCCGACGTTCACCCCGGCGACCGCCTCCGCGTCCGCCCCGGCGGGAACGTGCCGGTGGACGGCACGGTGGCCGACGGCAGCGGCCCGGTGGACGAGTCGATGCTGACGGGCGAGCCCGTCCCCGTGGTGAAGCACCTGGGCGACCGCGTGACCGGCGGCACCCGCGCGACCACCGGCACGTTCGTGATGACCGCCACCGCCGTCGGCGAGGACACGGTCCTGGCGCGCATCGTCCGCCTCGTCGCGGATGCGCAGCGCACCCGCGCCCCGCTGCAATCGCTCGCCGACCGCGTGGCAGCGTGGTTCGTGCCAGCGGTCGTGCTGGTCGCCGTTGTCACGTTCGTCCTCTGGGCGCTGCTCGGCCCGCCGCCGGCGCTGGCGTTCGCGCTGGTGAACGCGGTGGCGGTGCTCATCATCGCCTGCCCGTGCGCCCTCGGGCTGGCGACGCCGGTGTCGGTGACGGTCGGCGTCGGCCGCGGCGCCCGCGAGGGCGTGTTGATCCGCACCGCCGACGTGCTCGAACGTCTCGCCGCGATCGACACCGTGGTGATCGACAAGACCGGCACGTTGACCGAGGGGAAGCCGGCGCTGGTGTCGCGCGTCCCGGCCGCCGGATTCGACGAGAATCGCTTGCTGGCGTTGGCCGCCGCGCTCGAATCGGGCAGCGAGCACCCGCTGGCCGCGGCGATCGTCCACGCCGCCCGCGGCGCTGCGCTGCCGAAGGTCGAGCGCTTCGAGGCCGTCTCCGGGAAGGGCATCCACGGCACGGTCGATGGGATGGAGGTCCGGGTCGGCACCGCCGACTTCGTCGGCCTCGACGTCGGCCCGCTCACCGCCCGCGCCGACGAGCTGCGCGCCAGCGGCCAGACCGCCGTGTTCGTCGCCGCCGACGGGAAGCCGGCCGGCGTGCTCGGCCTCGCCGACCCGGTGAAGCCGACCGCCGCCGAGGCCGTGCGCCGGCTCCGCGCCGCCGGCGTGCGTGTCGTGATGCTCACCGGCGACGCCCGTGCCACCGCCGACGCCGTGGCCCGGCAGGTCGGCATCGACGAGGTTCACGCCGGCGTCCCGCCCGAGGGGAAGGCGGCGGTCGTTCAACAACTCAAGGCGGACGGCCGCCGCGTGGCGATGGCCGGCGACGGGATCAACGACGCCCCCGCGCTGGCCGCCGCCGACGTGGGCATTGCGATGGGGACCGGGACTGACGTGGCGGTCGAGGCGGCGGGGGTGACGCTGGTGAAGGGCGACCTGCTCGGCATCGCGCGGGCACGGACACTGGGCCGGGCGACGGTCGCCAACATCCGGCAGAACCTGGCGTTCGCGTTCGCCTACAACCTGCTCGGCGTGCCGGTCGCGGCGGGGGTGCTGTACCCGGTTTTCGGCCTGCTGCTGAGCCCGATGCTGGCAGCGGCGGCAATGAGCCTGAGCTCGGTGTCGGTGATCGGAAATGCACTGCGGTTGCGTGCGGCACGCCTGAACAACTGACCACCTTTCGCGCGACGGACCTCGCGGGCCGGGATCGGGTCTGGTACATCCGTATTAGCCTCTCCCCTTCCTCACGCGCGAGGTCCGCCATGCCCGGGTTCGCGTTCACACAACTGGTCAACGCCCCAATTCCGACCGTTTTCGCCGCGTTCAGCGACTTCGAGCACGCCGCCGATCGCGTCACGGACATCGTCCGCACCGAGATGCTGACGCCCGGCCCGGTCGGCGTCGGGACGAAGTTCAAGGAGACGCGGAAGGTGTTCGGGAAGGAGTCGACGGAGACGATGGAGGTAACGGCGTTCGAGCCGAATCAGCTGATCGAGTTGACGGCAAACAGTTGTGGGGCGGAGTTCAAGAGCCGGTTCACGTTCGCTCCGGACGGTCCGGCGACGCGGGTGGGGGTGGACGTGCGGACGCGGGCGCTGTCGGTGTTCGCCAAGCTGTTCACGCCGATGGCGTACCTGATGATGGGGACGATCAAGGCGTGCGTCCGCCGCGACATCGAGCAGATCAAGGCGGGGGTCGAGGGCGTGCCGACGCCGGCGTGAGAGGTGGATTGCACCTCGCGGCAAGCCGCTCCCGGTCGGGCGGTGCTCGAAGGATCCGGACGCCCGGGGCGGGCACCTCGGGAAGGGGTACAAGCTCCACGCCATCTGGGGCGACCGCCCCCTCCCCGAGGCGTGGGAGGTGACAGCGGTGCGGGACTACGAGGGGACGGTCGCGGAGCGGCTGTTGCCCCGGATCCGGGGCAAGGGGGTGATCCTGGCGGACGGGAGCTACGAGGCCAGCCGGTTGTACGACGCGGCGGCCGCCCGGGGGTACTTGTTGCTCGCCCGGCCGGACCCCCGGGACACCGGGACGGGGCATCGGTATCAGAGCCCGTACCGGGCGCTCGCCCTCCGGTGGTTCCGGGAGGGACTCGGGTGGGGGCTGTACCGAGAGCGGACCTCGATCGAGCGGATGCTCGGGAATTCCGGGTCGTTCGGGGGCGGGCTCGGGCCACTCCCGAACGGGGTCCGGCGGAAGGGGCGGGTTGAGCGATGGGTGTGGTGCAAGCTCGTCATCAACGCCACACGCATCATCTACCGCCGTCAGCAGAAGGAACGTTTGCAATAGGTTGAACGCCCCGGGCTATCGAATCTCAGGCCGTTGGCCTGAAAACCAGCTCCCCCCCACCCCGAAGTGGTGGGATTCCATAGCCCGGAGCAACGCCCCGGGGAACCATGCCCGCGGTGTCACGGCGGGGCACCCGCCACTACCTGCTCGCCGCGATCAAACCGTCCATCGGGCTGCTGGCGTTCGCGTATAGCTTCCGCGCGATGCGCCCGCCCAAGTACGCCAACCGCCCCGCCTCGCAGGCGTAGCGCATCGCCCACGCCATTCGTTCGGGGTCTTGCGCGCTGGCGATCGCGGTGTTCAGGAGTACCCCGTCGCACCCCAACTCCATCGCCACCGCCACATCGCTCGCGGTGCCCACGCCGGCGTCCACGATCACCGGGTAGTCCGGATCGCCGTCCTTGAGGTACTCGAGGATGATGCGGATGTTCGTCGGGTTCTGAATCCCCTGCCCGCTGCCGATCGGGCTCCCCGCCGGCATCACGCTCACCGCCCCCGCTGCCTTCAGCCGCCGCGCCAGGATCGGGTCGTCGGTCGTGTACACGAGCACCTGGAACCCGTCCTTCACCAGCACCTCGGTCGCCTTCAGCGTGTCGATCGGGTCGGGCAGGAGCGTCTTCTTGTCGCCGAGGCACTCGAGCTTCACCCAGTTCGCCCCGGGGTTGCCGAGGTTCCCCAACAGCTCGCGCGCCAGCCGCGCGTGGCGGATCGCGTCGTCGGCGCTGAAGCAGCCGGCGGTGTTCGGGAGGATCGTCAGCTTCGACAGGTCGAGGCTGTCGAGGAGGCTCTTGCCGGCGGCGTCGAACAGGCGCTCGCGGCGGACGGCGACCGTCGTCACCTCGCACCCGCTCGCCACCATGCAGCGCTGCATCAGCTCGTGGCCGGCGTACTTCCCGGTGCCGGTGAACAGCCGGCTGGTGAACGTGAACGTGCCGACCTTGAGCGGCTTGTCCGCCGGCGGCCCGGACCCGCCGCCGACGAGGGTCACGATCTCGACCGCGTCGCCGTCGGCGAGCCGGCGGGCCGGGTGGTCGGCGCGCGGCACGACCTCGCGGTTCA
>JAFKFQ010000540.1 GCA_017308215.1 bacterium | reverse complement strand
GGACTGGCGACACGGTACCTTGAACAGATCGACCACCACGCCGGGGCCGCGCCCAGGAGGTAGCCATGACTCGCCCGCTCCCGCTCGTCGTTGGCGTTGCTATCGCCGTTGTCCTCGGGTGCGGGAAGCCGCCCGACCCGCCGCCGGCCGTCGAGCCGCCGGCGCCGGCGGCCCTGCCCGCCGACATCGAGGCGCAGGTGCGCACGTTCTGCGGCGGCGCGTGCCACGCCTACCCGCCCGCCGACAGCTTCCCGCGCCGCCACTGGCGCGCCGAGGTCGAGCGCGGGTTCCGCTTCTTCGACCAGTCCGGGCTGGCGCTCGCGCCGCCGAAGCTCGGGCACGTCGTCCGCTACTACGAGGGGCACGCGCCCGAGGACTACGCGCCGGCGGGCACGGTGCCGGCCACGCGCCCGCCCGGCGTGAAGTTCGAGACGGTGAGCTACCCGCCGCCGCCCGGCCCGCGGCCGATGATCTCGCACGTCCAGGCCGTGCGGCTGCCGCGCCCGGGGGTGACCGACCCGGCGGCGGTGGCGCGCGAGCCGGTGACGCTCGTGGCGTGCGACATGCAGGGCGGGCGGGTGCTGGCGCTGCGCCCGGCCGACCCGGCGCCGGCGTGGCGGGTGCTGGCGCCGGTGCCGAACCCGGCCCGCGCCGAGGTGCTCGACCTCGACGGCGACGGCATCACCGACCTGCTCGTCGCCGCCCTCGGCAGCTTCGCCCCGACCGACCGCCGCTGCGGCAGCGTGGTGTGGCTGCGCGGCCGGGCGGACGGGTCGTTCGAGCCGGTGACGCTGCTGGAGAACGTCGGCCGCGTCGCCGACGTGCGCGCCGCCGACTTCCGCGGCACGGGCAAGCGCGACCTGGTGGTCGGCGTGTTCGGCCTCCACTCGACGGGCGAGGTGTTGTTCCTGGAGAACCGCACGACCGACTGGGCGCGGCCCGAGTTCGTGTCGAAGGTGCTCGACCCGCGGCACGGCACGATCCACGTCCCGGTCGCCGACCTGAACGGCGACGGACGGCCGGACTTCGTCGCCCTCATCGCGCAGGAGCACGAGACGGTGGTGGCGTTCCTGAACGCCGGCGGCGGCGAGTTCCGGCGGAAGACGCTGTACGCCGCGCCGCACCCCGGCTGGGGGAGCAGCGGGATCGAGCTGACCGACCTGAACGGCGACGGCCGGCTCGACGTGCTGTACACGAACGGCGACATCCTCGACGAGCCGTACCTGTGGAAGCCGTACCACGGCGTGCAGTGGCTGGAGAACGCCGCCGACCTGGCGTTCACCTACCGCCGCGTCGCGGACATGTACGGCGTCCACAACGCGGCGGCGGGGCGCGTGACGGGCGGGAAGCTGCCGGACGTGGTGGCGGTGAGCTTCCTGCCGGCGGACAAGTTCCCGGAGCGCGCCGCCCGCAAGGCGGACGCGGTGGTGCTGTTCGAGCAGACGGCGCCGGGGGTGTTCGAGCGCCACCCGCTGGCGGCGGAGGCGTGTGACGCGGTGGTGTGCGTGGCCGCCGACCTGTACGGCACCGGCCGCACCGACGTGGTGGTCGGCAACTTCAGTTCGCTGACGACCGACCACCCGGTCACGATCTGGAAGAACCGCGGGCGGTAGCGGGCGTAGTGTGGGCGCGGGTCTTGTAGGTCGGGTCGAGTCTTCGAGGCCCGACGCGGCGGCACGGACAGCGTATGGATGTCGTCCCCAAACGCGATCCCGTGCTTGGTTTCGTTTCCCGCACCCGTCAAAGGCACCCGCGCCCCGCGTCGGGTCTCGAAGACTCGACCTGACCTACGGGAGTCCGACAGGAGGCGCCCGCCGGTGTCGTGGTACGTGACCATCCGGTCGGATGCCGGCTACTCGCGCTTCGCGGCGACTGCCCCGCTGGTGGAGTTTCTCGCCGGGATGCCGGAGCTGCGGCCGACCGGACCGGCGGTGTTCGGGGCCGCGGCCGACCAACCGTGGGTCGTGGTGATCGTGGGCGCCTGCGACCCGTCCGGCTGCTACGCCTCCGACGGGACCGCTCCTCCCGCGGTGAACATGGTCGAGTTGATCTGCTCGGACGTCGCCGACCCCGGGTGGTACGAGCGGGTGTCCGGCCGGATTGCCGAGTTCCTCGGTTGGTCGGCGTTCGACGATCACGAGGGGCGGCAGGTGTGGCCGCCCCTCGCGCCGGGGTGACGGCCGCGCCCGGCCGGCGGATCGGGCTTGTAGGTCGGATCGAGTCTTCGAGGCCCGACGCCGCGATGCGGGTGCCTCTGACGGG
>JAFKFQ010000539.1 GCA_017308215.1 bacterium | reverse complement strand
CGGGCGGCTGCCGCGGCCGGTCGGGGCGGGGGATCGGCTCGACGACCTGATCGGCGCCGCCGTCACCGGGGCACGCTGGGCGGCCGCCGAACGGCGCCTCGGCTGCCCGCTCCCGCCGGTGCGCTTCGAACAGGGGCACTGGTTCCTGCCGGACGAGTTCCAGACCGTCTGGGACGTCGCCGACCACGTCGCGCGGCACCGCCCCGACTGGGAGCCGCCCGCGGCGCGCACCGCGGCGGCGTGGCGTGAGGCGCAGGTGTTCGCCGGCGTGCGCGAGGTGCTGGTCGAGGCCGGCAACCTGGACGCGGGAGAGGTCACACGCCCGGCGCGGTTGCGGCACGACCTGCGGCTGGAGTAGCGGCCCCGGGTCGTGTCTTGGTTCGGTGGGACTGGCGGGACGCGGTCCCACCGAACCAAGATACGACCCGCCCGACCGCGCCCACCGCACCGCCCGGCGGCGCGTTCCGGCGGCGGGAAGTGGCGGGGGGCTGGTGGCGCGGGTAAGATCGCTGAACCGGGTAACTTCTTCTGCCCACGCCGGTCGTGCCGTCTCCTTCGCGGCCGGTGCGGGCACCGACTCGTACCCCTTCGAGAGCCGCACCGTGACCGACCCGTCCCGCCGGCCCCTCTGGGCCGTGCCCGCGTTCCTCGCCGCCATTCTGCCCGCGGTCCCGACCGCGTCCGCCGAGCCGCCGCCCATCCCGCCGGCCGTCGAGTACGTCAGCGCCGCGGCGCCGCAGCCGGACCGGCAGGCGCAGATCGCCGAGATCGAGAGGCAGCTCGCCGACCTCCAGCAGAAGCTCGCCGAGCTCAAGAAGACCCCGCCGACCGCCCCCGCCCCGAAGCCGAAGGGGGCGCCGGCGGTCGAGGGCGCGCTGCCGGAGGCGGTCGCGAAGCAGTTCGTGTGGCGGCCGATCGGCCCGGCGAGCATGGGCGGGCGCGTCACCGCGCTGGCCGTCGTCGAGTCCGAGCCCACCACCTACTACGTCGCCACGGCTTCGGGCGGGCTCCTCAAGACGGTCAACAACGGCACCACCTTCACCCACCTGTTCGACGACCAGGCGGTCGTGTCGATCGGCGACGTGGCGGTGGCGCCGTCCGACCCGAACGTCGTCTGGGTCGGCACCGGCGAGGCGAACCCGCGCAACTCGGTGTCCTACGGCGACGGCGTGTACAAGAGCACCGACGGCGGCAAGAAGTGGACGAACATGGGGCTGAAGACCTCGTTCCAGATCGGCCGGATCGTCGTCCACCCGAAAGACCCGAACACGGTGTACGTCGCCGCCCTCGGCCGGCTGTACGGCCCCGGCGGCGACCGCGGCGTGTTCAAGACGACCGACGGCGGCGCGACGTGGACCCGGGCGCTGTTCGTGGACGACAAGACCGGCGCCATCGACCTGCGCATGGACCCGTTCGACCCCGAGGTGCTCATCGCCGGCATGTGGGAGCGGAAGCGCGACGAGTTCGACGGGTTCTTCGGCCCGTCCACCACGTGGCCGACGCAGGACCAGTACGGCCCGGCCACGACCTACGGCCCCGGTGGCGGCCTCTACCGCACCGCCGACGGCGGCAAGAACTGGACAAAGTTGACCGGTGAGGAGGCGAAGGCCGGGCTGCCGGCGGCGAAGACCGGGCGCATCGGCATCGACTTCTCGGCCAAGACGAAAGGGCTGGTGTACGCGGTCATCGACACCGAGAACGTCGGCAAGGGGCGCCTCCCGCTGACCGTGTTCCTCGGCGTCCAGTCCGACGACGCGGAGGGCGGGGTGCTCGTCGTCGCCGTCGCCGAGGGGAGCCCGGCGGCGAAGGGCGGGTTGAGGGAGAAGGACGTCATCACCGCCATCGACGGGCAGAAGACCGACAACTACGACGCGTACAGCGCGGTCCTGGCGGGGAAGAAGCCGGGCGACACCATCCGCGTCACCGCCCGCCGCGACAAGGCGGATGTGCAGCTCCCGATCACCCTCGCCCCGCGCGAGGCGAAGGACGGGCCGAAGAAGGGCGGCGACCCGAGGGAGGGTGAGCCGAAGAAGGGCGGGCCGGTCGGCAAGGGCGGCGGCCAGTCCGGCAAGGGCGGGACCGCGCCGCCGGTCCTCGGCATCACGCTCGCGCCGGCCGACGGGGCGGTCGTGGTCGGCGAGGTGACGCCGGACGGCCCGGCGGCGAAGGCCGGGATCGAGGCCGGCGACACGATCAAGACCGTCGCCGGGAAGGCGGTGACGGACCAACTGACGCTCCGCACCGCGCTCGCCGACTTCAAGGCCGGCGACACGGT
>JAFKFQ010000166.1 GCA_017308215.1 bacterium | reverse complement strand
CAACGACCAGTCGGCTTACGCCGGCCGTTCGCCGGGTTACTTCGCGCTCAGCCACCGCACGCAGAACGCGACCGCCGCGGCCCGGTGCTCGGGCGTGACCGCGTGCGCCACGCCCTCCGCGATCCGCGCGTCGAGCCTGTCGGCGGCACCAGCCTTCTCATAAGCGTCACGGGCGGCGGCGATGGCGATGCGGGCGCCCTCGGCCGGGCAGTTGGGGTCGTCGGCGCCGTTGGCGATGAACAGCGGCCGCGGGGCGAACAGGCGGAGCAGGTTCGGGCAGTCGAAGTCGGACGTGATGCCCGGAATCACCTTCCCCCACAGCTCGCGGCACACGCGCCCGTTCACCCCCGGCTCGCCGAGGTCTTTCGCGGCCACGTCGTGCGCCGCCTGGATGGTGCGGGCGCGGCCCTGCCAGTGGTCGTTCTCCAGGCTCCAGCGGAAACTCTGCACGCCGATCAGCGGGGCGGCGACGGCCACCCGGTCGTCCACCGACGCGGCCAGCCACGTCTGGATGCCGCCCATGCTGATCCCGAGCATGCCGACACGCTTACCGTCGATCCCGGGCGTATCCTGAAGCACGTCCACGAGCCGCCACAAGTCCCAGACGGTGTCGTAGTAGAACGGGTGCTCCATCGGCCGCCCGGCGGGCGTCTTCCACGCCCTCGTGACGGCCGCGACGTAGGCCGCCGACCCCTTCGCGCCGCCGCTCCGGGCGCCGTGGTAGCGGGCGTCGATGGCGACACCGACGACACCCTTCTTGGCGAACTCCTCCAGCCACGACGTCACGCCCTCCTTCGTGCCGCCGGTGCCGTGGAGGACGATGACCGCCGGCAGCTTCCCCTCGGCCTTCGCCGGGCGGACGGTCAGCACCGGCACGCGCTCGACGGTACCGTCCGCCTTCTTCTCGCTGGCGAACGACCACGCCTGGTAGGCGAGGCCGTTGCGCGTGTCGGGCACCTGCTCCTCGCGCACGTCGGCCGGGACGCGCGGGCGGTCGAGGAGTTTGAGGAACGCCGCCTTCGCGTCGGCCGGCGCGAGCGGCGGGCGGTCCTGGGCGGGGAGGAGCGGCGCGACGAGCGCGACGGCGAGGAGCGCGAGGGTTCGCATGAGGCGAAGGCTATCCCGCCAGCGCCGCCGGGTCAACGAACAAGTAGACGAGCTCGCCGGCGCCGAACGACGAGAGGTTCGCCAGCACGACGGCGAGCATATCGCGGGTGGTGGCACGGCGGTCGGGCGGGAGCGGGCGGACGAACGCGAGCCAGAACAGCAGGCACTCGGCAGCCGGCGCGAACGTCTCGGCGACGACGAGGTACGCGGCGCGGTCCGGCAGCAGCGGCGGGAGGACGAGCCAGACGACAGGGTAGGTGCAGGCGGTGAGCCACACCCCGGCGAACAGCCGCGCCCGGACCGGGTGCCGCCGCGACAGCCCGACCAGCAGCACCGTCGTCTCGACGACGACCGTGAGCGTGTACCCGGCGAGCATCAGGTGAAAGAATGAAGCCGCGAACACGCCTCGTCCCCGCGGTGTCTGGATGAGGGTCGTTACCCCCGTCATAACCCGAAAGGAGCCGGATGACCGCCCAGATGGGAGACTTCATCCGCTACGCCGGCGAGAATTGCCCGTTGTTCGCCAACCCTTTGGAGGGGTACTTCGAGGTCACAAGCGTCCCGCGCCCCGAGTTCGAGTATCGCAATTCGGCCTGCTGGCGCGGGTACGTCGCCAGTTGGAAGGTTGTGGGTGATGTCCTCCAGCTCACCGGTATCCGGGGGCGGGTAGCCGGACTACCGTTCGGGCTTCGCGCCCTGTTCCCGGCCGCTCGCCGCCAGGTCCGGGCCGACTGGGTGACGGATGTTCTCCGGGTGCCGCGGGGGGAAGAGACTCACTACGTTCACATGGGCTACGACTCGACTTATGAGCGTGACCTCTACCTCCAAGTCTGGGGCGGGCGGGTCGTTCTTATCGAGGAGTTCGAGAACCCACCTCCGGAGCCGGAATGGGAGGCAGGTGATACCGACGACACATTCGGGCGCCGATTCCAGAGGTATATCGACTGGGGGAACGCTCCGGCACGCCAACTCCGCAGCGAGGTGACGGCGCAGTTGGAGGCGGTGTTCGGGTCGGACGAGGCAGCGTTCCTGCGGGCCGTCCGGGCCGAGCCGTCCGCCCGGACCCCGCGGCTGGTGTACGCCGACTGGCTCGACGACCGGGGCGATCCGCGGGCCGGGTTCATCCGCCACGAAGAGGCCCGCCCGCCCGCGGGCACCGACCCGGACGCGACCGCGGAGTGGGAGCGGGTGCGGGCCGAGCAGCTCAGGCGCGTGAAGCACTGGCTCTGGGTCAAGCTGATGGGCTACCCGCTACCAAAAACCCGGTGGGGGGCAGAAATGACCGAGTGGTAGCCGCTCAACGAGCCCCGGCCGTCTTCTTTCGTCATTGGTGGGTCATTCGGCCTTCGTCATTCCCCGGAAGCCCTTGCCCGCCCCCGCCGCCCTTCGCATCCTGACCCGGTGGTGTCCCTCCCCCGTCCCCGGCCCGCCCGGGGCCGGCCGCCGCGGAGGTCGCGTTGCTCCCTGCCTTGTTCGCGGTCACGCTGTTCGTCGGGGCCGCCCTCCTCTTCCTCGTCCAGCCGCTCGCCGGCAAGCTCCTCCTCCCGCTCGTCGGCGGCACGCCCGGCGTGTGGAACGCCTGCATGGTGTTCTTCCAGGTGCTGCTGCTGGCCGGCTACCTCTACGCGCACCGGTCCGTGACCCGCCTCGGCGTCCGCCGGCAGGCGGGGTTCCACCTCGGGCTGCTCGTCATCGTCCTGCTCGCGTTCCAGGTCGCGGTGACCAGCGGCGGGTCGCCCGTGCCGGTGTTCGGCACGCTCGTCCCCGACGACTCCGACTACCCGATCGCCGGCGTGGTCGCGCTCCTGGCGGCGGCGGTGGGCGTGCCGTTCTTCGTGCTCGCCACCACGTCGCCGCTCCTCCAGCGCTGGTTCGCCGCGACCGGCCACCGCACCGCCCACGACCCGTACTTCCTGTACGCCGCGAGCAACGCCGGCAGCCTCCTCGGCCTCCTCGCGTACCCGCTCGTGATCGAGCCGAACGTCACCGTCGCCGACCAGCGCTGGGGGTGGGCCGTCGGCGTCGCAGTCTACCTGGGTCTGGTGCTCTGCTGTGCGCTCGTCGTGATCCGGTGCGGAGCGCGGAGTGCGGAGTACGGAGTGCGGAGTGAAGAACCCCTTCCGGTTCCGGCACCCCGCACCCCGCACTCCGCGCTCCGCACTCTGAGGTGGGTCGCCCTCGCCGCCATCCCGTCCAGCCTGCTCCTCGGCGTCACCACCCACGTCTCGACCGACCTCGCGCCGGTACCGCTGCTGTGGGTGGTGCCGCTCGCGCTGTACCTCGTCAGCTTCATCCTCGTCTTCGCCCGCTGGCCGGACCGCGTTCACTTCGTCGCCGGCCGCGTCACCCCGATGCTCGTCCTGTTCGTCGTCATCGGCCTGCTCACCGGCGCCGCCGAGCCGATGGGCGTCGTCGCCGGGCTCCACCTGGCGGCGTTCTTCGGGGTCTGCCTCGTCTGCCACGGCGAACTGGCGAAGGACCGCCCGCCGGCGCGCGAACTCACCCGCTTCTACTTCTGGATGTCGCTCGGCGGCGTGGTCGGCGGGCTCTTTAACGCGCTGGTCGCGCCCGTGCTGTTCCACCGCCTCGGCATGATCGAGTACCCGCTCGTGTTGGTGCTCGCCGTACTCGTGCGGCCGGGCCGCG
The DNA here is from genome assembly GCA_017308215.1 of bacterium. Lineage (GTDB taxonomy): Bacteria > Planctomycetota > Planctomycetia > Gemmatales > Gemmataceae > Urbifossiella. The sequence goes on along the minus strand of JAFKFQ010000166.1, from coordinate 10,535 downwards.
ACCCGGGGCCGTTCGTGAAGTTCGGCGACCTCCGCTACGCCGCCGCGCTCCTCGTCGTCGCCGTGCTCCTCGTCGTGTACGTCCCGCGCGTCGTCGCGCTGCCGACCGAGCTCGACTCGCCCGACGCGCTGCCGGCCCGGCTGATCCGCGGCGGGCTGATGTTCGGCCTCCCCGCCGCGATCGCGTTCGCGCTGGTCCGGCGGCCGGCGCGGTACGCGCTGGCGCTGGCGGCGCTCCTCGCCGCCGGCTCGCTCGACGGCGGCCAGCTCGGCCCGACGCTCCACATGGAGCGGAACTTCTTCGGCGTGGTGCGGGTGACGCGCTCGCCGGACGGGGCGTTCGTGCGGCTGGTCCACGGCACCACGCTGCACGGCCAGCAGCGGACCGACGAGCCCGGCCCGCCGCGGCCGATGACGTACTACCACGAGAAGGGACCGGTCGGGCACCTGTTCCGCACGGTGCCGGCGGAGAAGGTGAAGCGCGTCGCCGTGGTCGGCCTCGGCACCGGCGCCGTCGCCGCCTACGCGAAGCCGGGGCAGGAGTGGACCTTCTACGAGATCGACCCGGCGGTGAAGCGCGTCGCCGAAGACCCGGCGTACTTCCGCTTCCTCTCCAACTGCAAGGCCGCGAACTGCGACGTGGTGCTCGGCGACGCCCGGCGGATGCTCGCCCGCGCCCCGGACGGGGCGTTCGACGTGATCCTCCTCGACGCCTTCAGCTCGGACGCGATCCCGGTGCACCTCCTCACGCGCGAGGCGCTGGCGCTGTACGTGCGGAAGCTCGCCCCGGGCGGGGTGCTGGCGATGCACGTCTCGAACGTCCACCTCGACCTGCCGCCGCTGATCGACCGTCTCGCCGCCGACCACGACCCGCCCCTGGCCGCCCGCTACTGGGACGACCACCCGACGGAGGCGGAGAAGGCGGACGGGAAGACGGCGTCGCAGTGGATGGTGCTGGCGCGGACGACGAATGACCTGGGGGCGATGGGCCGCGGCCCGCACTGGCACCTGGTGCGGGCCGCACGCCCCGGCCCGGTGTGGCGCGACGACTTCGCAAACGTCCTCGCCGTCTGGAAGCGCGACGACGACGACGCGAACTGACGCCCGCTCACGGGGCGTCCGGCGGGGCGAACGTCTCGGCGTGCGTCCGCAGGAGGCGGCCGGCACCCGGGCCGTCGCCGCGGGCCAGCGCGGACACGATCGCGTCGTAGGACGCCTCGACCACCGCCGGGTCGATGTCGCCGCGGGCCAGCCGGAGGCGCACGCGGGTTTCCAGCGCCAGCGACTCCCACACCCGCAGCAGCACCTCGTTCCCCGCCGCCTCGACCACCCGGCGGTGGAAGGCGTACACGTGCGCCGCCTGCGCGGCCATGTCGCCCGCCGCGCAGGCCCGTAGCACGCCGGCCACCTCGCACCGCAGGTCCGCCACGTCGCCGGCCAGTGCCGCCGCCGCCGCCGGGGCGGCCGCCTCCTCCAGCACGCCGCGGACGAAGTACGCCTCGCGCTCCTCGCGCGGGCTCACCACCCGCACCCGTGTCCCCCGCCGTGGCTCCGACTCGACCAGCCGCGACGCCTCCAGCTCCCGCAGTGCCTCACGCACCGACCCCTGACTCGTCCCGAGTTCACGCGCGATCCGCAATTCGACCAGCCGTTCCCCCGGCGCGTAGTGACCGGACAGGATGCGCTCGGTGAGCGCCCGGCGGACGTGGTCGCGGACGGTCTCCCGGACGACGGTCATACGGCGGCCCCGGAGAGGAGGGACGAGCCATTATGGCCCGACGGCGGCGGGCAAGAAAGGCGTTCGGGCCAAATTATCGATTATCAATAATTCGCGTTAGGCCCGCCCGCGGAGTGTGTATCCCCTTCCGTCGCGTCTCCGGGGGATCGCCCGCCGGCCGGAGGCCGTTCGACACGGTGGCCCGGCCATGTGGATCGTCCAGCTCGCACTCCGCCGCACCTACACGTTCGTCGTCGCCGCGCTCCTGATCCTCGTGGTCGGGCTCGTCGCCGTCCGCCGCACCCCGGTCGACAACTTCCCGGACATCGACATCCCGGTCGTCACCGTCGTCTACCTCTACTCAGGGATGCCGGCCGACGACATCGAGAAGCGCATCCTGCTCGTCACCGAGCGCGTGCTCACCGCGTCGGTGAACGACATCGAGCACATGGAGAGCCAGGCGTACACCGGGGTCGGCGTCATCCGCGTCTACTTCAACCCGACGGCGAAGATCGAGGCGGCGACGGCGCAGGTCACGGCGACGTGCCAGACGGTGCTGAGCAACATGCCGCAGGGGACGACCCCGCCGTACATCGTGCGCTACAGCGCCACGAGCGTGCCGGTGGCGCAGATCGCCGTCTCCAGCGAGACGCTGACCGAGGCCGAGCTGTACGACTACGCCGCGAACTTCATCATCCAGCGGCTCGGCACCGTGCAGGGCGCCCGCGTGCCGCAGCCCTACGGCGGGAAGCCGCGGCAGGTGATGGTGGACCTCGACCCGGACCAGCTCTACGCCCGCGGGCTGTCGGCGGCCGACGTGAGCGCCGCGGTCAACGCCCAGAACCTCATCCTGCCGGCGGGGACGGCGAAGGTCGGCGAGACCGAGTTCAACGTCAAGGTGAACAGCAGCCCGGAGGTGGTGGAGGCGTTCAACCAGCTCCCGGTGAAGACGGTGAACGGCGCCCCGGTCTACCTGCGCGACGTGGCCCAGGTGCGCGACGGGTACGCGGTGCAGACGAACGTCGTCCGCCGCGACGGCCGCCGGGCGGTGCTCCTGCCGATCCTCAAGGGCGAGGGGGCGAGCACGCTCGACGTGGTCGAGCGCGTCCGCGCCGCGCTGCCGAACATCCAGGCCCAGATGCCGCCCGAGTTGAAGCTGGAGGTGATGTTCGACCAGTCGGTGTTCGTCCGCGAGGCGGTCGACGGCGTGCTGAAGGAGGGCGCCATCGCCGCCGGGCTGACGGCCCTGCTCATCCTCGTGTTCCTCGGGTCGTGGCGGTCGACGCTCATCGTCATCACCTCGATCCCGCTGTCGGTGTTCTGCTCGATCGTCGCCCTGTGGGCGATCGGCGAGACGCTGAACGTGATGACCCTCGGCGGGCTGGCGCTGGCGGTCGGCATCCTGGTGGACGACGCGACGGTCGAGATCGAGAACGTCCACCGCAACCTGGCCGAGCGGAAGCCGCTCCGCCGGGCGATCCTCGACGGCGCCCAGCAGATCGCCGTGCCGGCGTTCGTGTCCACGACGGCCATCTGCGTCGTGTTCGTGCCGGTCGTGTTCCTCACCGGCCCGGCGGCGTACCTGTTCGTGCCGCTCGCGCTCGCGGTGATCTTCGCCATGATGGCGAGCTACCTGCTGTCGCGCACGCTCGTGCCGACGATGATGCTGTACCTGATGCCGGCCGAGGCGGCGAAGTACGCGAGCGGCCACCACGGCGACGCGACCGGGGTGTTCGGCCGGCTCCACGCCCGGTTCGAGCACGCCTTCGAGGCGCTGCGGCAGGCGTACCGCGGGCTGCTGGCGTGGGGGCTGACCCACCGCGGCGTCACCGCCGGCGGGATGCTCCTGTTCGCGTTCGGGTCGTTCGCGCTGCTGCCGCTCGTCGGCCGCGACTTCTTCCCGGCGGTGGACGGCGGACAGATCCGCCTCCACGTCCGCGCCCCGGCCGGCACCCGCATCGAGGAGACGGAGCGGATCTTCGGGCAGGTGGAGGACGTGATCCGCGGGGTGATCCCGGCGGACGAGACCGAAACGATCCTCGACAACATGGGCGTGTCGCCGTTCTACACGAACACGGCGTACATCTCGAACGAGCTCGTCAGCAGCTACGACGGCGAGATCCTCGTCGCGCTCAAGCACGACCACCGGCCGACGGCCGACTACGTCCGCCGGCTGCGGCAGGAACTCCCGCGGCGGTTCCCGGACTGCACGTTCGACTTCCTCGCGGCGGACATCACCGGCCAGGTACTCACGTTCGGCAAGCCGGCGCCGATCACGGTGCAGGTGGTCGGCGTGAAGCGCGAGGAGAACCTGGCGGCGGCGAAGAAGCTCCGCGAGCAGCTGGCGAAGGTGCCCGGGGTGGTGGACGTGCGGCTCCGCCAGATCCCCGACGCGCCCGAGCTGCGCGTGGACGTGGACCGGGTGATGGCGAGCGGGCTGAACGTCACCCAGCAGGAGGCGGCGCGGTCGCTGCTCGTGTCGCTGAGCTCGTCGTTCCAGGGGACGCCCAATTTCTGGGTGAGCCCCAAGAACGGCGTGAACTACCGGGTCGCGGTGCAGACGCCGCAGGGGAAGATCGACAGCGTGGACGCACTGCTGTCCACGCCGGTGACGGCGGCGGGCGCGGCCGGCGACCCCCTGCGGCCCGCGCCGCAGTTGCTCAGCAACCTCGCGGTGCTGCGGCGCGGCGAGGGGGCGGGGCTCATCAGCCACTACAACGTGCAGCCGGTGTACGAGGTGTGCGCGACGGTGCAGGACCGCGACCTCGGCGGGGCCGCGGCGGACGTGCGACGGGTCGTGGACGACGCCCGCGCCGCCCTCCCGAAGGGGAGCACCATCGCCGTCCGCGGGCAGGTCGAGAGCATGGACGAGTCGTTCACCGGGCTCGGGTTCGGCCTCCTGTTCGCGGTGCTGCTCGTGTACTTCCTGATGGTCGTGAACTTCCAGAGCTGGACCGACCCGCTCGTCATCCTCGGGGCGCTGCCCGGGGCGGCGGCCGGCATCCTGTGGGCGCTGTTCGCCACCGGCACCACGGTCAGCGTGCCGGCGCTGATGGGCGGGATCATGACCGTCGGCGTGGCGACCGCGAACAGCATCCTGATGGTGACGTTCGCCAACGAGCGCCGCGCCGCCGGCCGGTCGGCGGCCGAGGCCGCGCTCGACGCCGGCTCGACGCGCCTCCGCCCGGTGCTGATGACCGCCCTGGCCATGATCGCCGGGATGCTGCCGATGTCTCTCGGGCTGGGCGACGGGGGCGAGCAGAACGCCCCGCTCGGCCGGGCGGTGATCGGCGGGCTGGCGGTCGCGACCGGGTACACGCTGTTCTTCGTGCCGGTGGTGTACAGCCTGCTCCGCCGCCGCCCGCCGGCCCCGCCGACCGAGTCCGTGCCCGAACCCGTGGAGGGAGTGTCGTGAGCCACGCCGAGAACCCCGCCGAGGCCGCCCCGCGGCTCCCGTCCCGCTTCCGCCTCGGCGCGCTGGCGGTGCTCGTCGTCGCGGCCCTCGCTGCCCTCGGCACGTTCGGCGTGCGGGCGCGGGCGAAGGTCGAGGCCGACCGCGACGGGGCGGTCGCGGCGACCCGGACCGACCGCCCGCGCGTCCTCGTCACGACGGCCGCGCGTGGCCCGGCACGGGTCGAGCAGGTGCTGCCGGGCACGGCGACGCCGCGGTTCGAGACGGCCGTCCACGCCCGCACCAGCGGCTACCTGAAGCGCTGGCTCGTGGACATCGGCGACCGGGTGACGGAGGGCCAGCTCCTCGCCGAGATCGAGACGCCGGAGGTGGACTCGCAACTCCTCCAGGCGCGGGCGGCGCTGGCCGAGGCGGAGGCCGCGCTGGAGCGGGACCGGGCGAACGAGGAGCTGTCGCGGGTGAACCTCGCCCGGGTCCGGCGGGTGATCGACAACGGCGCCGGCTCGTCGCAGGACTTGGACACGGCGAACGCGGCGGCGAAGGTGGCGCGGGCGACGATCGGCGTGTCGGAGGCGACCATCGCCGCCGGCAAGGCGAACGTGAAGCGGCTCGAAGACCTCCAGAGCTACCAGCAGGTGACGGCGCCGTTCCAGGGCGTCATCACCGCCCGCAACTTCGACCCCGGCGCGCTCGTCGTCGCCGACAACGCCAGCGCGCGGGAGCTGTTCCACATCGCCCGCATCGACACGCTCCGGGTCTACGCCGACGTGCCGCAGACCTACGCGACGGGCATCCGCCCCGGGCAGCCGGCGCCGGTGTTCCGCCGCGAGGTGCCGGGCCGCGAGTTCGCCGGGACGGTCTCGCGGACCACCAGCGCCATCGACCCGGCCACCCGCACGCTCCGCGTCGAGGTGGACGTGCCGAACCCGGACCGCCTGCTCCTGCCCGGGATGTACCTCCAGGTGCGGTTCAACCTCGACGCCCCGACGGCGGTGGTGCGGGTGCCGGGGGCGGCGGTCATCACGCGCGCCGGCGGGACGAAGGTGGCGGTCGTGGACGGGTCCGGCGCGATCCGGTACAAGCCGGTGACGGTCGGCCGCGACTTCGGCACGACGGTCGAGCTGGCCGACGGGCTGGCCGGCGGCGAGACGCTCGTCATCCGCCCCGGCGACGACCTCCCCGACGGCACTATCGTCGAGCCGGTAACGCCCGCCGCCCGCTGACCGGGCTGAAGCCCGCGTCAGGCCGTGTTACGATCGGTGGGACCGGCGTCCCGCCGGTCTTTGGCCATGTTTCAACCGGCGGGACGCCGGTCCCACCAATCCAGATTCGGGCGAGTTCGTCACTCCCCCGCGCCGAGCAACTCCTGGAGCCGTTGCACCAGGCGGGTGAGGAGCACCCGCGTGGCCACGTCCGTCTTCCCCAGCCGACCGGCGACCTCCTTCGTCGCCAGCCCCTCGACGTACCGCAGCCGCAGCGCCTCGCGGTGCTCCGCGGGGAGCCGGCCGACCGCCTCGTCCAGCCGGCGCTGGCGCTCGGAGCGGACGACGGCCTGGGTCGGCGTCGTCATGCTGCCGGCGAGGAGCGCGATCAAGTCCTGGCTGGCGTCGCCGGCCGGCACGTTGCCCGGCAGCTCCCGAGCGGCGGCGCGCTTGCCGGCGGCGAAGTGGCGGTGGCCGTCGATCACGCACTGCTCGGCGAGGTGGCAGAGCCAGGCGAACGGGTCGCGCGGGGGCGGGTCGAGCCGGGCGAACTCGCGGAGTGCCTTCACGGCGACCTCCTGCGCCACGTCCTGCGGGTCGAGCTTGGCGCGCAGCATCGGGCCGAGGCGGGTCTCGACGAACGCCAGTAGCGCCGGCCGCCGTTCGGCGAGGAACGCCGCGAGCGCGGCCGCGTCGCGGCACGGGTGATCGTCCATGGGCCGGGCTCCGGGACGGCCGCGGGGCGAGGACGTATTGTAACCCCGCGCCCGACCCCCGGCCGCCGCCCTCCCCCGGTTCCCCTCATGTCCGCGGCCGTGGAGACGACCCCCGACTCGTCCGACCCGTCCCGCATGTGGGCGGCGGTGGGCGGCTACCTGGAGGCGTTCGCCCGGGCGTGGGAGGCGCCGGGCGCCCCGCCCGACCCGGCCGCGTTCCTCCCCGCCGGCCCGCCGCACCTCCGCGCCCTGGTGCTCGTCGAGCTCATCAAGCTCGACCTCGACCACCGGCTCGGCCGCGGGCTGGACCGGGCGGTCGAGGACTACGTCGCCGCCTTCCCCGAACTGGCCGAGACGGGGCCGCCGGCCGACCTCCTGTACGAGGACTACCACCTCCGCCGGCAGGCCGGGCGGCCCGCCGACCCGGGCGACTACTTCCGCCGCTTCCCCGCCCGAGCGGCGGACCTGGCGCGGCTCGTCGGCGCGACCGTCCCGGCCCGCTCGACCTCGGTCCACATCGCCCGCGCCCCGGTCGGGCTGGCGCCGGGCGACCGGCTCGACGACTTCGACCTCCTCGCCCTCCTCGGGGAGGGGCAGTTCGCCCGGGTGTTCCTGGCCCGGCAGCGGTCGATGCAGCGGCTGGTCGCGCTGAAGGTGTCGGCCCGCGGCGCGGCCGAGGCGCAGACCCTCGCCCAGCTCGACCACCCGCACATCGTCCGCGTATACGACCAGCGCACCGAGCCCGGCCGCGGGCTCCACCTCGTGTACATGCCGTACCTCGCCGGCGGCACACTCCAGGACGTAGTCGCCCGAGTCCGGTCAGAGGCGCCCGCCCAGCGCTCGGGCCGGACGCTGCTGGCGGCGGTCGATGCCGCGCTCGACCGCCGCGGCGAGATCGCGCCCGCCGCGTCCGCGGCTCGGCAGGCGTGGGCGGCGCGGACGTGGGGCGCGACGGTGTGCGCCGTCGGGGCGCGGCTGGCCTCCGCGCTCGACTACGCCCACCGCCACGGGGTACTGCACCGCGACGTGAAGCCGGCGAACGTGCTGCTGACCGCGGAGGGGGAGCCGCTGCTGGCGGACTTCAACGTCGGGTGCTGCTCGAAACTCGACGGCGCCGGCCCGGCGGCGTTCTTCGGCGGCAGCCTGGCGTACATGTCGCCCGAGCACCTGGAGGCGTTCAACCCGGCCCACCCGCGCCCGGCCGAGAGCCTCGACGGCCGCGCGGACGTGTACGGCCTGGCGGTGACGCTGTGGGAACTGGCGACCGGCACCCGCCCGTTCCCCGACGAGGCCGTGCCCGGCGACTGGCCGGCGACACTCGCCGCCCTCGTCGCCCGCCGACACGCGGGGCCGCCGGCGGAGGCGGTGGCGGCGCTGCCCGCCGACGTACCGGGGCTCCGCGAACTGCTCCTCCGCTGCCTCGAAGCCGACCCGGACCGCCGCCCGGCGACGGCGGGCGAACTGGCGCGGGAGCTCGAACTGTGCCTCCGCCCGGCGACGCACGACCTCGTGCGCCCGGCGCCCGGCGGGTGGCGCGCGGCCGTCCGGCGGCACCCGGTCGCGGCCGTCTTCTCGATCGGCCTCGCCCCGAACATCGCCGCCTCGCTGTTCAACATCTGGTACAACAACGCCGCGATCATCAACGACTGGCCCGCCGCCCGCGCAGACTTCGACCGCATCATCCCGGCCGTGAACGGCGTGTTCTTCCCGCTCGGCCTGCTCATGCTGTTCCTCGCGCTCCGGCCGGTGGCCACCGCGCTACGCGGACTCGGCCGGGGCGAGTCTTTCACGCCGGCGGACCTGGCCGCGCGGCGCCGCCGGGCGCTGCGACTGGGCGGGACGGCGGCACTCATCTGCATCGGCTGCTGGGCCATCGCCGGGCTGATCTGGCCGGTCGTGCTGGAGGCCGCCGCCGGCCCGCCGCCCCAGGGCTCGGGCGCGCACTTCCACTTCCTCGTGTCGCTGGTCTTCTGCGGGCTGACGGCCGCGGCGTACCCGTACTTCCTCGTCACCGTCCTGGCCGTGCGCGTGTTCTACCCCGCGCTGCTCGGCCCCGGGGGGCCGGACGCCGACGACGGGCCGGCGCTCGGCCGCGTCGGGCGCGAACTCGGGTGGTACCGGGCGGCGGCGGTCGCCGTCCCCCTCCTGGCCGTCGCACTGCTCGCGCTGACCAACCCGGAACGGAGCCAGGCTCCCGTCGTGGTCCTGAGCGCGGCGGGCCTCGCCGGGCTCGGCGTCGCGTTCGTCCTCGAAGCCCGCATCCGGGCCGACCTCGCCGCCCTCGCCGATCTCCCGGCCGGCCCGGGCACCTGACCCCTCACTGCGCAGATTCGTTCTGACAGGTGCCCCGGTGACGCGGGCTGAAGCCCGCGTCACCGGGGCTGGCGTGACCGGGCTCGTCCGCCGCAACAATTTTGGCCGTCCCGGCCGAAACCGCGGATTAGCTTCTTACCCAGCGGTCGCCGATTTCGGCGGGCCGCCCCGTGCGTTCCCCTCTCAGCGCCGGGCGACCAAAAACTCTGGCCGGGGGTGTAACAGCGCCGCGGGTCTTCCGCTCGGAAGGGCGGAGGGCCGCAGCAAACGGTGCCGCCCCCGGCCGCCGTCCCGTCGTTACATCGCCCGCTAACCCCAAACGCCCGGCTCCGCCCCGGAACCGTCGGTCCGCCGTCGCGGGTCGGGTCGGTCCCGGCGCGCACCGGGCCGGTGTCGTACGCTCGCCCGGACCCAAACCTTTCCTTACCGAGAGTGTCTCATGCGTTCGCCAAGCCGCCCCCGCTCCCTGCGGCCGACCCTGGAGTGCCTGGAGGACCGCGCCAACCCGGCCACGTTCACGGTCCAGAACCTGAACGACGCCGGCGCCGGCAGCCTCCGCGACGCCGTCGACCTGGCCAACCTCACCCCCGGCGCGGACACGATCGTGTTCGCCCCGGCGGTCCAGGGCGGCACGGTCAACCTGACCACGTTCTTCAACCCGCCGGCCAGTTCGGCGATCGTCCCGCAGCCGGCCGGGCCGTCGGCCCTGATCGTACTCGACACCGTCACCATCCAGGGGACCGGGGAGACGATCGCCCGCGCCGCCGGGGCGGTGGACGACTTCCGCCTCTTCCAGGTGAACCCGGGGGTCGGGCTGACGCTGAACAACCTGACCCTGTCGAACGGCAGCGCGCTGGGCGGCGGCGGCGGGTTCGGCGGCGGCGGCGCGGCCGGGCTGGCCGGGGCGATCTACAACCAGGGCACCCTCACCATCACCAACAGCACCCTGACCGGGAACGTGGCGACCGGCGGGGCTGGCGGCAGCACCCGGCTCGGGTTCGGGGCGGGTGGCGGCGGGCTGGGGAGCGGCCCGAGTACGGGGGTGAACGGCGGCGGCCCGAATGGCGGGGTCGCGGGCGGGGCGGTGTACAACCTGTCGCTCAACGTCGGGGCGGTGACCCCCACCCAGACCGCCACCTTCACCGTCGCCAACAGCATTCTGGCGAACTCGACCGG
>JAFKFQ010000165.1 GCA_017308215.1 bacterium | reverse complement strand
GCCGGCCACCACCCCGCCGGTCACGTCGTCGGCCGCCATCACCTCGCCGAACACCAACGGGGCGTTCGCCCCGCAGGTCATCGCCGACCCGACCAACCCGAACACGCTGGCGATGGTCGTCGCCCAGCCGAACGGGATCATGGTCCAGGTCAGCTTCGACGGCGGCACGTCGTGGAGCAAGATCCGCGACACGAACGCCAATGTGAACCAGAACAACCCCGCCCTGTCCACCGTCCCGCAGACGTTCCCGGGCGACACCTCGCGCGGCAAGCTCCTCGACCCGAACCTGCCGCCACCCTCGGTGGACAACCAGCCCTCATTCACGAAGGGGTACACAAACGTCTCCGGCCCGACCATCGCGTTCGCCCGGTCCGGGGCGATCTACGTCGCCTACCTCGAGCACAACCTCAGCATGACCAGCGGTGCGCTGGTGGTCGAGCGGTTCGACGTGACCCGCGGGGTCACGACGCTCCCGACCGGGTACACGGTCCCGGCCGGGGCCGTGTTCCCGCGCGACACGACCCTGAACGGGCAGGTGTTCCGGGGCGGGGTGCCGACCACGTTCGACGTCACCCTCTTTGCGCCGGCGACCGTCCCGGCCGACAGCATCATCCCCTACGACCTCGACCGCGCCCGCGACTGGGACGACAACCCGGCCACCCCCTCCAGCGAGCGGTGGCAGCGGGCCAACGGGACGAACAACCTGGCCGCGGTCCTCTACCAGTGGGTGGACAACGGGACGGTCATCAACCGCCCGCTCAACCCGTACATCGCCGTCGACACCAGCCTGCCGACGTTCACCGACCCGGCTACCGGCGAGGTGGCGACCAGCCAGTTCGTCGACCAGGGCGGCGGCGGCGACACGGTGTTCATCGCCTGGAACATGCAGGCCACCACGCCAACGATCAACGGCTCACTAAACGGACTGCCGGCCGGCCTGAACTACAACGCGAACGCGATCATGATGGCGGTCGGCCGGCTCGACCCGCTGGCCCAGATCGACCGCCCGGACCCGGACGCGCCGGAAGGGCCGAACAATCAACGGCAGGCGGCGTTCCTGTTCTCCACCCCGGTCCCGGTGAACGACGGGGTCACCGGAACGCCGACGTTCCCGGGCGGCGGCCACTTCCTCTGGAGCCCCAACGTCAACACCGGCGGGGCCGCCCCGGTCATCAACTTCGCGCCGCCGGTCATCAACGGCAACGGCACGGCCACCCCCGGCCGCATGACGATCACCTGGAGCACGACCGGCGGCCAGATCGCGCAGAGCGCGGTCGCGTACGGCCCGGGGCCGGCGTCGGCCAGCTACACGTTCCGGTCGAACGACCTGAACCAGGTCACCGGCAAGATCGCCGACGGGTTCGACATCGCGAACGACAACCCGGACTCCGACGCCCCGGGCGTCACCACGTTCAACATCCCGGTGTCGTTCCTCCCGTTCTCCGGGGCCGGCGGGTTCACCACCCTCGACGACCTGGACGTGACCGTCGCCCTGTCGCACCCGAACCTGAACCACCTCCGGATCGTGCTTGTCGCCCCGAACGGGACGCGGGTCGTGCTGGTGCGGAACAAGATCAACAGCCAGGGTCAGACGATTACGCCCGGCGTGATCGGGCTGACCGGCGCCGACCTCGGCGTGGCCCAGGGCGTCCAGGGGAATGAGATCCCGAATACCCCGGCGCGGCCGGGGAATGTGGTCGGTACCACGTTCAGCCAGGAGGCCGCCCGGCAGATCAACGACCCGACCAACCCGGCCAACTATATCGGCTCGTACCGGCCCGACGGCGACAGCCTGGCGGCGCTCTACGGGCTGACGGCGGCGCAACTCGGTTCGGGCGTCTGGCAGCTCGAGATCACCGACGTCCGCGACGACCGGCAGTCGTTCAACAACGCGCCGGTCGACCCGATCCAGTTCCTCCGGTACTGGTCGATGACGTTCACCTCCCGGGTGGACAACGACAACGCCGGCGGGCGGGCCGGGGCCGACACGTTCGTCACCAACAACTCGGTCGCCAGCTCGGTCGGCGGGGGCGGCCCGCGGATCGCCACCGTCCCGTTCGGGGCGGCCCAGACGTACCCGCGGGCGGACGCGGCGTCCCCGACGTTCGGGGTCGGGCCGGGGGTCTCGGTCGCCTACGACAACAGCCTCGGGTCGTTCAGCCGGTTCGCCGGGCGGATGTACCTCGCCTACACGGCCACGTCCGTGAACGCCGGCACCAGCGGCCCCACCGCCGTCACCAACACCAACATCTTCCTCATCTACTCGGACAACAACGGGGCGTCCTGGAGCCGCCCGGTCCAGGTGAACGACGACGTACTGACCATCAGTCCCCCCTCCTCCTCCGATAACTTCTCGGAGGGCCGGCGGACCCAGTTCCAGCCGACGGTGACCGTGGACCCGGCCACCGGCACGGTCGTCGTCATGTGGTACGACGCCCGGGTCGACGCGAGCGGCACACGCGTGGCCACGTACGTCTCGACGAGCATCGACGGCGGTAACACGTTCAGTCAGTCCCAGGCGGTCAACACCAAGAAGTTCGCGATCGACGCGATCACCGGGAACAAGGTTGAGTTGGAGGCGATCCCGACGAACATGAGCGGGTTCACCACGTTCAACGGCGGCACCGTCATCGGCGGGGTGAACTTCCAGTACGGCGGGTCGGGGCTGCGGCAGTCGGTGGTGGCGTACGGCGGTGTCATCCGGCCGTTCTGGATCGGGAATCTGAACTCTACCGGGTCGGCCGTCTTCACCTCGACGGTGCGGACCACCGCCGGCCCACGGGTGTTCGAGAGCGACATGGGGGCGGTGACCGAACTGAGCCTCGACGGCGGGTTCCAGAACGGGGGCAGCATCACGCTGGTGGACGAGAACGGCCTCCCCAGCCCGATCACCGACGCCTTCGGGAACTCCCGCTCGACGTACAACGACACGTTCACCCCGGACGGCACCCGGCAGATGGACGGGTTCCGGGTGGTGTTCGACCGCCCGGTCTACTTCGGCCCGAACGCCACCACCCCGGACCTCACCGGCGAGGGCTTCGGCGTCGAGGACGTGGACGTGCGGTTCCGCGGCACGACCGGGGCGCTGACCACCGCGACTCAGGGGGCGCAGATCCCGCTCCAGGGCGTCCGCCCGATCGGCGGGTACAGCGTGGACGGGTCGTTCTTCGCCACCGCCTTCTTCGTCCAGTTCCGGACCCCGCAGTCGGCCGTCGGGACGTACAGCTACTCGGTCGGGCCGGGGGTGTTCGACCGTATCCGGTCTACGTCCACGGCCGTGTTCGCGGCCGCCGACACCCCGCAGGTCCTGGCGGACCCGGGGATCACCGAGTCCTCGATCATCATCCCGCCGCTGGCCGCGAACCCGACCGTCCAGAACGTTACAGTCGGGCTGAACATCAGCCACACGTTCCTGGCCGACCTCATCGTCACCCTCATCGCCCCGGACGGGACCGAGATCGTCCTGGTGAACCAGGAGGGCTTGGACAACAACGACATCGTCAACATGCGGATCGAGGACAACGGCATCCCCTCCCCCTACCCGATCTCGGTCCCGTTCGACAACTTCAACGGCATCTACGCCCCGTATCAGCTAAGCGACCCGCTCGACCCGCGCGGCCTGGTGGCGTCGCTCGCCGGCAAGCCGATCAGCGGGACGTGGCGGCTGCGCGTCGAGGATGTGTTCGGGACCGACACCGGCGTGCTGAACGCGTGGACCCTGACGTTCCGGGACACGGCCGGCAACCCGGTCACGATCAGCCGGACCGGGAACGGGATGGACCAGGACGCCGACGCCCGCCAGCAGGAGCCGGAGAACGACGTGTACTCGGCGCCGGGCTCGACTGCCGGGGCGCCGTTCACCGGGCCGTACGACACCACCACCCAGCCGGTGGTGCTGCCCGGGACGCACGTGGTGCGGACCTACGCCGGCGGGCAGTTCGCGACCGCCACTTCGGCCGTTGTCAGTACCTTCTCGCCGAACATCCTCGAGGTCACGCTCGACCGCGAGGTGGACATCAACACCCTGACCCTGGCCGGGATCGTGTCGGTGATGGGGCCGAACGGGGCGGTCACCCCGACCGGCATCTTCCCGAACACCGCCGTGGACGGCGGGACGAAGTCGTTCTTCCTGTCGTTCGGTTCCGCTCTGCCGAACGGCGACTACCGCGTGTCGCTGAACAACACCATCTACGTGGTCGACGACACCGTCCTGAATTCGACCACGGGCGAGGTGTACGTTCGGTTCGACCGGGACATCAACCCGGCCAGTTTCACCCCGGCGAACGTGCTGCGGATGACCGGCCCGATCGGGAACCTGTCGCTCACCGGCGTCACCGTCACCCCGGTCGGCGAGAACCGCGCCCCGCTCGCCGGTGCGACCGCGGCCCGGCTGTTCCGCGTCACGTTCAACCCGGTCCAGCTGTCCGGGCCGTACACGATCGAGTTCGGGAGCAACCCGGCGGAACAGAACCAGGCGCTGGCGGCCATCCGTGGCGTCGACCGGCCGCAACTGGTCACCGCCCAGCCGACCCCCACGACCTCCATCGTCATCCCGGTGTCGGCGGTGGCCGGCGCGCTGGCGCTGTCCGACGTGGTCCGGGTGACCGGTCCGAACGGGCCAGTGAGCCTAGCCGGGGCGGTGCTGAGCGGCCCGGCCGCGCCCCTGCCCGGCGACCCACCGGGCACGGTCGCCCGGTACACCCTCACGTTCGTCTCCCAACTGCCGGCCGGACAGTACATTGTCGACTTCGACCCGACCGCGGTGCGGAACATCCACGTCGCCGGGAGCGGGTCGGCGCTCGACAGCAACTTCAACGCCGGGCTCGACCTGCTCACCGGCCGGGCCCCGAGCGGGGCGGAAGTCGGCCCGCGGACATTCCCGTCCGCCTCGTCGCCGGTGCCGATCGACCCGGCGGTCCTGTTGGACAACAACGGTACCCCGAGCGACCCGAGCGACGACCGGATCGAGACCACGGTCACCGAGATGCCGATCACGGTGAACGACGATTTCATCATCACCCAGGACTCGGTCAACCGGATCCAGGTGTTGCTGAACATCAACTACCCGAACGTCTACAACCTGACCATTGAACTGGTCCCACCGGCGACGACCAACGTGGGGTCGATCCTGCTGTACAACGGGGCCGACGACCGGCCGGCGAACGCGCCCGGCGCGTCGGGCGGGGCGAACTTCATCAACACGCTGCTCGTGGACCGGGTCGGCGACCCGCTCCGGTTCCCCTCGATCCTGAACGGGACCGCCCCGTTCAGCTCGCAGCCCGGGTTCGGGTATACCCCCCAGAATCCGCTGAGCATCCTGGTCGATCCGGCCAAGCCGGTGTCCGCCCGCGGCACCTGGACCCTGCGGGTGACGAACCGGGGGACGGCGGCCGTCGCCGGTACCGCCGCGCAGATTACCAACTGGACACTCACCCTGCCGCGGGCCGAACCCGGGAGCGGACTCGGCGAGCGGGTGGCCGACCGGTTCCAGGCCGGGTTCCGCGTCTACACCCAGGACCCGACGAACGGCCTCAGTCACAACACCTGGACCCCGGTGGGCCCGTCCTCGGCCAACGAGGGAACGAACACGGGGCGGGTCACGGCGGTGGCCGTGGACCCGTCCGACCCGAGCGGCAACACGGTGTACGTGGCCGGGGCGAGCGGCGGCGTCTGGAAGACGACCAACTTCCTGACCACGGACGTGGACGGCCCGCACTACGTCCCGCTCACCGACTTCGGACCGACCAACTCGCTCAACATCCAGTCGCTGGCCTTGTTCCCGCGGAACAACGACCCGGGCCAGACGATCATCTTCGCGCTGACCGGCGAGGGGAACACCGAGGGCATCGTTCAGGGCGCGTACACCTCGGCCGGGGTGGGGCTGCTCCGGTCGATGGACGGCGGGCGGACGTGGACCGTGCTGGACAGTACGGACAACCGGAGTACCGAGCAGAATGCCCCGCCGGGGACGGCCGGGAAGGTGTCCGACCCGGGTCGGGACCACCGGTTCGCCGGGGCGACGGGGTACAAGGTCCTCGTCGACCCGAACCCGGCCCCGGACGGCGGGGTGATCGTGTACATGGCTTTGACCGGCGCCCCCGGCCAGGCCGGGGTGTGGCGGAGCCGGGACGGCGGGCTCACCTGGTTCGACAACCCCTCGACCCCGCCGGCCCAGCGCCAGCCGACGATCCGGGCCGGGGCGGCGACCGACATCGTCCTCGCCGCCGGCAGTGCCAACACCGTGAACCCGGTCACCGGGGCGACGGTCGCCAACGGGAACCTGCAGTACCTCTATGCCGCTTTCCGCGGGGAGGGGGTGTTCTTCACCCCGACGGCCCCGAGCGCGGTCGGGATGACGCTGATGAACGGCGCGGGCGGGCTCCCGTCGACCGCAGACATTAACGCCGTGGGCACGCCGGTTGTGACAGTCCAGAACAACCCCAGCCCGTCCGGCAACCAGGGCCGGATCGCCATCGCCGCCCCGGCCCTGACGAACGACCCGCTGCGGAACTCCTTCTACAAGGACTGGCTGTACGCCGTGGTGATCACTCCGAACGGCGGGATCGCCGGCGTGTACCAGACGAAGGACCACGGGGTGAACTGGACCCTGATCCAGATCCCGGCCTACCGGCCGACCGCGTCTACTGCCTTCCCGACCAACGACGAAACCCAAAGCAGCTACGACCCGACCGGGTTCGCCCAGTTCGGGCTCGGCAATTACGACGTGTCGATCAGTGTGGACCCGCAGAACCCGTCGATCGTTTACCTGGCCGGGCTCGGGCAGGGGGGGGTCGCCACCCCGACCGGCGTGGCCGGGGCAACCCCGGCCGGCGGGAGTATCCGGCTCGACCTGACCACCATCCGCGATACGCAGAACTTCACGTTCTATAACAACAGCGACGCGGGCGGCGGGTTCCAGACGGCCACCACCGGCGGGGCCGTCGCCCGGACCAACGCCCCCGCGGCGCGCGGGGCCGTGTACCGCGGGGGGACGTTCAACACCTACTCGACCGACTTCATCAACCTGTCCCGCGACCCGGCCAACCCGTTCGTCACTAACTCGACTCTCCGGGTCAGCAACATCGGCTCGGTGGCGAACAGCGGAGTCGACGTTAGCTGGTCTCAGTTCAATGACATTCTCAATGTCGGCACTAACATCCGCTCCGGGAAGTCGGACCCCAACGGTGGTGCTGTCCAGAACGAACGGGCCGGGAATATCGGCATTCACAACATCTTCCCGCTCATCGACCCGGTTTCCGGGCAGACGCGACTCATCTACTCCGGCGATTTCGGGATCTCCACCGGGGTAGACGCGGGGAACGGCACCCTGGCCACCAGCCTCGGGTTCACCTCGCAGGCGACCGGAACCCGGAACGGGAACCTTCAACTGGCCCAGTTCTACAGCGGGGCCGTGCAGCCGAGTCAGTTGGCCGCCGACATCGCCGGCGCCATGTTCTACGGGATGGCCGACGCCAACGGGTTCCTTGTGTCCTCCGCCGACGCCCTGGGGACCGGTAACGCCGACATGCGGGGGCCGGTCGGGGACGGGGCGTGGGTCGAGGTGGACGCGTCGGGCACCGGCACGTCGTTCCAACTCCGGTCCCCGATCAACGCCGGGCTGGACAACAACGTTACCGCCCTGCCCAAGGACTTCTTCCGGGTGTTCGCACCCGGCCTCGACCCCGAGTTCAGTGGGGGGGTCGGGCAGACGTTCGGGCTCATCCAGGGCGGCGACAACCCGGGGACCAACACCGGCCAGTGGCCGGCCGGGTCGAGCATTTTCGGGTTCACGTTCGCCGTCAACCCGATCAACCCGAACGCCCTGGTGATCGTCTCCCGAGCCGGCCGGGTGTTCCGAACCGTCGACCAGGGGACTAACTGGATCCCGATCGGCGAACCGAACCAGCTCGACGGGACCCGGCCCGGCGCCCAGGCGTTCGGGGCGACCGACCCGTCCAACCAGCGGGGGCCGAACGACTTCATTTACGTCGGCACCGCCGGCGGGAACATGTTCGTCACCACCACCGGCGGGAGCGCGTGGACGAACGTCTCGGCCGGGCTAGACGGGAGCCCGATCCGGCGGATCGTCCCGAACCCGGCGGCCGGCAGCAGGGAGGTGTACATCGTCACCAACGGTGGGGTGTACTACAAGGCCGACGGCACCAGCACCGCCCCGTGGACGGACATCACCCAGGGGCTGTTCAACATCACCCGCGCGGCGTTCGGCGACGCCCAAGACCAGGTTCCCGCCCTCCCCCCCCAGGCCGAGGCCCGGCTGCCGGGCAACCCCATCCGGGCGATCAACGCCCTCGCGGTGGACTGGCGGTTCACCAACACCGCCAGCGGTCCCGGTGCCCCGGCGACGGTGCCGGACCTGTACGTCGGCGGGGTCGGCGGGGTGTACAAGTCGTCCGACTTCGGGGCCACCTGGCGGCTATTCCCGTCGATGGCCGCAGATGGCGCGCCAGCCGACGGCGGGTACATGCCGACCATCGAGGTGACCGACCTGGACCTGTCGATCGGGAACCTGAACCGGAGCAGCGGGCGGTACGAAGCGGGCGGGCTGAACCTGCTACTGGCGTCCACCTACGGGCGCGGCAGCTGGGCCATCCGGCTCGGCACCGACCTCCCGCCGGAGACGTTCATCAGCGGCCCGCGGGTCACCGCGGTCAGCATCCCGGCCCAGCCGACCGGGACCGGCATCTCGGTCATCGAGGTGCAGTTCAGCGGTCCGGTGGATCCGGCGACGATCCGCCTGGAGAACTTCCGCCTCCAGATCCTCGACGGGGCCGGCGTGCCGACCGGGGACGTGCCCATCCTGTCGGTCACCCAGGTGACGACGGCCGGGGCAGCGAACCGGTACGCGGTGAGGTTCCAGGAGCGGCCGCAGAGCACGACCCAGCAGTACCGGCTGACGGTCGGCAACGACGCGACCGGGGCGGGGATCCCGACGATCACCGACCCGGCCGGGAATCGGATGAACCAGGACGCCGACACGACCAACGGCGAAGCGTTCGTGGACCAGTTCGTCCGCCAGATCGTGCTGGACGGGGTGTCGAGCGGGCTGACCGTAACCGCCTCGCCGGCGACGCTGACCGCCGGGACGCTCGGGACCGTCACCATCGAGCAGCGGCGGGCGGACGGCACACTGGACACCACTGCCAACGCCGCCCTGATCATCTCCAGCAGCGGGCCGGGCGCGGTCCAGTTGTTCGACATGAACGGCAACCCGATCACCTCGGTCTCGCTGGTGGCGGGTGTGGCCCGGTTCCAGATTCGGCTCACCACCGCGGGGACGTACCCGTTCCAGGTCATGTCGTCGGCGATGGGCGTGAACCCGACCGGGTTCACGACCCTGGTGACCGCGGCCGCCGCGGCCAGTGTCACCCTCAGCCCGGTGTCGCCGACGGTCGCGGTGCCGGGGCAGGTGACCTACACCGTCTCGTTCACCGACCAGTTCGGCAACCCGACCGATTACACCGGGACGGCGACGGTCACGTACACCGGGGCGGCGGTCAACCCGACCAGCCCGACGACGGTGAGCGTTAACACGGCCGGCGGGGCGAACAGCTTCACCGTCACCACCCAGCAGGCGGGGGCGGTGGGGGTGACGGTGTCGCTGCCCCGCCCGGCCGGGGCGCCCGGGACCGGCCCGCTGACCGCCACGAGCACCATCAACGCGACTCCCGGGCCGTCATCCGGGGTGACGGTCACCACGGTCGGGACCGGGCCGTTCGCAGTCGGCAGCCCGATCACCGTGACGGTGCGGGTGACCGACGCGAACGGGAACCTGGTGTCGTCGGTGAACGGGCCGGTGACGGTCAACATCGGCGACCCGACCGGGACGGTAACCCCGACGACCGTGACCATGACCGGCGGGGTGGCGACGTTCACCGTCCGGTACTCGGCGGCGGGGACGTTCGTCATCGCCGCCACCGTGCCGGGAGGGCTCACCGGGCAGTCGGGGCCGATCACGGTGAACCCGCAGCCGCCGCGGCCGAGCCCGACCCAGGGGCTCCCCGGCGTGTACGCCGCGGCCACCGGGGTGGACGGCACCCCGGTCGTCACGGTGTACCGCGCCGACGGCACCCCGCTGACGAGCCTCAACCCGTTCCCGCCCGGGTTCGGCGGCGAGGTGGACGCCGGCAGCCCCGGGTTCACCGGCGGCATCCGGATGTCCGTCGCGGACGTGACCGGGGACGGCGTGCCCGACTACGTCGTCGGGTCCGGGCCGACGATCACCGCGACGGTGCTGGTGATCGACGGGACGACCAACCGGACGATCCTGACGCTGCGGCCGTTCGAGACGTTCACCGGCGGCGTGTTCGTGAGCACCGGCGACGTGGACGGGGACGGGATCGCCGACATCGTGATGACCCCGGACCAGGGCGGCGGCCCGCGGGTGACGATCGTCCGCGGCGGGAACTTCCGCCAGCTCGCCAACTTCCTCGGGATCGACGACGTCAACTTCCGCGGCGGCGCCCGGGCGGCGCTCGGGGACGTGAACGCCGACGGGTTCGCGGACCTGGTGGTGTCGGCCGGGTTCGGCGGCGGCCCGCGGATCTCGATCTACGACGGGGCGGCCCTGCGGACCGGGGCCAAGCTGAACGTGATCGGCGACTTCTTCCTGTTCGAGCCGGCGCTGCGGAACGGGGCGTACGTCGCGGTCGGGGACGTGAACGGGGACGGGTTCGCCGACATCATCGGCGGGGCCGGCCCGGGCGGCGGCCCGCGGGTGCTCGTCCTGGACAGCGCGACCTTGCTCAGCCAGGGCGTGGGGGCGGCGCTGAACACCCCGCTGTTCAACTCGTTCCTCGGCGACGTCGACAACCGCGGCGGCGTCCGGGTGGCCGCCAAGAACCTCGACAACGACCGGTTCACCGACATCCTGATCGGGGCCGGCGAGGGCGGCGGGTCGCGGGTCGAGGCGTACCGCGGGTCCGACTTCGGCCTGCTCCAGTCGTTCGACCTGCTCCCGGGCTACACCGGCGGCGTGTTCGTCGGGTAGGCCGGGGACCGCATGAAACGCGAGGAGCCCGGGGGCGACCCCGGGCTCCGTCTTTTGCGCGGGCACCGCGAGCGGCTCGGCTACTCGTCCGGCAGCATGCCGTCGAGGGCGGCGTGGAGGGCGAGGCAGGCGGCCTGCCAGCGGCGGCGGACGGTCCGCGGGTCGATGTTCAGCAGCGCCCCGACCTGGGCCTGCGTCCACCCGTGGTAGAACACCAGCCCGAACACCTCTCGCTCCTCGGCCGAGAGCCGCTCGGCCGCCTCGTGCAGCGCCGTCCACCGCTCCAGCTTCGCCGGGTCGGTCGCCGGGTCGGAGCGGTCCGGCGTCGGCTCGCCGGGCGGGCGGCTGGCGTGGTGCGCCCCGAGCCCCTCCGGCCCGTTGAAGTGCCGGGCCAGGTCGATCAACTCGCGGCGGATCATCGTCGCCGCCAGGTTGAACAGCCCGCGCGTGTCGGCCACGTTCATCTGCTCGAGCGCCCGCAGCAGCCGCATCGCCGCGTTCTGGAACACGTCGCCGGTGTCGGCCCAGCGGCGGACGTTCGGGAACCCGCGCAGCATCCGCCGCGCGAGCCGCTCCAGCCGGTCCTGGCAGGCTCGGATGAGCCGGTCGCGCGCGGCCGGATCGCCGGCCCGGATGCGAGCCAACAGCTCGTGGAACTCGGGGGTGTTGAACTCTTCGGCCACGACGCTCACAGATTCGGCGGCAAGTGACTGTACAGTACTAACTTACACAAATCCGGTCTGGTCGTCACTTCGCGGCGGGCTTGATGCGGATGTTGCGGTACTCCATCGTCCCGCGGTCCGCCTCCAGCCCGATGGGACCGGTCGCCGGCAACTTCAGGGCGGCCTCCAGCACCTCGCCGTTGCTCGTGCAGTGCGCGGTCTGGCCCTTCACGACCACCACGACCTCGTTCCAGTCCTGTGCCTTGTGCTTCGTCAGGCTCTTGTAAGGCCCGGCGACGGGGTAGTCGCGCACCTGGAGCTGCGGCCCGCGGACAAACAGCCCGCTGTCGGCATTCACCGCCGCGCGGAACTCCAGCCGCAGCTCGAAGTCGGTCCCGAACGCCGCCTTCGTCCACAGCTGCTTGAGCCCCTTCCCGGGGTTGACCGTCAGCACGCCGTCCTTCGCCGAGTAGCGGCCGTCCGATGCCTCGGTCTTGCCGTCGAACGATTCGAACTTCTCACCGGCCTTGTCCTTGTAGCCCCAGCCGGTGAGGTCTTTACCGTTGAACAACGGCACCCAGCCGTCGGCGGGCTGGGCGAGGGCGGGGAGTGTGGCGACGAGAACGGCGACGGCGGCGGGTGCGAGGAAACGGGGCATCGTCAGCTCCGGGGGAGGGAGCCGCGATTATCGCGCGCCGCGGGCGGCGGCGGGAGGGAGAATCGAATCGCTCAGACCACTCTCATTGGTCGTGGGGGGTAGAACCCCCGTCCCGCAACCAACAAGTCAAGTGCAGGACGCTCTGTCGGAGCAAAAGCAGGGTGGGCGGTTAGGCGAAACGTGCGGCGGGGTAGGCGGTTACGGTCAGGAGCCGGATCGCTCCATCGCCCGCATGACCGAATCATACTGGCGGTGAATGGCGAAGCGGTCCACCACGCTGAGAGCGTGGACGACGCCGGGGACGAAGAACAACAGTGTGAGTACGACACCCGGAAGCAGGCCGACGAGGCCGAGAAGGTGGGTGACGCCAGGGACGCAGAACAACAGCATGAGGGCGGCGTTAGCCGCCAGATCAGAGCGGGAGCCCGAAGCCAGGACAGCGGCGGGCGGACAGATGAGCGCGAGTATCGAACGCATGATGAATCCTCCGGCGCCACACGGTGCGGCCACCTTGATAGACACTCTAACGCGGCGGTTGTTAACGCCCGCTGATAGGATTCGTGACAAAGTGGTGACAATTGCGCGCCGCCGGGTGCGGCGGCGCGGGATGGGCAAAATGGTCGTGCGGGTGAGCGCGGACCGTCACCGCCGGGCTACTTACCGGCCGACAGGCGCGCCTCGACGGCCTTGAACGCCTCGCGCATCCGAACGGCGTCCCACCAGCGTGCCCGTAGCAGGTCGGGGTTGTTGAAGCCGCGTCCGACCGCCCGCGCGAGCAGTTCGACCGCCCGATCGCTGTAAGCGGCCGGCGCCCCCTTCGGCGACGCGGCGCGGGCGAACACCACCGCCGCCCGGTACAGGTCGTCCGGCCCGCGGGCGGTCTCGGCCAGGATCGTCGCCGCCCACGTCGCCTCGACGCTGTAGTCCTGCCGCGTGAAGTCGTCGGCCAGTTGCGCCGCCACCCGCGCCCGCACCGGCGGCGGAAGGCTCTTCACCGACTCGCGGTTCGCCGCCGCCGCCCGCACCCCGGCCAGCACCTCCACCCCCTCGGCGACCGCCTTCGCCTCCGCCGCCAGCACGGTGCTGCCGGGGAAGCGCCCCAGAATCGCCTCCGCATCGGCGTAGTGTTTGGCAGCGTCCTTGAAGTCGCGCCTGGCGGTCAGTGCCTCGGCCACGCGCCGCTTCGAGGTCACCACGCCGCGCTGGGCGAGCGGGCTGTCCGGGTTCGCGGCGGCGACCGCCTCGCGCAGCGCCAGCGCCTCGCGCTCCTTCTCCAGCCGGTAGTTGGGGAAGTCGGCGTCGGCCAGCGCGTCGGCGAGGCGCGTCAGCACGACCGCCTTCTCCTCGGCAGCGGCGGGGCTGGCCGGGTCGGCGGCGGCGGCCGCGTCGAACCCGTCGCGCGCCTCGTTCAGCAGGATCAGCGTCGCCGTCTGCTCGCCGCGGGCGGCGGTGACGCGCGCCCACGCCGACCGCGCGGTGCCGAGGTCACGGGCGGCGGCGAGGTTCTCCCGGTCCGCCTCCGAGCGCGCCCGCAGCAGCGCCGCCGCCGCCGCGGCCGACTCCTCGGCGGCGGCGTACCGGCCGGCGGCGTACTGGGCGTCGCCGAGCCGGCCGAGGGCGGCGGCGAGGTCGCGGGTGGCGCGGGCGTTGCCGGGGTCGTCCGCGGCGGCCTTGCGGCGCGCCGCGACCGACGCGGCCAGCGGCCCGAGCGCGGCGGCGGGCGTACCGGCGGCGACGCGGGCGGCGGCCAGCCGCTCGCGCGCCTCAGCGGCGTCGCGGCGGGCGCGGGCGCTCGCCTCGTCGGCCCCCTCGATCGCCTCGAACGCCGCCACCGCGGCCTCGAACTCGGGCACCGCAGCCGCGGTCTCGCCGGTCGCCAGCAGCACCTCGCCGCGGTCCCAGCGGGTGAGCCCGACGGCCCGCAGCGCGCGGGCGGCGGTCGGGTCGGTCTTGGCGAAGCGGCGGCGCGGGCCTGGATGGTGGCGGCGCGGGCGGCGGTGAGGTCACCGGCGCGGGGCCGGGCCACGCCGAGCCGGCCGCGGGCGACGGCCCGGTCGGCGCGGGCGGCGGCGTTGTACGGGTCGGCGGTTAGCAGCGCGGCGAGCGTCGTCACCGCCTCCTGCCGCGCCTTGAGTTCGGTGGTGAGGTCGGCGCGCTCGGCGGCGACCTCCGCCTGCCGGCCGAGCGCCGCCGCGAGCTCGCGCTTCGGCCCGCTCCGGTCGGTCAACCCGACCGCCGCCGTCCGCCGCTCGACCGCCGCCGACGCGGACTTCATGGCCCCGGCGGTGTCGCCGACGCGGAGCCTCACCTCGGCGTCGCGGTCGAGCGCCGCCGCCAGTCCGCGGACCGCGGCGAGGTCCGAAGGCGACTTCTGGAACTGCTCCTCGCGGAGCTTCAGCGCGGCGGCGGAAGCGGCGGTCGCCTTCTGCGTCTGCCCCTCCTCGAGCGCGACGGCGGCGACCCGGTCGAGCGTGCCGGCCGCGGCGTCGATCTCGTCCGGCGTCGTCGGGTGGGCCGGCCGCAGCCGGCTCGCCTTCTCGATCTCCTCGGCCGCCTTGCGCACGTTGCCGAGCGTGAGGTACGTGTCGGCGAGGCGGTCGTGGGCGTCGGCGAGCCCGGCCCGCCGCGCGGGCAGTTGCTTCGCCCTCTCCAGGTCGGCGGCGGCGGCGGCGGCCGTCTCGTAGTCGACGAGCGCCGCACGCGTCTGCCCGAGCGTGCGGTGGACGTCGCCCATCTGGAGCCGCGCCCACGCCCGCAGCCGGTGCGCCTCGGTGTGGTCGTCCTTCCCCCCGGCCGTCGCGCACAGCGCGTCCAGCCCGGTCAGCGCCCTGGTGAGCACCGCGGCGCGGAGCTTCTGGGCGCCGGCCCGGTCGTCGAGCTCGTCCTGCACGTCGCCGACGAGCGTGCCGAACGCCGCCTGTGCCAGCTTGAACCGGTCCTCGGCGGTCGCCCGGGCGTCCTCGGCGGCGCGCTTCTGCACCAGCGTCTTCGCCTGCTCGGTCGTGAGGTCGCGGAGCGCCACGCGGGTCGCGTCCTCGGCCTTCGTGGCGCGGTCGCGCTCGGCCTCGGCCTTCGCCCGCTCGTCCTTCGCCACCTCCAGCGCGCCCTCGACCTGCCGCTTCGACCCCTGCACGACGGCGGCGATGGCGACGGCGGCGACGAGCCCGCCGACGAGCGCCGTGACCCCGGTGGCGACGCGCGTCGGGTGCCGCCGCGCCCACCGGGCGGCCCGGGCGGGGAACGGGTCGCGGTACGCGCTCACCGGCTCGTCCGACAGCCACCGCTCCACGTCCGCGGCGAGGGCGAGCGCCGACTCGTACCGGTCGCCGGGGGCGCGGGCCATCGCCTTCACGCAGACCGCCTCGAGCGCCGGCGGCACGTCGGGGGTGACGGTGCGGGGGCGCGGGTACTCGGCGCGGGCGGCGCGGGTGATCGACTCGGTGGCGGTCCCGTAGGCGAACGGGGCGCGCCCGGTGAGCGTGTTGAACAGGATGGCGCCGAGGCCGAACACGTCGGCCGCCGGCCACGCCCCCGGGCTGCCGACCGCCTGCTCGGGCGGCATGAATGCCGGCGTGCCGACCGCGTTCCCGCCGACCGTCTTCTCCTCGGGGTCGATCGGGATCGTGACCGTGCCCGCGGTGGGGTCGGCGGCCCCGGCCGGCTCGGCCCGGCCCGCCCCGCCGACGTGCCGGGCCAGCCCCCAGTCCACGACCAGCGTCTCGCCGAACTCGCCGACCATGACGTTGGCCGGCTTCAGATCGCGGTGGACGACGCCCTGCGTGTGGGCGTACCCGACCGCCTGGCAGACGGCGACGAACCGCTGGAGCAGTTGCCGGAACGCGAGCAGGCGGTCCGCCGGGTCGGCCGGCTCGGGGGCGGGGCGGCCGGTGCCGTGGAAGGCGTCGATCTTCTGCCGCAGCGTCGCCCCGGTGATGAACCGCATGGCGTAGCACGGCCGCCCGTGGGCGTCGTCCACCAGCCCGAACACCGGGACGACGCCGGGGTGGTCGAGGCGGGCGGTGATGCGGGCCTCGGCGACGAACGTGTCGCGCCACCGCGGGTCGTCGGCGAACCCGGCCTGCATCCGCTTGAACGCGACCTCGCGGTCGAGTTCCGTGTCCTGCGCCTTGTACACCTCGCCGAGCCCGCCCTTGGCGTGGAACCCGCGCAGGACGTACCGCTCGGCCGCGATCCCGGCGGGCGACGGCCGCCCGCCGGCGAGCGGCGGCGCGGACACGGCGGTGCGGGTCACGTCCGCGTCGCCGGCCGGGAACGCGACCGCGGCAGTACGGGTCGCGTCCGCGTCGCCGGCCGGGGTCGGCGCCGCGACGCGGGTTTCCTGGAACTGCGTGTGGGATGCGGGGTCGGTGATGTTGGTGCGGACGCCCGGGTCGGTCGGCTCGCCGGTGAGCCCGCACGACGAATCCTCGGTCGGCGGGGCGACGGTCACCTCGGTGGCGTCCGGCGCGGCCGGAACGGCGGTGGGGTCCACCAAACCGGGGTGGTTGTCGCGCGGCGAACTCATGGTGCCTCCGGGCACGGCGGCGTGATGGTTAACCTAACCGCGGCGGAGACCGAAGGGAACGGTGGAGCAGGCGGGAACTGGGCGAAATGCGCAGGTCGGGGTGGTTCAACCGGTCGTCGGGGCGGGGCGTGGGCGTAGAGTGACCAGCCGTGCCGTCACCGCCCCCGTCAGAAGGAGAAACGCCGCCGTGTGCGTGCCGTACACCATCGCCAGGTCGGCGGCGTCTTCCGACAGCGCGCCGGGCACGGTCGTCAGCAGCGCCACGGCTGCCAGCACAATGGCGAGCGCGCGGCGGGCGCCCTTCCCCGTGTCGGCAGCGAACAGCCACGTCGTCAGAACCGCGAACGGCAGCACCAGTGTGACCGCGTGGTGCTTCCACGTCCGCTCGCTGAACAGCAGCATCCCGAGGACGATTAGCGCGCACTCGGCGGCGAAGTACGGGCCGCCCCGCTCGCCGCGCGGGGCGCGGCACAACCCCACCACCACCAACCCGAACGCGACGAGGCACCCCTGCACGAGGCGGCGGGCGTTCGCGGTGCCGATGTCGGTGAAGTTGTGGAACGCCGCCGGCGTCGGGATGTTGTCGGGGTAGTCGAGGAACGACGGGCTCTGCGTCAGCAGCCGGTACACGACGCCCGGGATCGACTGGTTCGGGTGCTCGCTGGTGACGCGGTTCTCGACCAGCGCCGGCCGCACCATCAGCTTGTACCAGTCGGTGAGGAGTTCGGCGTTGCGCTCGAACCCGAACACGGCCCCCGGCACGAGCGCGAGCCAGAGCACGAGCCCGGCGGCGGCCGCGGCGAGGACGCGCCACGACCGCTTCCAGCCGAAGTAGGCGACGAACAGGAGCGGCGTCACCTTACAGGCGATGGCGAGCCCGAGGACGAGCCCGGCGCCCGTGTCGCGGCCGCGGCGGTACAGTTCGAGGCACGCCGCGACGAGGAACAGGATGAAGATGTTGACGTTGTTGTGCGACAGGTCGCCGAGCAGTGGCTGGAGGCTCAGCAGGACCGCCAGCCCCTTCGCCCAGTCCGACAGGGACTGAGGGACTGAGGGACTGGGGGACTGGGGGACTGGGGAACTGGGGGACTGGGAGACTGGGGGACTGGGGGGCTGCGCGGTCCCTGAGTCCCTGAGTCCCTGAGTCCCTGAGTCCCTGAGTCCGAGCCGAAAGACCCACACGCACGCCAGCGCCGCCATGAGCACCTTCGCGTAGAACCACGCGAGCGCGCCGGCGAGCGGCGGGAGGTCGGCGAACGGCTTGAGCACCACCGCCATGACCGGCGGGTTCGGGTACTCGTGGACGCCGACGTAGACGTTGGTGCCGGCGAACGCCTCGTGGATCATCGCCCGCCAGCGCAAGAACGCGCTGCGCGTCTGCCGCCCGTCGTCCCCCGGCTTGCTCGCCTTCGCCGCGTACTTCACGCTCATCCCGACGACGAGCACCGCCAGCGCCAGCACGAATGCGAGCCGCACCCGGGCGGCCGGCGCGGACGGGAGGCGAATGGCGAACAGTTGCGGCATGGCGGCGCGTCCTGCGCATGACTCGGTCGATCGCGGCCGGCTTGCCGGCCGTGCCTTGTTTGCCGGCCGTGCCTTGTGGCACACGCAGGGCACGGCCGGCAAGCCGGCCGCGATCGACCCGGACAGGTCAGCCCATCGGCAGGTGCCCCTGCCCGACCGGCACGTCGGGCGGGGTCGTCGGCTTGCTACCGTGGACGAGTGTCACCAGGTCCGGGGCACCGACCGGGTGCGGCAGCGCGAAGAGTTCGCCGTACCGGAACCCGCAGCGGGCGCCGGCGTAGCCGTTGGCGCTGCCGACCATGTGCTTCACCCGCTCGAACCGCTCCGCGTCGAACTGCGACTCGTAGGCGCGGATCGCCTCGAACTTCTGCTCGATCGTGTCCGAGATGTCCACCACGAACGTACTGTGCCAGCTCCGCTGCTCGGCGTCGAACGGGAACGGGCAGTAGACGAGGTGCGGAACGCGGTACGGCGGGGTGCCGGCGAACCGCTCGTCCCACTTCGTCAGCTGCGAGTAGAACCGCGCCGCCTCGCCGAGCAAATGCCCCTGGTGGTGGTCCGGCGACGCCGCCGGCGTGCGGCCGGCGCCGACGATGACGATGCCGGGGCGGTAGGTGCGAAATACCGTCGCCAGTTTGAAGCGATTTTCGGGCGAGTCCATGAGGACGCGGTTCGGCAACTCGACGTTGATCCGCAGCGGGCTCCCGAGCGCGACGCGCGCCGCCTCGCCTTCGCGCTTGCGCGTCTCGAGGCTGCCGCGCGGCGTCGGCTCGCCGCTCGTCAGGTCGGCCATCCCGACCTTGTACCCCTGCTTGACCAGCTTGGCGATCGTGCCGCCGCAGAGGATCTCGAGGTCGTCCGGGTGCGGGGCGACGGCCAGTACGTCGAGCCGGTCGGGGAGTTCGGGCATCAGAACTTCTCCTCGTGGGCATTTCGACGGTTCGTTCGAGCGAATCGTCGGGTCACACATCGATTTTGGACAGGATAACAGGATGAACAGGATGCCGAGCCGAAGACACAGACCCGGCTCGGCATCCTGTTCATCCTGTTATCCTGTCCAAACTTCCTGCTCGAGCAGCCCTATCGCCGCACGGCGCGCAGGTTGGGCATCTCGTCGGCGAATGCCTCGGCGGCCTTCGCGGTCACCTTCGTACCCGCCACGGTCAGGTCGCGCAGCCCTTCGAGCGTCCTCAACTCGGCGAGCCCCTTGTCCGTCAGGCCGGTCTTGTTCAGGAACAGGCTCTCCAGTCGTAGCAGCGTCTTCACGTGCGCCGCCGCCTTGTCCGTCAGCCGCGGGTTGTCCGACAGGTCCAGCGACTCCAGCCGCGTCAGCTTCTCGACCGCCGCCACGCCCGTGTCCGTCACCTGCGCCTCCGGGATGATGAGCACCCGTAACTGGCTCAGGATGGCGATCTCGGCCAGCTCCTTGTCTGACACGCCGGACCGGTTCAGCACCAGCTTGCGCAGGTTCGGCAGTGCCTTCAGTGCGGTGAAGCCCTTCACCGTGCAGGCCGTCGCGTCGAGGATCTGGATCGCGCCGACCTCCTTGTGCTTCGACAGGGTGATGAGCGCGGCGTCGCCGGCGGCGGTGAACTTCACCGACACCCGGGCCGCCGGCGCCAGCGTCGGGTCGATCCCGCCGACACCCTTCATCAGCTCCGCCGACTTGAGGGCGGATTGCTCGGCGGGGGTGGCCGGATTCTGGGCAACGCTAACGGCGGCGATGAGCAACACAGCGGCAGGGGCAACGATGAAGCGCATGGCGTGGGCGTCCTCGGGGGCAGTCCGGGGATTGTAGGTCGGCACCCGGGGCGGCGGGAGCAGCCGTGGCGGGTTCAGGCATAGCATGAAGCCGCCCCGATCGAAGCCGCTAATTCTTCGCGCCCGCATGAAACTACGCCAGTTGTTCCGGCCGCAAACGAACCATCAACTTACGTAGGCGGATTTCCCCGTATCTTCGGACCAACCGGTTGCACCGGACGCATTTGTAAACTTCTCTTTCGTTAACGGCCGGCTGGTCTGGACACACGGCGTCAGGGGTGATGAACACCCCGGCGACCCGGCACAGAATCCGCGTGAGAACGTCCCCCATGACGCCGACCCGCCGGCTCGTCCTCGCCGCCAGCGACCCGCGCCTCGCCCAGGCCGTCCAGGGCCACCTCGCCCGGGCGCTCCAGATCACCGCCCCGGTCGTCCGGTTCGACGAGGTACCGCACCTGCTCGCCCCGGACACCGACGGCGACATCCTCCTGCTCGCCGCCGACTCCGCCGACGCGGCGGCGATCGAGACGGTGGTGCGCGAGACGAAGGTGCAGCTGTCGCCGGCCGGGCTCGGGGTGGTCGAGGGCGAGGCGCTCGCCGGGCGGCGGCTGTTCGACCACCTCGCCCCGTACCTCGCCGGCCGGTGGGGCTGGCCGCACCACGCCCGCGAGCTCACCGCCTGGGTGCGGCAGGCGCAGACGCCCGGCGGGGTCGAGTTCGCCGACCCGGCGACCGAATCGACCACCGAGGCGATCCGCCGCAAGCTCGTCAACCACACCCCGTCGCTGACGACGATGGTGGACCAGCTGTGCATCGCCGCCGCCCACGACGTGACGGTCCTGATCGAGGGCGAGACCGGGACCGGCAAGACGTTCCTGGCGCGCCTCGTCCACGACTGCTCGCCGCGGAAGCCGAACCGGTTCCTGGTGGTCGCCTGCGGCACACTGTCCGGCAACCTCATCGCCAGTGAGTTCTTCGGCCACGCCCGCGGGTCGTTCACCGGGGCGGACGCGGCGAAGGTCGGCAAGTTCGCCGCCGCCGGCGAGGGCACCCTGCTGCTCGACGAGATCGACACCCTCGGCCTTGACCACCAGGCGAACCTGCTGCGGGTGATCGAGACCGGCGAGTTCGAGCCGGTCGGGAGCAACGACACGCAGACCAGCCGGGCGCGCGTGATCGCGGCGACCAACTGGAACCTGGCCGACGCGGTCGAGCGCGGGACGTTCCGCCGTGACCTGTACTACCGCCTCCAGGTGCTGAGCTTTCACCTCCCGCCGCTCCGCCACCGCCCGGAGGACATCGGGCCGCTGGTGCGGGGCATGGTGGCGCGGTACGGGACGAAGTTCGGCAAGCGGTTGTTCGGCGTGTGCCCGGAGGCGATGCGGGCGCTGGAGGGTTACCCCTGGCCGGGGAACATCCGGCAGCTGGAGAACGTGATCCAGCAGGCGGTGCTGACGAGCAGCGGGAACGAGCTGAAGCTGCACCACCTGTCGCCGCTCGTCCACGCCCGGGCCGACGTGGCCGCCGTCGCCCCCGCCACGCCGCCGATGAACGGGTACGGCGGGACGCTGAAGCAGAGCCGCGAGTCGACGGAGCGGGTGAACATCCTGCGGGCGCTGGAGAAGGCCGGGCAGAGCCGGACGCGGGCGGCACAGCTGCTCGGTGTCAGCCGGGTGACGCTGTACAAGAAGATGAAGAAGTACGGCCTGTTCACCCGCCCCGAGCCGCTCTCCCCGTTCGAGCCGTTCGCCCCGCGGGTGGGCGGTTAGTATTGCGCTTGCGCGCTTCGTGCGAAGCCGCAAACGGTTGGACGTCATGCCCGACAGCTCATCCGACCTCCCCTTCCCTGTCCGACTCGATCCTGGTTACACTCCCCCCGCGCCCAGCACGGGAGGGATTCGGTCATGTGCGGGATCGTCGGGTTCACCGGCCGGCGCGAGGCATCGCCGGTCCTGCTCGAAGGGCTGCGGCGGCTCGAATACCGCGGCTACGACAGTGCCGGCCTCGTGACAGGCACCGGCGCGGGCTTCCACCTGCGCAAGAAAGCCGGCCGGCTGGCGGAGCTCGCGCGCGAGGTGAGCGCCCGGCCGGCGCCCGGGTGCTACGGCATCAGCCACACCCGCTGGGCCACGCACGGCGGCGCCACCGACCGCAACGCCCACCCGCACATGAGCGCCGGCAACGACATCGCCGTCGTCCACAACGGGGTCATCGAGAACTACGCGGCGCTGAAGCAGCAACTCCAGGCCGACGGCGTTCAGTTTCGGAGCGACACCGACACGGAAGTGCTCGCGCACCTCATCGGCCATTGCTACCAGGGTGACCTGCTCCAGGCGGTGCTTCAGGCGACGGGGCTGGTGAAGGGCACCTACGGCCTCGCCGTGATGTGCCGCGCCGAGCCGGGGGTGATTGTGGGTGCCCGGCTCGGCAGCCCGCTCGTCGTCGGCATCGGCGCGGACGGGCACTACCTCGCGTCCGATACCTCCGCGCTGGCCGGGTTCGCCGACAAGGTGGTTCACCTCGGCGACCGGCAGGTGGTGCAGCTCGACGAGACGGGGTACGTCGTCCGCACCCGCGACTTCGACACCGTGGAGGTACCGGCGCTCGACATCGCCCACTACCTCGGCGACGGCGACGCCGACCGCGGCGACTACCCGCACTACATGCTGAAGGAGATTTACGAGCAGCCGGAGGCGCTGGAGAACGCCATGCGCGGCCGCCTCGACGTGGCCGACGCGACCGCCCATTTCGGCGGGCTGAACCTGACCGCGCAACAGCTGCGGCAGATTGACCGCGTCATCTTCACCGCCTGCGGCACGAGCTACCACGCCGGGCTCGTCGGCGAGTACCTGTTCGAGGAACTGGCCCGCGTCCCGGCGGAAGTGGAGTACGCGAGCGAGTTCCGCTACCGCAACCCGCCGATCGACCGCAGCACGCTGATCTTCGCCATCACGCAGAGCGGCGAAACGGCCGACACACTGGCGGCGCTGCGCGAGAGCAAGCGGATGGGGCACACCACGCTCGCCATCTGCAACGTCGTCGGGAGCTCCATCGCCCGCGAAGCGGACGGTGGGGTGTACCTGCACGCCGGCCCGGAAGTGGGCGTGGCGAGCACAAAGGCGTTCACGTCGCAGTGCGCAGTGCTGGCAATGCTGGCGCTGTACCTCGGCCGGTCGCGCCACCTGTCGGCCGCGCAGGGTGAGAAGGTCATCGCCGACCTGCAAGCACTCCCCGACATCCTCCGCGAGACGCTGCGCTGCCACGACCGCGTCAAGGACATCGCCGCCAAGTACGCCGACGCGCGCAACGTGCTCTACCTCGGCCGCCAGTACCTCTACCCGGGTGCGTTGGAGGGCGCGTTGAAGCTGAAAGAGATCAGCTACATCCACGCCGAGGGGTATCCGGCGGCGGAGATGAAGCACGGGCCGATCGCGCTGGTGGACGAGGCGACGCCGAGCGTGTTCCTGGTGCCTCGCGGGACCGTGTTCGACAAGGTGATGTCGAACATGCAGGAGATCAAGGCCCGCGGCGGCCCGGTGATCGCGGTGGCGAGCCCCGGCGACCGCGAGGTCGAAGACGTGGCCGACGACGTGATCCCGGTGCCGGACGTGCCCGAGTACCTCCAGCCGATCGTGACCGCGGTACCGCTCCAGTTGCTCGCCTACGAGATCGCGCTGCTTTGCGGCTGCGACGTGGACAAGCCGCGCAACCTGGCGAAGAGCGTGACGGTGGAGTGAGGCTACGCCGGCATCTCCGGCTGGTTGGCTTGAACCCGCAAGTGGAGGCGGACGTTCAGGGCCAGCCAGGAGTACCCGGCGGCGAACCAACCGACGGCCGACAGCGCGACCATTTGACGCAGCCAGAAGTACTTCCGCCGGTGCGTCTGGCTGTAGTCGTAGGCGAGTTCCTTGAGCTGGCGGACGTGCTCGCCCTTGTCCGCCCGGTCGCTGGCCGCCGCGTACTCCGCGGCCGACGCGTACTGGACGATCCGGTACTGGTCCATCAGCCCCGGGCCGCGGGTGGCGTTCGAGTCGATGCCGATGGGGTAGACCACCCACGCCCCCATCAGGATCGTCACCACCAGCACGCCACACGCCCCGAGCCCGAGCCACCACTCCCACCGCCGGGCGTAGATCCCGTTGCGGATCAAAAGTAGTAACCCGCCGATCACCGCGGTGTTGAGGGTCAGGATGCCGACGACCTTCTGGTCCGCCAGTTGTAAGGCGTTGTGGATCTGTTCGGTCACACAGAACCAGTGGGCCGGGTCGTCCACGGCGACACCCCGGGGCAGTAATTCGGGCGGTGCCGCCGGGAGCGGGCGGCCTTATCCGTAATTCGGAGCCGTTCGACGATCTTGTAGGTAATTCGATGATTCCCGACTGGCAACTCCCGCCCGGCGTCGACCGCGGCCTGTGGGATTACCTCCGCGCCGACGATATGGTGAGCAGCTACGACGCCCAGATGGCTGCGTCGCCGCTCGCCAATGCCGACGTCGCCTTCTGCGAGCACGCCTTCCCGACGCCCGGTCGGCTGATCGACCTCGGCTGCGGCACCGGCCGGCTGTGCGTCCACTTTGCGGCGAGGGGGTACGAGTGCGTCGGCGTGGACCTCTCCGAACCGATGCTCGCGCAGGCTCGCGCCAACGCCGCCGCGGCCGGCGTGGCGTGCGAGTGGAAGGCCGCGAACCTCGTCGAACTCGCCGACCTGCCGGAGCGCTCCTTCGACTACGCCGCGTGCCTGTTCAGCACGCTCGGCATGGTCCGGGGCACTGAGAACCGCGCGAAAGTCGTGGCGAACGCCGCACGCCTGCTGAAGCCTGGCGGGCGGTTCGTGCTGCACGTCCACAACCGCTTCTTCCGCGGCCTCGGCGGGTCAGTGGTTCGCCGGCAACTGCTGCGTACATTCCTCCGTCGCCCCGACGCCGGCGATGTGACCATGCCGCAGGCCTACGGCGGCGCCGCGCTGACGCTCCACCACTTCACCCGCCGCGGTGCCGTGCGGCTGCTGACGGACGCGGGGTTCAAGGTGATCGAGGTGCGGGCGGTCGGCGTGGACGGCGAGCCGGCGCGCGGGGGGGCGGCGTATGGATACCTGCTGCTAGGCGAACGACCGGCGTGAGCCGGCTGGTCGTTGGTACGGGTGCCTGGGGCGGCAACCGATCACATCTGTGGTCCGCTCGAGTCCCTGTACCAACGACCAGCCGGCTCACGCCGGCCGGTCGCCCGGCTTCGTCACGAACCTGCTGCCAACGACTGCCGCGACGAGCAGCCCACCGGACAGGTAGAACGCACCGTCGAGCTTCCCCGTCGCGTCCACGATGAACCCGGCGATCTGCGGGACGAAGAACGCGATCCCCCAGCCGAGGAAGACGAGCCCGTAGTTCAGCCCGAGGTTCTTCGCCCCGAAGAAGTCGGCCGTCCACGCCGGCATCAGCGCCAGCGTCCCGCCGTACTGCCAGTACACCACGCCGACCGCCACGAACAGCAGCCACACGTTCTTGGCGTCGATGATCTCTGGCAGCGCGAACAGGCACACCGCCGCCGCAAGGCCATTGAGGCCGAAGGCGTTCACCCGCCCGAGTCGGTCCGAGTACGTGCCGGTGCCGACGCGGCCGCTGGCGTTCACCACCCCGCCGTAGGCCGCGAGCAACCAGGCGTTCGCCGCGAGAAACGCCACCCCTTCCGTTACGGTTCTCTGGATCACGGCCGCGTTGGCGATCACGAGCAGCCCCGCCTGTGCCGACCCGACGAACAGCGCCACCAGCGCCGGGAACTGCCACGTCTTCACCATCGCCGACGCCGGCACGTCCGCGGTCGCGGGCTTCGCCGCCGTCGCGGCGTGCGTCGGCCCCGGCGGAACGTAGTCGGGCGGCGGCATCTTCAGGAACTGCGCGGCGACGACGATGACCGCGCCGAACAACCCGCCGAGGACGACGAAGCTGTACGTCAGCCCGCCGTCGGCGATCAGCGCGCGGGCGAGCGGTGCGATGTACACCGCCGCCCCGCCGTACCCGCCGACGACCAGCCCGACGATGAGCCCGCGGCGGTGCGGGCCGAACCACCGGACCGCCGCAGGCGTCGCCGCCGCATACCCGAGCCCCATACCGATGCCGCCGAGGAGCCCGAACCCGATGACGAGTCCGACGTAACTCTTCATCAGGCCGGCAACGACGCACCCGAGCCCGAGGCACAGCCCGGCGAGCGTGGCGCCGACCCGCGGGCCGTAGCGGTCTTGGAGCCGTCCGCCGGGGATCATGAACAGGGCGAACGTGAACCCACAGATGGCGTACTCCCAGGTCGCATCGGCGTCGGACAGGTAGGCCCAGCCGGCGTTCACCCCGGTCATCGGGTCGCCGGGCGAACTTCCCCGCGGGGCGAGGAGGGCGCCCTTCCAGACGCTCCAGGCGTACAGGATGCCGAGGCACAGGTTGACCGCCACCCCCGCGCCCGTGACCACCCACGCCCGCCCCGGCACCCGACCCGGCTGTCCCATCGTGCGCTCCGTGAGAGGAAGCGGCACCATACCACACCCGCGGCCGGGCGGATACACTTCACGCACCCTCCCGGAGACCCGCCCCGATGCGCGCCGCCGTCGCCGCCCTCCTGTTCACTCTCCCCGTCGTGCTCGCCCAAGACGCCTCCGCCCTGGTCTTCGAGCCCGGCGCCAAGCTCACCGTGCTCGCGGCGAAGGACTCGGCCGGCGAGGGGCCGGCGTGGGATCCCGAGCTCGGCGTCCTCACCAGCGGGCACGCCGGCATCCACCGCCTCGCGCGCGACGGCAAGACGTCGGTCCATCGCGAGAAGGCCGGCACGAACGGGCTCCTGTTCGACC
The DNA here is from genome assembly GCA_017308215.1 of bacterium. GTDB lineage: Bacteria > Planctomycetota > Planctomycetia > Gemmatales > Gemmataceae > Urbifossiella. Next base: position 2,350 of record JAFKFQ010000165.1, on the reverse strand, counting down.
GCCAGGGCCGGCTCGTCGCCTGCGAGCCGGTGCTACGCCGCGTCACCCGCACCGACCGCGACGGTAAGCTCACCGTCCTCACCGACTCGTTCGGCGGGAAGAAGTACAACCAGCCGAACGACCTGACCATCGACTCGAAGAACCGCGTCTACTTCTCCGACCCGCGCTACGGCCCGCGCGACGACATGCAGCAGCGCGACGCCGAGGGCCGCACGATCGAGGGCGTGTACCGCATCGACCCGGACGGCACCGTGCATCGTGTCATCGGCCGCGAGGTGGACCGGGCGAACGGCGTGCTGGTGTCGGCGGACGACAAGTACCTGTTCGTGGCTGACAACAACAACGACGTCGGCGGCGCCCGCAAGCTGTGGCGGTTCGACCTGAACGCCGACGGCACGGTGAACGCGAAGACGCAGAAGCTGCTGCACGACTGGGGCACCGGCCGCGGCCCGGACGGGATCAAGCAGGACGCGAAGGGCCGCCTCTACGTCGCCGGCGGGCTGAACCGCCCGAACCCGCCCGCCGAGCCCGCCGCCGACGTGAAGGGCGGCATCTACGTGATCGACCCGACCGACGGCAAGCGTCTGGCATTCCTGCCGGTGCCGACCGACGAGGTGACGAACTGCGCGTTCGGCGGCGACGACCTGCGGACGCTGTACGTCACCGGCGGCGGCACGCTGTACAGTGTCCGCACGACGACGCCAGGGCGGGTGCTGTGGCCCGCGCGCTGACTACCACTCGACCCGCACGGGGTAGTTCCCGAATATCGCGTCGGAGGACACGAGCGATGCGCCTTCGACGTTCGCCTGGGCGGCGAGGATGCGGTCGAATGGGTCGCGGTGGACGAGCGGCAGGTTCAGCACCTCGTAGACGTGCGGTAGGTTGATGTCGAGCAGTTCTATCCGGTTCGTAGCAACCTGCTCGGCAACGATGCGCGGGATACTGTCTCGGAGCGTCAGTTTGCCGACCTGGTGCTTGATGACCATCTCCCAAGCGGTCGCCACACTCAGCAGCACCCGGTTCGCCGGGTCCGTAACGAGCGCGAGTGCCCGCGACGACAGTTGCGACCGGTCGGAGTCGAACCAGATAAACGTGTGGGTGTCCAGCAGCAGGGTCATCGCCCGCCCAGCCAGAACTCGTCAGGGAGCGGGTCATCGAAGTCCGGGGACATGGTCATGGCCCCGGGGTGAAGGTTCGCCACTCGGGGCGTGTTGCTCGGCGGGGGGGGGCCGGGCAGCAACCGGACGGGCCGTTGCCCCGGTGCGGTCACGATCACCTCGTCGCCCTGCTCGGCCCGCGCGACCGCCTCGGCGTAGCGAGCCGGCAACTCGCTGATGTCGTAAGTGACCTGCGCCATCGCTCGTACCTCCGCCCCCATCATACCGCGGCGCGGCGGTCAGGCGTACAGCTCGATCGCCTTGACGATCTCGGCAAGGTCGTTCGGCACCTGCACGGCACGGTTTGCGAACTGCACCCGCTTCACACCGCGCTTGCCGAGCTTTGCCTCGAACACCGCCGGGTCCGCGGTGTGGTACGCCACCGTCGCGTCCGGGTCCTTCAGGACGTGGCCGGTCAGCACGCACACCACACGGTCGCTCGGGGCGATCACGCCCTCCTTCACCAGCTTCAGCAGGCCCGCCACGCTCGCGCCGCTCGCCGGCTCGCAGCCGAGGCCGCCGGCGCCCACCTTCGCTTTCGCGTCCAGGATCTCCGCGTCCGTCGCCTCGCGCACCACCCCGCCGCAGCGCTCCAGCGCCCGCAGCGCCTTCGGCAGGTTCACCGGGCGGTTGATCTCGATCGCGCTCGCCAGCGTGTCCGCCCGCAGGTTCGCCGCGTCCATCGCCGTCATGTACTTCTCGACCTTCGGCGCGTCGAACGCCCCGCCGTTCCACCGCACGCCCTGCTTCTCGTAGAGCTGATAGAACGTGTTCGCCCCCGCCGCGTTCACCACGGCCAGGCGCGGCGTGCGGTCGATCAGGCCGAGCTCGCGGAGCTCGAAGAACGCCTTCCCGAAGCTCGACACGTTCCCGAGGTTCCCGCCCGGCACCACGATCCAGTCCGGCACCTCCCAGCGCAGCGCCTCCAGGATGCGCAGCATGATCGTCTTCTGCCCCTCGAGGCGGAACGGGTTCACGCTGTTGACGAGGTAGATGCCGAGCCGGCTGCTCACCTCCTGGACGCGGCGGAGCGCGTCGTCGAAGTCACCGGCGATCTGCACCGTCAGCGCCCCGTAGTCGAGCGCCTGCGACAGCTTCCCGTAGCTGATCTTCCCCGACCCGATGAAGATGACGGCGCGCATGAGTTGCGTGACCGAGCAGTACACGGCGAGGCTGGCGCTGGTGTTGCCGGT
>JAFKFQ010000164.1 GCA_017308215.1 bacterium | reverse complement strand
GTGCCTTCGACTTCGGTCAGGGCGCCCGTGCGGCATCCCGTCGGGTGCCTGAGACGGGAATCGGAACACACCCGCGCCGCCGCGGCACGGAGGGCCGCACCACACTCCCGCCGGAACCCGAGGACGGGCGCGGTGTTGTTTACGGTGGGCGTGTGGCATAATAGTACCACGTTCGACCCGCCCGCCGCCTTCCTTCGGGTCTCTCCCGATGCCGCGTTCGCTCCTCGTGGTCGTCGCCGCCGGCCTCCTCGCGGCGCCCGCCGCCGCGCAACCCCATCCCGATGCCAAGTCCGCCGAGTTCTTCGAGAAGAAGATCCGGCCGGTGCTCGTCGAGCACTGCTACTCGTGCCACTCGGCCGAGGCCGCCGCCAAGAACAAGCTCAAGGGTGGGCTCGCGCTCGACACCCGCGACGCCGTCCTTGCCGGCGGCGACAGCGGCCCGGCGCTCGTCGCCGGCGACCCGGCCAAGAGCCTGATCGTCGAGACGATGCGCTACACCGGCGACCTGCGCATGCCCCCGAAGGGGAAGCTGCCGGCCGCGGTCATCGCCGACTTCGAGCAGTGGGTGAAGATGGGCGCCCCGGACCCGCGCACCGCCGCGGCCGGCATCAAGAAGCAGGCCGGGCTGAGCATCGACGAGGGGAAGAAGTTCTGGTCGTACAAGCCGGTCGCAGCCCCCACCGTACCCGCGGTGAAGAACGCCGCGTGGCCGGCGGACGACATCGACCGCTTCGTCCTCGCCGCGCTGGAGGCGAAGGGGCTGTCGCCCGCCGCCGACGCCGACCGCGCCACGCTCGCCCGCCGCCTCACGTTCGACCTGCACGGCCTCCCGCCGGCGCCGGAGGAGGTCGACGCGTTCGTCGCCGATCCCGACCCGAAGGCTTTCGAGAAGCTGGTCGATCGGTTGCTGGCGTCGCCGCGGTTCGGCGAGCGGTGGGGGCGGCACTGGCTCGACACGGCGCGCTACGCCGAGTCGGTCACGCTGCGCGGGCTGGTGTTCAAGGAGGCGTGGCGCTACCGCGACTACGTCATCGACGCTTTCAACCGTGACGTGCCGTTCGACCAGTTCATCCGCGAGCAACTGGCCGGCGATCTGTTCGCCGCGATGACGCCCGAGGAGCGCGCCCGGCTCGTCATCGCCACCGCCTACCTGCAACTCGGAAACACCAACCTCGAGGAGCAGGACAAGCGGCAACTGCGGATGGACGTGATCGACGAGCAACTCGACGTGATCGGGAAGGGGCTGCTCGGGCAGACGATCAGCTGTGCCCGCTGCCACGACCACAAGTTCGACCCGATCCCGACCGCCGACTACTACGCGCTGGCCGGCATCCTGCGGAACGTGAAGGCGCTCAAGGACGCCAACGTCTCGAACTGGATCGAGGTGCCGCTGCCGGCCGCACCGGAGGTCGAGGCGGCGGTGGCGAAGCACGAGGCGGCGGTCAGCGACCTGCAGGCGCGGATCAAGGTGGCGAAGGCCAAGGCCCCGAAGGACGTCGCCGCCGAGCGCACGGTCAAGGGCGTGCTCGCGGTCAAGGACGTGCCGGGCGTCGTCGTGGACGACGCGCAGGCCAAGAAGGTCGGCATGTGGAAGGACTCGACGTTTTCGGGCACGTACATTGGCGCCGGCTACATCCACGACGAGGCGAAGGGCGCCGGCGAGAAGACGCTGACGTTCGACCCCGACCTGCCGGCCACGGGGCGCTACGAGGTGTGGTTCGCGTACTCGCCCGGCGGCGGCCGCGCGAAGGACGTGCCGGTGACGGTGTTCAGCGCCGACGGCGAGAAGACGCTCCACCTCGACCTGACGCCGAACCCGCCGATCCGCGGGCGGTTCGTGTCGCTCGGGCAGTTCCGGTTCGAGAAGGACGGGCAGAGCTTCGTCCTCGTCTCGAACGAGGGGGCGAAGGGCCACGTCACCGCCGACGCGGTGGCGTTCATCCCGGTCGATCAGGTGCCGGCGGACAAGGGGAAGGCGACGCCGGCCCCGAAGGCGGCGGGCGACGCGGCGGTGGCGCTGGAGGCCGAGCTGAAGAAGCTGCAAGCCGCGGCGCCGAAGCGGCCGATGGCGATGAGCGTGGTGGAGGAGGCGAAGATCGAGGACGCGAAGGTCGCCATCCGCGGCATCGTCCACAACGCCGGCCCGGTGGTGCCGCGCGGGTTCCTCAAGGTGGCGACGGCCGGCCCAGCCCCGGCGCTGCCGAAGGACCAGAGCGGTCGCGTGCAGCTCGCCGACTGGGTGGTGTCGAAGGACAACCCGCTGACCGCCCGCGTGTACGCCAACCGCGCCTGGCACTGGCTGTTCGGCAGCGGGATCGTGCGCACCGTGGACAACTTCGGCACCACGGGCGAAACGCCATCGAACCCCGAACTGCTCGACCACCTGGCCACGCGATTCGTCGCCGACGGGTGGAGCGTGAAGAAGCTGGTGCGGGCGATCGTGCTGAGCCACACCTACCGCCAGGGGAGCCGCGCGGATGCGCGCACGCTCACGACTGATCCCGAAAACCGCCTGTTCGGCCGCGCCAACCGCCGGCGCCTCGAAGCGGAGGCGATCCGCGACACAATGCTGACCGTGAGCGGCAAGCTGACGCCGTTCGCCGGCGGCCGGAACTTCGCCGACACCGTCGCCGCCGACTACGGCTTCAAGCACACCTCGACGGCGCGGAGCGTCTACCTGCCGGTGTTCCGCAACGCGCTGCCGGAGGCGTTCGAGGCGTTCGACTTCGCCGATCCGAGCATGGTGGTCGGGAAGCGCAGCACGAGCACGGTCGCCCCGCAGGCGCTGTACCTGATGAACAACCCGTTCCCGGTCGATCAGGCGAAGGCGTCCGCGGCGCGGCTGCTCGCCGAGAACCTGCCGTCCGACGACGCCCGGCTGACCCGCGCCTACCGGCTGGCGCTGGGTCGCGCGCCGACCGACGGCGAGCGGGCGGCGGCGCGGCGGTTCCTGGCGAACCAGAGCGGCGACCCGGCGGCGGCGTGGGCGACGGTGTTCCAGGCCGTGTTCGCGTCGGCCGATTTCCGGTACGTGGAGTAGCGTTTCCCGGCGAACGGCCGGCGTGAGCCGGCTGGTCGTTGTCTCAGGTACGAGTACCAACGATCAGCCGGCTCACGCCGGCCGTTCGCCCGACCCTTGAGGCGCCGATGATCTCTCCCGTCTCCCGCCGCGAATGGCTGTCCCGCACCGCGTGCGGGTTCGGCGCCCTCGCGCTCGCCGACCTCGCAGCCCGCGCGCAGCCCGCCGCCGCGAACCCGCTCGCGCCGAAGGCGCCGCACCACCCGGCGAAGGCCAAGCGCGTCATCTTCCTGTTCATGCAGGGCGGCGTCAGCCACGTCGATTCCTACGACTACAAGCCGCGCCTCGTCGCCGACGACGGCCGCCAGCTCCCGTTCGACGACGCCCGCGCCATCGCCAACACCGGGATGCGAGGCACCAACCGCCGCGTCATGAAGCCGCTGTGGGAGTTCCGCCAGCGCGGCCAGTCCGGCCTGTGGGCGTCCGAACTCTTCCCGCACGTCGCCCAGCACATGGACGAGCTGTGCGTGGTGAAGTCGCTCCACACCGAGGGCGTCGCGCACGGCCCGGCCACGCTGTTCCTTCATTGCGGCAGCACGAACTTCATCCGCCCCAGCATGGGGAGCTGGGTGCTGTACGGCCTCGGCAGCGAGAACGCCAACCTGCCCGGGTTCATGAGCATCGCCCCGTCGGCCGGGAACGGCGGACCGCGGAACTACGGCACCGCGTTCCTCCCGGCCATCTACCAGGGCACCGCCCTCGGCCGCGCCGGCGGGACGGCGGCGGAGGCGACCATCCGCAATCTCACCAGCCCCGTCAGCGCCGCCGGCCGGCAGGCGCAGTTCGACCTGCTCCGCGAACTCCACGCCGAGCAGCTGCGCCGGACCCCCGGCGACGCCGAGCTCGAAGCCGTCGCCGCGTCCTACGAGCTGGCGTGGCGGATGCAGCAGAACGCGCCGGACGTGCTCGACCTGTCGAAGGAGAGCGCCGAGACGCTGGCCCTGTACGGCATCAACGACCGCGCCACCGACACGTTCGGCCGCCAGTGCCTGATGGCCCGCCGGCTCAGCGAGGCGGGCGTGCGCTACATCCAGGTGACCTACGGCGACAACAGCGCGAACCCGGCGTGGGACCAGCACTCGAACATGCCCAAGCACGCCGACCACGCCAAGGCGTGCGACAAGCCGATCGCCGGCCTGCTCGCCGACCTGAAGCGCCGCGGCCTCCTGGAAGACACGATCGTGTGGTGGGGCGGCGAGTTCGGGCGCACGCCGTACGCCGAGGGGAACGGCACCGGCCGCGACCACAACCCGGCGGGCTTCACGGTGTGGCTCGCCGGCGGCGGGTTGGTCGGCGCGACGGACGAATTCGGCAGCCAGGCGGTCGAGAACAAGGTCCACATGCACGACCTGCACGCGACCATCCTGCACCAGCTCGGCCTCGACCACGAACGCCTGACCTACCGCTACAGCGGCCGCAACTTCCGCCTCACCGACGTGCACGGCCGCGTGGTGCGCGAGGTGCTGGCTTAGTTAGGGGACTTTGGGACCGGGGGGCAGGAAACGAGAGCGCCCGGGGGACGACCCCCGGGCGCTGCTGTTCTTTGTGTCCCCGGTCCCAAAGTCCCCCAGTCCCAAAGTCCCCACCTCACCGCCGGCCGGGCGGGCCGCCGCCCTGGCGGGCCATCACGTCCTGCGCCCGGCGCTGGAACTTGGACATCTGGTCGCGGAGGCTGGCGTCGCCGCGCTGGAGCAGGTCGAGCTCGTGCTGGATCTCGGCCGAGAGCCGCTTCAGCTCGGTCTCCTGGCGGGCCAGGATTGCCCGCTCCCGGGCCATCCCGATCTCCATCTCCCGCATCTGCGCTTCCAGCCCCTCCTCGTCCTCCCGGAGCTGCCGCCGCTCGTCCTCCAGGCGCTTCCGCTCCTGGGTGAGCTTGGCGTTCTCCTTCTCCAGGTCGTCGCCCCACTCCTCCAGCTCGGTCCGGGTCTTCGGGACCGGCGGGGGCGGGGCCAGCTCGCCGCGGGCGATCTGCTCCTCGACCGCCCCCAGTTGCGCCGCCAGTTCCTCGACTTGCGCGTCCTTCTCCTCCAGCGCGGCCAGGTACTCCTTCTCCTTCGTGGCGAACTCCTGCTCGCCGGTGCTCGCCTCCTGGAGGAGCTGCTTCATCTCCTCGAGCAGCGCCCGGAGCTCGCGGTTCTCGGCCCGGAGGCGCTGGATCTCGGCCAGCGGCGAGTCGTCCATCGGGACGCCGCGGCCGCCCATGCTCGCGGCCAGGCTGTTGCCGACCGGGGCGTCGCCCAGCCCGGCGAGGTGGTTCAGCGCGCCGGCGATGGCGCTGGCCGGGTCCGCGGGGCGGCCGGGGATCGGCGTCCGCCGGCTGACCGGCACCCCGCGGGGGGCCGGCGACTCGACGACCGGCGGCGGGGCCGGGGGCGGGGCGGCGACCGCCCGCGGGGCCGGTACCGGGACCGACCCGGACTTGCCGGGCATGCGCAGCCGGGCGAGCAGGTCGGCGCTGCTGCTGCTCGTCCACGCCCCGGACGCGGTGACGCCGGGGAGTTCGGCGACGTTCAGGTCGGGCGAGGACGCTGACGCGGCGACCGGCGGCGGCGTGGACGCCAGCAGCCGGCGGCGCAGCTCCGCCGCCGAGAGCGACGGCGCCGGGTCCGCGGGGGTGTTCGGGTCGGCCATGAGCGCGGGAACTCCAGAGGCGGACCCCGCCCCCCGACCGATTGCTCCGGCCGGGAGCGGAACGCTCCTTCTTTCTAACCTCAAGAACCGTAGGTTGTCGGGGGGGTAAGTCAAATCAAAAAGACTCGCCCCGGCCGCCCCAACCACGCCAATCCACACAACCGCCCCGACCCGCACCCTCTGGTGCGGAAGCGGCAGGAGTTCGGGCGGTCACTTCTGAAGTAGCTTCAACGATTCGAGGATCGACGGGAACGCGACCTCACCGGGATCAACGGCGGCGGGGTGGTGCCACTCGATGTCCGAGACGCCGTCGCCCGGGAAGGCCGCCTCGGGGGCGACGGCGCGGGCGGTAAACACCAGGTCGAGCACGGGATACGTCACCTCGCGGTAGTGGTACAGGTTCGGGAACGACGTGAGGAACTGGACCGCGTCAAGCTCCAAACCCACCTCCTCGCGCGTCTCGCGGCGGACGGCCTGGTCGGCGGTCTCGCCGGCGTCCACGAACCCGCCGGGGATGGCGAGTTTGCCCCGGGCCGGATCTTTCGCGCGGCGGATGAGGAGCACGCGCCCGGCGGGGTCGGACACCCACGCGGCGGCGGCGACCGTGGGGTTGAAGTAGTAGACGAGCGCGCACCCGCCGCACCGGTACGGGACTGCTGCGGCGTTATCCGCCGGGCGCGCGTCGCCGCAGCGCGGGCAGAACCGGAACAGCTCGGCGGGGATCATTCGCGTCTCGGACGAGGAGCGGAGAAGGATTTCACCACAGAGTCACAGAGAGCACCGAGAGAAGACAGAAGCCCGAGGCGAAACAGAGCTTGTTTTCTCTCGTCTTTCTGCCTCCTCTGTGACTCTGGGGTTAACTCTCATCCTGCCGGTCATCCCACCACGCCGCCGCGTCGCCCTCCGACCAGTCGCCGGCGCAGCCGCACCCGGCCAGCGCCGCGGCGAGGTCGGCGACCGTGGCGTAGCGCGCCGCCGGCGCCTTCGCCAGGCAACGCAGCACCACCGCGTCCACGTCCGCCGGCACGCCGGGGTTTACGTCGCGCGGGCGGCGGGGCGGCTCGAGCAGGTGCGCGGCGATCACCTCCATCGCCGCCGCCTTCTCGAACACCGGGCGGCCCGTCAGCAGGTAGAACGCCGTCGCCCCGAGGCTGTACACGTCGCTGCGGGCGTCGGGCCGTTCGCCGCGCGATTGTTCTGGGCTCATGTACGCCGGCGTGCCCATCACCGCGCCGTCGCGGGTGATCTTCGCGTCCGGGTCGGAGTCGGTCGGGCCGGCGGCGTGGACGAGACCGAAGTCGAGCAGCTTCGCCACGTCCGGCACCCCGCCGCGGCGGCACACCATGAGGTTCCCGGGCTTCACGTCGCGGTGGATCAACCCCGCCGCGTGCGCCTCGCGGAGCGCCGCGCATATCTGCCGCAAGAGGTGAACGGCGCGCCCCGGCGGCACCGGGCCGTGGGCGGCGACGAGCCGGTCGAGGTCGAGGCCGGGGAGGTACTCCATCGCGTAGTAGAACGCGCCGTCGGCGGTGTACCCGTAGTCGAACACGGCGATCGTGTTCCAGTGCGTGAGCGTGGCGAGGATGCGCACCTCGCGCTCGAACCGGCGCACCACCGCCGGGTCGGCCGCGCGGTCGGGGCGGACCGTCTTCACCACCGCCGGCCGCTTCAGCAGCAGGTGCTCGGCGAGGTACACGTCGCCCATCCCGCCGCCGCCGCGCTTCCGCGTGAGCCTGTATTGCCCGAACCGCTTCGCCGCCCGTACCTGCTCCGCGAGCAGGTCGGCGCGGCGGGCGCCGTAGGCGGCGATGCCGACGCCGAGCGCGCCCCAGATGGCGTACTGGGCGAACATAAGCCCGGTCGGCGCGGCCCGCAGCTCGGGGCTGGCCGCCAGCGCCGCGAGGGTGACGGCTGCCGGCACGAGTGCCAGCAGCGTGCAGGTGACGAGCGTCCGCCGGGCCGGGTTCGGGATGACGACCGGGAACCCGGTGACGAGGCAGAACCAGGGGATGACCCACGTGTTCACCAGCATGACCTGGCCGTCGCGCGGGGCGATTGCGCCGTCGAGCAGCGGGGCGATGGCGGGCCAGGTACTGAGGTGGACGAACTGTGTCGTCGCTAGCAACCCGCCGGCGACGACGAGGAACCCGGTCTCGACGACGCGCACCCGGGCGAGCGTCCGCGGCCACGCCGACCAGACGAGCCCGGCGAGGGCGAGCTGCGCCGTGAACGCCAGCGCGAGGGCGACGGTCTGGAACGAGTGGGCGGCGTCGCTCCGGGCGAGCAGATCCCGGGCGAGGAACGCCCCGTACCCGGCGAGGAAGAGGAACGCGGCCTGCCGGAGCCGGCGGCGGAGAAAGTCGGTGAGGTCGGCGTCGGGGTCGGTGGTGGCGTCGGGGACGAGCGCGACCGCCCGCCGCTCCGGGCGCGAGTCGTCCGGCTCGGGGGCGTGAAGGAACGGCACAGTGGCGGCCGGGTCCGGCATCGCGCGGCCTCGGGGACCGCGCCAGTATACCTGCCGGGCGGACGGCGCGACCGGGTTCTTCTGGTCGGTGTCGGGTGCGAAGCCCCGACGTGGCGAACGGCCGGCGCCACCCGTTGCCACACCGCCCACAGCTTCGCCGCCACCGTGCCCGCCTCGGCGGCGACCCGCGCCACCACGCGGCGGTACGCGCGCCCCGCGCCCGGTGGCACGTCGCGCGCCGCGCACGAGCCCGCCGCCGTCCGCAGGTGGTCCTTCGCCTCCGCGAACGCCGCCGCTTTCCCGCCCGGGCCGGCACGCAGCACCATCACCACCGCCTCCGCGAAGCTCAGCACCAGCCGCGCCCCGTCGCCGAGCGTCGCCTGATCGACGCGGCCGATCTGCCCCTCGGCCTCCTCCGCCTGCCCGCTCAGCGCCAGATCGACGGCCAGCCACACGCGGAACTCGGCCAGCACCTCCTCCGGGCCGCCGAGCTTCACCGCCGCGCGGCACACGTCCAGCGCCTTGTCGTCCTGGTCGAGCGCCCGGTACGCGGCGGCCAGCGGGCGGAGCATCCACGGCTCCAGGCCGTCGCGGTCGCGGTAGTCGGCCAGCCACGCCGCCGCCAGCGCCGAGTGCCCCGCCGCCGCCAGCGCCCCGCCCGCCCGCGCCCACGCCGAGTCGTCGGCCCGCAGCACCTCGCTGTACCGCTGCACCACCCCCTGCACCGGCTTCCCCGCCTCGGCCAGCGCCCACGCATACGCGAGGACGAGCTCGCGCCCCGCGTCCGGGTTGCGCGTTAGCAGTTCCGAGACGCGGTCGGCGACGGCGTCGAGCGAGCCGGCCGCGGCGGCGCGCTCGGCCCACAGGCCGGCGAGCGCCGGGTTCGCGCCCTCGGCGAACGCCACGTCCTTCAACTCCGACGTGAGCCGGGCGCCCCAGCCCTCGGCGTCGAACACCTGGATCGCCTCGCGCAGCACGCCGCGGGTGGCCTCGGGGTCGGCGGCCAGCGCGTGGAACTGGCCGACGGCCGCGTCCGCGTCGCCCTGCCGGCCGGCGACCTGCACCGCCCGCAGCTTCACCAGCGGGCCGTCGGTGTGCTCGCGCAGCGCCGCCAGCGTGCGCGCCGCGCCGGCCACGTCGCCCGTCGTCAGTTGCTCGGTGATGAGGTTGATGCCGGCCACCTCGAACGCCGGGTCGATCTCGAAGGCGCGGGCGAAGTCGGCGGCGGCGCCGCGGCGGTCGCCGAGGTTCCGCTTCGCCTCCCCGCGGTAGACGTGCGCCACCGGGTTCTGCGGCTCCAGCTTCACGTACTCGCCCGCCGCCTCGAGGCACTCGCGGTGGCGGCCGGCGGCGTCGTACCACCCGGCCAGCTGCCGCCAGCCGAGCACGAACGTCGGGTCTTCGGCCACGAGCCCCCGCATCTGCTGGATCGCCTTGCCGCGGTCGCCGCGCTTCGCCTCGACCCACGCCGCCCGGGCGCGGAGCTCGCGCGGCGGCGGGTCGCCGAGGTCGGTCCCCTCACAGACCGTCAGCGCCTCGTCGAACCGGCCGGCGGCGGCGAGTTGTTCCGCCTTGCTGTCGTGCCCCGGGACGAACCGCGGGTACGCCTTGATGACCGCGTCCGCCGCCCGCAGCCGCTCGCCCGGGTCGGCCTCCTGACCGTCGGGCGAGTCGATCCAGAAGATTGGCGCCCACGGGTGGAACGGCCCGCCGTTCTGCCACGACTCGCGCAGCACGCGGAACGCCCGGTCCTCCCACCCGGCCGCCCGCATCTCGGTGAGCCCGGCCTGGACCGGGAACGGCGACTGCCCCGGCCCCTCGCACACCTCGGCGAACGCCCGCACCGCCGCCTCCGGCTCGTCCGTCTTCGCGGCGAGTTGGATCTGCTTCACCGCCGCTTCCGGCCCGGCGAGGTGCTCCTGGAGGACGGCGAGCACCTGCCGCGCCTCGCGGTACTCCTCGTCGGCGAGGTGGGCGTCGAAGAGGATGGCGGCGGCGGGCGAGTACGCCGCGGCGGCGGCCAGCGCGTCGCGCAGGTCGGCCTTGCCGCCGTCGCGGTCGCCGGTCTGCAACTTCGCCTCGCCGCGCAGCGTCAGCGCGACCGGGTGCCCCGGCTGAAGCTTGACGAGCTCGGTCGCGGCTTCGAGGTAGCTTTCGGAACGGCCGGTCTCGTTGTACCAGTCGGCGAGCTGGTGCCAGCCCCAGATGTACTTCGGGTCCACGGCGACGAGCGCCTGCATGGGCGGGATAGCGGCGCCGTAGTTGCCGCGCTTGGCCTCGACCCACGCGGCGCGGCCCTGCAGCACGAACGGCAGGTCGGACACGAGCGCCGGCGGCTGGGCGGCGGCGAGCGCGTCGTCGTACCGGCCCATCTCGGCGAGGCGCTCGGCGCGGAGGTCGTGCGCCTCGACGTTCCGCGGGTCGAGCGAGGTCACCTTGTCGAGCGCGGCGAGCACCTCGTCGTTGTGCCGCGGGTGCTGGAGGATGCGCGTCAACCGGAGCCACACTCGCGGGTCGCCGGGGCGTTCCTTCGCCAGCTCGCGCGCCGTCTCGGCCGCCTCGTCCGGCACTTCGAGCCGGTCGGACCAGAGCTGGATGGCGTGCCACCCCCAGTCGTAGCCGGGCTCGTGGCGGACGGCGAGCATGGCGCGGTCGAGCGCCTCGCGGCTCTCGCCGGCCTCCCACAGCCACTCGGCGAGGAAGCCGTGGGCGAGCGGGTCGGTCGGCGCCCGCAGCACGTTGCGGCGCAGCACCGCGACGGCCTCGTCGTTGTCACCCGCGTCGTCGAGCGCCTCCGCCAGCTCGCGCGCCGCCGGCGACCACCCCGGCACGGCGGCGACGGCCTGGCGCAGTGCGTCGAGCCGGCCGTCGCCGTTACCCATCGCGTGACACACCTGCGCCCGGTCGAGCCACAGCTTGCCGAGGAGCGGGAACCGCGCCGTCGCCTCGCGGGCGAGTTCGTGCGCCTCTTCGAGCCGGTTCAACCCGGCCATCTGCTGGACGACCACCGACCACGCCTGCCACAGGTCCGGGCGGGCGTCGAGGATCTCCTCCAGCGTTTCGAGGAACTCGGTGTGCTCCTCGGCGTCGGTGAACATCTGGTGGCTCTGGGCGACGAACGCGACCAGCCCCTCGCCGGTGTGCGGCTGGCGGCGCAGTTCGGCTAGCACGAAGTCGAGCGCGTCGCGCTTGGCGTCGGTGCCGCGGGCGGCGCCGACGAGCTCGGCGATCAGCGGCTCCTGGTCGATGTTGCGGCTCAGCCCCTCGCGCAGCGCGTCGGCGGCGTCGTCCGGGCGGTTGGCGCGGCGGTGGACCTGTGCGAGCACGCCGTAGTACCACGGGTGGCCGGGTTCCAGCCCGCCGGCCTGCCGCACGGCGGCGAGCGCCTCGGGGTGGCGCTTGCGGTCCGACAGGATGAGCGCCCGCTGGCGCAGCGCCCAGGCGTCGGCGGGCTCGTCCTCCAGCATGTCGGCGAGGGTGGTGTCGGCGTCGGCGTCCGGGTCGCCGGACAGGAACTCGGCGCGGAGCTTGAGCAGCGGGTGGAAGTGCGGGAACCGCTGTGCCGCCTGCGCGAGGTGGGTGCGCGCCGCGGCGCGGCCGTCGGCCTCGGCGAGGACGGCCGTCGCGGCGCGGTGCGCCTCGATCGACAGGGGCTCGTGCTTCAGCACCTCGAGCGCGTGCGCGCCCGCCGTGGCGAGGTCGGGCTTGATCCGCGCGACGCGCCCGGCGGCGCGGTTCCACGCGGCCGGCGGGGTGAGCGGGCGCGCGGCGGCGAGGTCGGCCTCGGCGTCGGTGTGCCGGTCGGCGGCGGCGTGGCACTCGGCGCGGAACAGGAGCAACTCGGCGCGGGCGCGGTCGGCCGCCGTCGCTTGCCCCTTGCCGCCCGCCCCAGACCCTTGAAGTTTCTTGATCGCGCCGTCGAGCGCGGCGGCGGCCTGTTCGGGCTCGTCGCGGTCGAGCAGGGCGTTGTAGAGCGCCCGCGTCGCCGCCGGCGACGGCACCGCGGCCCGGCCGGCGCGCTGCTGGAACAGCCGCACCGCCTCCGGGACCTGCTCCGTCGCCCGCGCCGCCTTCACGTAGGCGTCGGCGAACTGCTCCTCGCGCTCCTCCAGTGTCACCGCGAACCGGTACAGCTCCGCCGCCTCGTCGAACCGGCGGTGCTCCCACCACTGCGTCGCCAGCAGGAAGTAGCCCGACGCCGCCGTCGGCCGCAGCCGCACGGACCGGCGCAGCAGGCGATCGGCGTCGGCCTGGCGGTCGGGGAGCGGCAGGAGCATCTGCGCCAGCGACTGCATCACCAGCGCCTCGGCCTCGGGGCGCGTGCCCTCGGCTTCCAGCAGCGCGAGGCGGTCGGTGTGGCGGTACAGCTCGCGGAGGACGTTCGCCTTCCCCATCACGAACGTGGCGTCGTGCGGGAAGCGGGCGAGGAGCGTGTCGTAGGCGGCGAGCAGCTTGACCGGGTGCGCATCGTACCGCGCCAGCGCCAGCCCGCCGACGGCGGCGAGCCGATGGCCGGGGAAGTCCACCGTCAGCTTGTCCAGCGCCGCGACGGCGGCGGGGCGGTCGTGCGCGAGGAGCGGCTTTTGCGCTGCGTAGAGCGCGTCGTAAGCCGCGGTGTCGGGCAGTTCCAGGCCGTCCAGCCGGGCCGCTTCGGCCTTCGGCACGAGCGCGAGGCAGCGCGGGCCGGCGGACGCGAACCGCTCGACGAGCGGGGCGACCGGCGCCTCCGTCGGCCGGCGGTCGCCGGGCTCGGCGAGGAAGATCGTGTGCTTGAGCGCGTCGGCGCCGATGACGAGTCGCGGCTGCGAGAACCCCGCCTCGACGAGCGTGAGGACGAACGGCACCCCGCGACCGACCAACGCGGACGCCGCTTCGGGGCTCAGCGTGAACTCGCGCGTTACCCACCCGACCGCCTCGGCGCGGGAGCGCTCGGCGGCGTCGGGAAGTCCGTCGGGGACCGGCGCCGCGTCGGCGGGCGGGTTCGGGAGTGCGTGCGCCCAGAACTTCGCCAGCAGGTCGTAGGGCGTGGGCGGGGTGGTCTCGTACTTGAGGTCGAGGGCGAGGACGCTTCGCTGGGTGGGTAGTGGAGATCCCGTATCATCTGGCTTTTCTGCCCGCTGCCCACTGCCCACTGCCCACTGCGAAAGCCGCTCCGCGAAGCTCGTAAACACCTTCTCCCCGACCACCCGCGCGTGCGCCTCGGCGGCGGCGTGGTCGCCGAGCAGGTACGCCGTCTCGGCGCGCCGCGCCGACAGCCACTTCGCCACCTCCGGCTCCAGGAGTGGCGACAGCTCGGCATAGCGATCCAGCGTGCGGGCGGCGTCGGCGTGGCGGCCCATGTCCGTTTGCAACGCCGCCAGTTGCGCGACGACGAGGCCGCTTTCGAGGTGCGCGGTCGCTTCCGTCAGGAAGTCGAGCGCCTCAGCGTCGCGGCCCTGCTTGATGAGAACGTGCCCCACCGCCTGCACCCCGGGGCGGAACCACGGGGACAACTCCAGCGCCCGCCGCGCCGCCGCCAGCGCGTCGGCCGGGCGGTCGGCAAGGTCGTAGGCGCCGGCCCGCTCGACCGCCGGCCACGGGCGGTCCGGGGCCACGGTCTCCGCGCGGTTGAACCAGCGCTCGGCGCGGTCGAAGTCCTTGAGGCGGGCGGCGGTGAAGCCGGCGAGCGCGAGCCAGTCGGCGTGCAGCTCGGGCGGGGCGTCGGACCAGTCCATGTGCTCGCGCTGGAACCGCCAGCAGGCGAGCGGGCCGAAGGCGTCGAGCCGGTAGCGGGCGTGGTAGTAGACCGCCTCCGGGTAGCCGGGCGTGGAGCGGTACGCGGCGAGATGGAGCTTGCGGCCGAGCTCCGGGGCGCCGAGCTGGATGGCGAGCCGCCCGCCGATCAGCCGGGCCGACGTGCCCTCCCACCCGCGCACCGGCCCGACCGCCGCGGCCACGTCGTAGGCCGTCCGGTACTTCCCGGCGGCGTACAGGTCGCGGAGTTGGTTCAGTTGGGAAGGGGTCGGGTCCATTACACCTGAAGGGGTGAGGGATTCGGGTCGCATGAAGGGGTGAGGGATTCGGGTCGCATGAAGGGGTGAAAGGGCGAAGGGGTGAGGCAGACGTCCCGGCGGTCACCCGTTCACCCGCTCACCCCTCCACCCCTTCATGCGACCCGAATCCCCCTCACGTCACTGCGCCTCGGCAGGGGCTGCGTCCGCAATCGGACCGATCTGGTTGATGATCCCGCCGAGCTGGTTCACCCGGATGCCGAAGCGGTCGAGGAACTCGGCCATCACGAAGTCGTCCTGCAGGTCGTCGCCCAGGTCTTTCACCTTCGCCGTCAGGTCCGACAGCAGCGCCAGGTACGCCCGCTCCAGCGCCGGGAGCGTCTGCTTGCACGCCGGGCCGACGTCCGGGAACTCGCCGGCCCACCGCGCCAGGAACGCCCGGCACCGGGCAACGCCGTCCTGCGCCGCCTGTTGCGCCCGTACCAGCTGCAACTGTTCGCGCTGCAGCTCGATCGACTGTCGGAGCAGGTCGGCGATCTCGGCCCCCGGGAACGGCGATTCGGGGATCTGGATCGGACCTACCGGGGTGACGAACAGCGGTGCGTTGGCGTTCATGACAGCTCGGGCGCTCGGCGCGAGGAGGCACCGCGAATTATACGACCCGCACGACGCGCAGTATGTGCGGAATCGGCCCGGAAATGCAGCGAGCCGCCCGGCTGGGGGGCCGGACGGCTCGCGGGGGGGAAGGAGATCTCGTCGCCCGGCCGGGGTGGAACGCCCGTGTCTTGGGGGAGGGCGTTGGGGGTATCCGGTCGGGATGGTCGCACGGCTGGGAACCCGTTCGACCGCGTCGGCGGCTCTGGGGGAGAGTCGGTCCGACGGGAGAAGGGAAAAGCAGCGACCGTGCCAATGGCGGAGTCCGTTCGGGCAACGGAGTCGCAAATCGTTACCGGACAATAGGAAGAAAAATTTCCCGGTAGTGCAGCAAGGGGGCGAGAGGCAGACGGGTTGAAAAAAGGTGACGCGGAACTGCAAGAATTACCGGGTAAGGCTTACCCGCGGCCCGAATGACCAAGGGTTCTTGTCATGGTGCGTCGGCCGCTCGATGTCGGCCCCGGCGAACGGTCGGTGTGAGCCGGCTGGTCGTTGGTACGGGTGCCCACGGCGACTTGCGACGACCCGCGTGGCGAGCGGCCAGCGTGAGCCGACCGATCGTTGGTACGGGTGCCCGAGCGGACAACCCAGGTGACCAGTCGCCATCCCAGGCACCTGGGGCAACGACCAGCCGGCTCACACCGGCCGTTCGCCACGTCGGGGTTTCGCACCCGACGCCGACCGGTAGACGGACCGTTACGAAAACCTGAGCCAACAGCCGGCTCGCGCCGGCCGCGTCACCGCGCCTCCAGGAACCGCCACGCCGGCACGTGCGGCGGCAGCTCGGCGGTGCTGTAGGCCGTTTCGCCGAGCGTGTCGCGGAGGCGCTTCAGTGCCTGGCGGCGGACGGTGACGTAGTAGAATTCGCACCGCGCGTCGCGGACCGCGTCCCACACCCGGTAGAGGCGGTCCGTCTCCGCCAGCGCCACCCCGATCACGTCCGCCCGGTCCGCTTCCCACACCTGACGCCCCTCCAGGTAGACGCGGTATGTCCGGTTGAACTGGATCAACTGGTTCACCGCGTCCCGCGCCGGTAGTCGGTCGGAGTCGGCCACGAGCGGCGCGTCACGCAACTCCTGGTAGCGGCGGCGGAGGAGTTCCAGGTCGCTCTCGAAGTCCTCGACCCGGGCGAGGACGTATCGCGTCTCGCGCTCGTCCAGGATTTCCAGGCGGATGGCGGTCTTGTGCAGTGCTTCCTGCACCGCCGGCCAGCGGTCCGGGGTGGGCGGCTCCTCCGGGATGCCCGGCGGGGCGGACAGGAGGGCGGTGGCGACGATGAGGTCGTAGGCGGTCATGTGCGCGCTCCGGGCCGGCGGCCCCGTGAGACTGGGGGCAAGGCCGGCGAATCCGGGCGCGCACCGGGGACGAACCCCGCGGGCGGCCCGGGAAAACGAGGAAGTCGGAACGAACGAAAACGGGTCGGGGAGGGGCGGGCGGCCGACGGGGGAGGAGAACTACGGTCGGCCCGTGCCTCGGCGATCCGGCGGCCACCCACGAACCCGATTTCGGATTTCGGATTTCGGGGGTTGCCGCTCCGGGCGAGAACCTATATCAGGATGCCCGATGCGATACTATACATCTTCGATGCCAACGCCTTAAACCGGGGCAGTCCGACGGGTGATGAGCTGCTTCGGATGGCGTCACATCAGGCATCGGTCGGCTTAACGGAAAACTTGCCTCAAATCCTCAGTACACCGGTTTCCCCAGAGTTTCCGCGGGGTTGAAGTGCCCGTGGTCGGCGCTCGCCGTCGGGCGACGTGACTGCTTCTCGCGCACGCCGATTCCATGAAGACTCCGCAAAGCCGATCGTGGGGGTGCCTGCTGAATCTGTGAGCAATTTACTGGGCAGCACTGCTAATCATCTCGACAGCGATACCTGGCCGGTCGCCCGCGTCGTGGTCGCAATGTCGCCGAAAGTGCCTGTTTCTCAGGCAGTTAAATTCTTCCCGAATTCACCAGCCTGCCGGCACCCCCGTTGCCTTGGTGCGGTGCGACCGAAATCCTATCCCCGCGCAGGAGACGCCTGTGTTGCGCCTCGTTCTCTCCGCCCTTGCGGCGGTCGTCCTCGGCTGTGCGCTCGCGCCGGCCGCACTGGCCCAGGAGGCCAAGGACGCCCCCCCGCCGCCCGACCCGGCCAAGACCCCGGCGATGAAGGCCGATGTCGATAAGGTGGTCGCGGACGTGAACGCGGGGCTGCTCCCCGGTACGCACAAGCAGGCGGACATCGCCTGGATGCTCGTTTCCGCCGCACTCGTGATGCTCATGATGCCCGGGCTGGCCCTCTTCTACGGCGGCATGGCCCGCCGCAAGAACGTCCTCGGCACCATGATGCAGACGATGGTCGCTCTGTCCCTCGTCGGGGTACAGTGGGTGGTCATCGGCTACGCACTCGCGTTCGGCAAGCCGGCGATCGAGGTGTCGATCAGCAGCGACGACAAGGGCGAGCCGGTCAAGGGCGGCGTCGTCGGGTTCAGCAAGGAGCTCATGTTCCTGCCCCCGTCCGCGACCGTCCCTGTGGCCGCCGACGACGTGGAGAAGGAGACCGGGCTGACGGGCGACGCGCTGGCGACCGAAGTGGCCAAGCGGAACCGGTTCAACGTGTTCCCGAACACGAACCTGCCGCTGTACATCCACGCCATGTTCCAGGGAATGTTCGCCATCATCACGGTGGCGCTGGTGAGCGGGGCGTTCGCCGAGCGGGTGAAGTTCGGGCCGTACCTGCTGTTCTGTCTCATCTGGACGACGATCGTCTACGACCCGCTCGCCCACATGGTCTGGTCGCTCCAGTGGGTCTACCAGGACGCCGACAAGTTCGTCGTGCCGCTGACCGACGGGGCCACGAAGATCGCCCCGGCGGCCGGGCTGCTCGGCGTCAACGGGGCCATCGACTTCGCCGGCGGCACGGTCGTCCACATCGCGGCCGGGTTCTCGGGCCTCGCCGCGGTGCTCGTCCTCCGCCGCCGCATCGGGTACGGCAAGCAGACGTTCCACCCGAACAGCATGGTGCTGACGCTGCTCGGGGCCGGGATGCTGTGGTTCGGCTGGTTCGGGTTCAACGGCGGGTCGGCGCTGTTCGCCAACGGGCAGGCGGTGTCGGCGTTCACCGTGACGCAGATCGCGGCCGCCGCGGCCGGGCTGTCGTGGACGCTGACCGAGTGGGTGTTGAAGGGCAAGCCGACGGCCCTGGGGCTGGCGTCCGGGATGGTGGCCGGGTTGGTGGCGATCACCCCGGCGAGCGGGTTCGTGGCCCCGGGCGGGGCGCTGGTGATCGGGCTGATCGCCGGCGTCGCGTGCTACGGGGCGGTGCTCCTCAAGGGGATGCTCGGGTACGACGACTCGCTCGACGCGTTCGGCGTCCACGGGGTCGGCGGGCTGATCGGCGCGGTCCTGACCGGGTTGTTCGTGAGCCTGCCGCTGTGGGCGTTCGGGGCCGAGATGCCGACGGGGGCGTTCCCCGGCAAGACGATCGTGGACGAGGCGGCCAAGACGGTCACCTTCGACATGTCGGCCCAGTTCATGTGGCAGATCAAGGCGTCGCTGATCTCGGCCGTGTACGCCTTCGTGGCGACCGGCGTGCTGGTGCTGGTCATCGACAAGACGATCGGGTTCACGGTGCCGGCGCAGGAGGAGACGATCGGCCTCGACCTGTCGCAGCACGGCGAGGTCGGGTTCGACTACGGGAGCGGGCCGGAGGAGTCGACCGGGGCCGTCCTGCCCGAGCCGAAGGCCGCCGCCACCCCGCCGAACGGGCCGCTGTCGAAGCGGTTCACGGTGGTTGTCGAGGGGGCCGACCCGGCCGTCATCGCCAAGGCGTGGACCGCCCTGTGCCAGCCCGGCGAGACCCCGCCGAGCCCGTCGTTCAAGGCCGTCTACCCGTACTTCACGACGATGACCGGGAATAAGTTCAAGTTCCGCGGCGGCGACCCGGTGGAGCTGCGCAACGAGCTCCAGAAGGTGCTCGTCGCCGCGCTCAAGACGCCGGTGAAGACGACGGTGGAATCGTAGTACGTAGCCCCCGGCTTGCCGGGGGTTCT
>JAFKFQ010000163.1 GCA_017308215.1 bacterium | reverse complement strand
GCGCGGTCTCCAGGTTCACCGGCCACGGCAGGCCGTACGCGACGAGCGTCGATTCGAGCGCGACGACGGGTGTTCCGGCCGCGAGCGCCGCGGCCACCTCGTCGCCGAGGGTCAGCCAGTCGGGAACCATACACACTCCGGGTCGCGGCGGCGGACCGACCTATCATAGCCGCGACCGCGGCACCCACGGGGAGCGTCGATGCACACGGTGGTGTTCGTTCAGGGCGGCGGGATCGGGAAGGACCAGGAACTGTCGGTCCGCCGCCTGTTCGAGGCGGTGGGCGTGCCCGTGGCGTTCGAGGTGTACACCGCCGGCCGGGCCGCCTTGGACCAGGGGCGCGACGCACTGCCGGACGACGTGTTCGCCGCCATCCGCGCCCGCGGCGTCGCGCTGAAGACGAAGCTCCTCCAGCCGAAGGGCGCCGGCCTGCCGACGCCGCACGGGCCGAGCGTGCCGACGAACTTCAACGTCGCCTTCCGCCGCCGCCTCGGGCTGTTCGCGTCTGTCCGCCCGGTGCACAACCTCGCCGGGCTGGCGAGCCGGTTCACCGGGGTGAACTTCCTGCTCGTCCGCGAGATCACCGAAGACCTGTACACGGCCAGCGAGCACGAACTGGTGCCGGGCGTGGTGCAGAGCTTCAAGATCGTCACCGAGGCGACCAGCCTGCGGTTCTTCCGGTTCGCGTTCGAGCTGGCCCGCAAGACCGGGCGGAAGACGGTCCACTGCATCCACAAGGCGAACATCCTGAAGATGGCCGACGGGTTGTTCCTCGACTGCTTCCGCCGCGTCGCCACCGAGTTCCCCGACATCACGGCGCGCGACCTGATCGTGGACAACACGTGTATGCAGTTGGTCAGCCGGCCGCAGCAGTTCGACGTGATGGCGGCGGGGAACCTGTACGGCGACCTGCTTTCCGACCTCGGAGCGGGGCTGGTCGGCGGCGTGAGCGCGACCGCGGCGGTCAACCACGGCGACGGGGTGAAGGTGTACGAGGCGGTGTACGGGGCGAGCCACGAGGCGGTGCCGAAGGACACGGCGAACCCGCTCCCGCTAATCCTGCCCGCGTGCGAAATGCTCCGCGACCTCGGCGAGGTCGCCGCCGCCGACCGGATCGTCGCCGCGGTCGAGGGCGTGCTGACGGGGACGACGGTGCGCACCGCCGACATCGGCGGCACTGCGACCACGACGCAGTTCACCGACGCGGTCGTGGCGCGGCTGAAGGGTTAGAGCGAGACGCGGCGGTGCAGGTCGTCCACGACCCAGTGGAACGCCGTCAGGTGGATGCTCTCCACGATCCCCATGTCGTCGAGCGGGACGTGCAGGTTGTGGTGCGCGAGCGTCTTGAGCTTGCCGCCGCCGAACCCCGTGCAGCCGAGTGTCGTCAGGCCGTGGGCGTTGGCCCACTCGACGGCGCGGAGGATGTTCGGGCTGTTGCCGCTGCCGCTGATCGCCACGAGCAGGTCGCCCGGCGACGCGAGGTTCTTCAGCTGCTCGCTGAACACGCGGTCGAAGCCCTCGTCGTTGCCCCAGGCGAGGATGTACGGCGTGTTGTCGGTGAGGCTGAGGATCTTGAACCGCTTCTTGGTGTCGTCGTCGAAGAACTGGCGGGCGAGCGTCCCCTTGCCGATGTCCTCGCAGAAGTGCGAGGCGTTCGACCCGCTGCCGCCGTTGCCGATGACGAACACGAACCGCCCGGCCTGGTAGCGCTCCCACATCAAGTCGGCGAGCTTCTGGACCTCCTTCGGGTCGATGCGGCCGAGTTCGGCGGCCACGCGGGCCAGGAACTCCTTGGGGTTGAGCGTCGTGCCGAGCATCGGCGGTCCTCGCGGCGGTGGGGGTTAGTGTGCGGAGAGCGCGGTCAACCCCGGGACGGCGGCGTACCGCTCGGGGTCGAGGGAGTACAGAGGTAGTTTCAGGATTAGGGCGGTCGCGGCAACGAGGACGTCAACGGGGGTGAGTCGGCTCGGTGGTGTGAGTCCGCGCATCAGGGCGACGGCCTTTCGGGAGACGAGCGCCGTCACCGAGTGAACTACGACGGGCTTCAGGAACTCGTCGACTACGGTCTGATCGTGTTGTTCCCGACACCACGCGAGAAGTGCCAACACAGACGCCTGACTGATCTGTGGCTTCCCCTCGGCACGCACCCGTTCCACACACGCGGCCGCATCGTCATCGGCCTCGCGGTACGCGATCAAGACGTCGGTGTCGAGCAGGCCGGCAGTCATGCCGCCTCCTGCCCACCCAGTCCCTTGACGGCTCGTTCCAGACCCTTGAGCTTGACCCCCTGGATGTCGACGAGCGTGGAAAGCCTGTGGACCCAGTCCTTGAGGGATTCCGGCACATCACCTTCGCCCGGCAACTCCCCGGGGTCGTAGAGTCGAATGGTCACGAGCGTGCCGTCGGGCAAAGGAACGGGTGCATCGAGGACGACTTTCCCGTGCAGTACCACGCCCTTGACAGCGAAATCCGCCGGCTGTCCGTCCATCACACGCCCTCCCGCGGCCGGGCGACGTTACCCAAACCCCCACCGCCGGGATAGGCCAACCGGCGGTACAATGACCCCATGGCGCGCCACCTGATCCTCGGCACCGCCGGGCACATCGACCACGGCAAGACCACGCTCGTCCGTGCCCTCACCGGCACCGACTGCGACCGCCTCCCCGAGGAGAAGGCCCGCGGCATCACCATCGACATCGGGTTTGCCCGGCTCGCCCTGGGTGACCTCGACCTCGGCGTCGTGGACGTGCCGGGGCACGAGCGGTTTGTCAAGAACATGCTCGCCGGCGCCACCGGCATCGACCTCGCGCTCCTCGTCGTCGCCGCCGACGACTCGGTGATGCCGCAGACCCGCGAGCACCTCGACATCCTCCACCTCCTCGGCGTCCGACACGGCGTCGTCGCGGTCACGAAGGCGGACCTCGTGGACGACACCACGCGCGAGGTGGTCGACCTCGAAGTCCGCGAGTTGCTCCGCGGAACTCAGCTGGAGGACGCCCCGGTCGTGCCCGTGTCGGCGCACACCGGACTCGGGCTCGACGCCCTCCGGGCGGCGGTGACCGCCGCGGCGCGGCGGGCGGCAGCCGAGGCCGGTGCGGACGGCCCGTTCCGCCTGCCAATCGACCGGGCCTTCGTCGTGCAGGGGCACGGGACGGTCGTGACCGGCTCGGTGCTGTCCGGCGCGGCGCACGTCGGCGACGAACTCGACTGGCACGTCGGGGACGGGACGGTCGAGCGCGTGCGGGTGCGCGGGTTGAATCACCACGGCCGCGGTGTCGAAGGGGTGAGCCGCGGGCAGCGGGCGGCGGTGAACCTGGCCGGCGTGCCGCACGAGCGCGTCCGCCGCGGGCAGGAACTCGCCGCCCCCGGCGCCGTCGTTCCCGCCACGGTGCTGACGGTTCGGCTCCGCGCGGCGCGCGAGGCGCCGCGCGTCCTCAAGCACCGCCTCCCGGTCCGCGTCCACGTCGGCACGGCCGAGGTCATGGGCACGCTCGCACTGCTCGACTGCGACCGGATCGAACCCGGGCGGCCGGGGCTCGCGCAACTCTTCCTCGACGGGCCGGTCACCGCGGTGTGGGGGCAGCCGTTCGTGGTGCGCGACTCGTCCGCGGAGCACACGCTGGGCGGCGGCACGATCCTTCAGCCGGCGGCGCGGAAACTCCGCCGCCGGCACCTGGAGGCGCTGGAGCGCGTGGAACGGCTGGAGTCGGCGGACCCCGAGGCGCGCCTCGCCGCCGCCGCGTGGTTCGCCGGGAGCGGCGGCGTGGACCCGGCCGACCTGATGCGCACCGCGGGCATTACGGACGCGGCCGCGCTGACGACCCGCGTCGCGGTCGCGGGTGGCCTCGTGGACCTCGCCGTTCCGACCGGGCGCCGGGTGTTGCTCGCGGCGGAGCGCGTCTCGGAACTCGAGTCAGCGGTGCTGCGGGCGCTCACCGGCCTGCACGCCGAGTTCCCGTTGCTGACCAGCCACGACCGGCAGAAGCTCGCGGCGCTCCTCGCGTCGGCGGCGCCGGACGGGGTGCTCCAGGCGGTGATCGACCGTCTCCTCGCGGCGCGGCAGTTGGTCGGCGATGCCCGCCGGGTAGCGCGGGCCGACTTCAAGCCGAAACTCACCGCGAACCAGCGCAAGCTCAAGGACCGCATCGTCGCCGCCCACGCCGCCGCGGGGTTCGCGCCGCCGGAGCCGAAGGAGTTCGCGCCGCAGGCCGGCGGGGGCGCGGCCGCGCTCGCCGACATCTACGAGGTGGCCGTGGCCGAAGGGTTTTTGGTGAAGCTCGCCGCGGACCTGTTCCTGCACGCCGACGCGGAGTCGGCGCTCCGGGCGACGGTGACCGATTTGCTGAAGTCTGGGTC
Source organism: bacterium (assembly GCA_017308215.1). Classification (GTDB taxonomy): domain Bacteria; phylum Planctomycetota; class Planctomycetia; order Gemmatales; family Gemmataceae; genus Urbifossiella. The sequence continues at coordinate 10,177 of JAFKFQ010000163.1, read as the reverse complement.
GGGGGCGACGGTCGCCGCGATCCGCGACGCGCTCGGCACGACCCGCAAGTACGCCGTGCCGATCTGCGAGTACCTGGACCGGATCGGCCTGACCCGCCGCGCCGGCGACGTGCGCACCCTGGCCCGGTCGTAGCATCACTCCTCGGGTGAGCGGCCGGGGAGCGAGCCGCCGACCCGGGTTCGGAGTTCCAGGAGGGCGGCGGCCCACCAGCGGCGGATGGTCCGCTCGTCCTTCCCGAACCACGCCGCGATCTCCCGCTGTGTGCGGCCGTGGTAGAAGATCAGGCTGACCACCTCGCGGTGCGCCGCGTCCAACTCCTCGACCGCCTCGTGGAACCGCGCCCACAGGTCGAGGTCGTCGGGGGTGCGGTCGGCCGGTTCCGGGACCGGCAGGCCGGACGACGAGTCTGCGCCCGGGCGCGGGGCGTTCAGTGAGACGCACCGGTACTGCACCGTCTTCGCCCGCCGGGCCAGATCGAGTAGCTCGCGGCGGACGTGGACGGCGGCGAGGTTGAAGAAGTCGCGCATGCTTTCGGGCCGGAGGTTTTCCAGCGTTTTCAACAGGCGCATCCAGCTGGCCTGGATCACGTCGCCCGGCTCGGCGACCGACCGCACGTTCGGGAACCCGCGGTACATGCGGACGGCGATCCGCTTCAGCCGCTCCTCGGTGCGGCGGATGAGGGCGTTCGCCGCGGCCCGATCGCCGGCCCGCCACCGGTCGACGAACCCGAGCATCTCGGTGGTGCGCAACGACGACGCGGTCTGGGACATGACGTGACCGTGGGCGCGTGGGGACGATTTCTCCCGCATCGTACCACGGCCCGGCGGGCGTGCCACTCAGTCAGGCTTGCGATGTCGATCGTGCGACCGATCCGTCGGTCGAGAAGTGCACGGCCCCGTCGTGCCAGTCGAGCCGCGCCGGTGGGTCACCGGCCGCGGCCCGGAGGAGCGCGTCGGCGGGGTTGGAGCGCGCCAGCGCGCGGAGGCCGACGTAGGACGTGGTGAGCCGCGGGTTGATCTCGACGGCCACGTCGCGGGCCTCGCCGAGGATCAGATCGACGCCGACATAGCCGCGGAGGCCGGGGACGCAGTTGACCGCACGTGTTGCGAGCCGCGCGGCCCGCTCGGCGAGTTCGCCCGGCAGCGGAATCTCGCCGCCCACATACCGGAATCGGCCGTCGTCGGAGAGGTGCTGGGCGGCCGCGGGGAGGGCGACGTTCCCGGCCGGGCCGCACAGAAAGGCCACACTCGCCGCGACGCCGGGGACGAACTCCTGGAGGACCATCGGGCCGGCGTACTCGCCCGCCGCGACCGCCGCTCGCGCCGCCGCCAGCTCGAAGCGGTCGCGCAGGAGGAACGTCGCCGTCGAGCCGCAGCCGTCGCGCGGCTTCCACACAACCGGGAACGCCTCGCACGGCGTCGGCTCGCGGTCCGTCGTGGCCGGCGTCGGGATGCCGCGCTCGCGCCAGTGCTCCGCGAGCGCGAACTTGTCGGACGCGAGCTCGACGGCGCCAAGGTCCGGACCGAGCAACCGCCCGCCGACGTCGAGTACCCAGCGGCAGCGCGTCGTCAGGACGCCGTCGAACTCGGGGGCGATGACGAGCGACCAGTCAGCCGCCCCGGCGTGCGCGGCGACCGCGGCAGGCTCGTCGGCCTCGCTCACGCCGTCGAGCGTGACGACTTCGCACCCCGGCAGCGCGGCGAAGTCGGCGACGACCGCGGCGCGCATCGCGGCGCCCTCGCGGAACATGCCGTGGAGCGGGTCGGCCGGGGCGGCGCCGACCCCGAGCGCCGTCAGGTACTCGTAGACGAAGACGCGCATCACAGCGCCGCGACGACGCGGCGCACCAGCCGGCGCAGCTTCTTCTCGGCCTCGTTCGCGGTCGCCACGATGTCGGCGAGGCTCACCGGCTCCAGCGCGTCGGGCAGGCACACGTCGGTAATCACCGACACGCCCAGCACACGCATTTTGGAGTGAACGGCGACGATCACCTCCGGCACCGTGGACATGCCGACCACGTCCGCGCCGATCTGGCGGAGGAAGCGGTACTCGGCGCGCGTCTCCAGGTTCGGCCCGGACACCGCGACGAACACGCCCTGGTGGCAGGTGATCTGCTCCTCCATCGCCACCTGCTTCCCGAGCCTGAGTAACCCGCGGTCGTAGGCGTGGCACATGTCCGGGAAGCGCTCGCCGAGGCGGTCGTCGTTCGGCCCGATGAGCGGGTTGTCGCCGAGCAGGTTGATGTGGTCCTCGATCAGCATCAGGTCGCCCTTGCCCCACTGCGGGTTCATCCCGCCGCAGGCGTTGCTGACGATGAGGACGTCGCACCCGAGCGCCTTCATGACGCGCACCGGGAACGTCACCTGCTGGAGCGTCCACCCCTCGTAGAGGTGGAACCGGCCCTCCATCGCCACGACCGGCTTCCCCTCCAACGTGCCGCACACGAGCTGCCCCTTGTGCGTCGGGGCGGTCGAGCGCGGCATGTGCGGGATCGCCTCGTACGACAGCACGGCCTCGGCCGCGATGTCGTCGGTGAGCTTGCCGAGCCCGGTGCCGAGGATGATGCCGACCCGCGGCCGCGACGCCCACTTCGCCCGGACGGCGGCGGCGGCCTCCTGGATCTGGTTGAACAGCGGCGGCGGGGTCATGGCGGCTCGCGGTTGACGGCGGCGGCGGCGGGCGGGTACGGTGGCACCCCACCGAATCCCGGATGGTTCTATGCCGTCGTTCGGCCTCGCACATCCTCGGGCGCGGTTCCGGTTCGACCGCCTCACCGCCGCGGCGCTGGCCCGTATTGCCCGGTTCCCGTCGTACCGCGCGCCCCGCGCCGCCGACCTGCACGACCCGACCACGTTCCAGCCGCCGACCGAGCCCTACGACTCCGACGACCTGACCGGCCGGGCCTTCATCACCAACGGGACGACGCGGCCGACGGTCCGGCTCGTCGCGGTGCAACCGTACATGACTGAGCTGGCCGCGTGTCCGCACCTGGCGACGCTGCGGCGGTTGGATTTGACGGGGAACCGGATTGGCCCGGACGGGATGCGGGCGCTGGCGGCCTCTCCGTGTCTCGGCGGGCTGCGCGAGGTAGTGTTGAACGGGAATGCCGTCGGGGCGGACGGTGCGGCGGCGCTCGCGGCCGCGCCGTGGACTGCTGGGCTGACGCGGCTGGAGATCGCGGACAACGGGCTTTCGGCGGGCGACGTGGCGCGCGTGCTGGGTGTGGTGCCACGGCTGGAGGCGGTGGACGTGTCGGGGAATACGCTTGATGCCGATGTGGTAGTCCTCCTGCGATTCCGAGACGTGACGGCGCGTTCCGTCGGAGCCCGGGGCGTGAGCGACGGGGCCGCCAACCCCGTCGCTCACGCCCCGGGCTCCGTTCAATCCCTCGACCTCCGCCATAACCATGTCGATCTGCTCGACCTACTCGCGCACGGCCCGTTCCCCGCGCTCACCCAGCTCGATCTCGGGTTCAACGATCTCGGTGATGCCCGCCTCACCGCGGCCGACCTGCCTGCCCTTCGGTCGCTCGGCCTTCGTGCCAACCGCCTCGTCTCGCCCGCGCTCGCTCACCCCGGCGTCGAAGACCTCGACATTAGCGTGAACCCGCTCGCCGATCACGCCACGATCGTCGCGGGCTTCCCGAACCTCGTTCGGCTCGACCTCGGCAACACGACACTCACAGACGCCGGACTGCGCCGCCTGCTTTGCGTCCTCCCACCCGCACTCCGTTCGCTTAACCTCGCGTGGAACCCGATCGGGGATGCCGCGGCCGTTGCACTGGCGGAGACCTCGAACCTGCCCGCCCTCGCGTCGCTCGACCTCAAAGGCACGCGCGTCACCCGTCGCGGTCTGCTTGCGCTCGCGTCGCGGTTCGGTACAATCCCGGCGTAGCCGAGAAACACGACGCGAAGTACCGACATGGCCGTCAACCTCCCCCCGCACTACCACGACGCCGAGGCACGGTACAAGAAGGCGAAGACGCCCGAGGACAAGCTCGTCGCGCTCCGCGAGATGTGGGTGCTGCTGCCCAAGCACAAGGCCAGCGAAAAGGTCCAGATGGACCTGAAGTGCCGCATCTCGGAGCTGAACGACGAGATCGAGGCGGCCAAGGCCGGGCCGAAGAAGGCGGCGCCCGGCACGTTCAAGATCCCGCGGCAGGGGGCCGGGCTGGTCGTGTTCCTCGGCCCGCCGAACGCCGGCAAGTCGCGGCTGCTCGCGGCGCTCACGAAGGCCCAGCCGGCGGTCGCGCCCTACCCGTTCACCACCCGCGAGCCGATCCCCGGGATGATGGACTACGAGGACGTGCGCGTCCAGCTCGTCGACCTCCCGCCGGTCACCGCCGATCACTACGACCACTTCGTCACCGACCTCACCCGCGGCGCCGACGCCGCGGTGCTGTTCCTCGACCTCGCCGACGACGACGGCCCGGCTGCGACGCAGGCGACGCTCGACCGGCTCAAGCTGTCGCGCCGCGAACTCGTCTCCGACCTCCCCGCCGAGGAAGACCCGGCGACGTACTCGCTCAAGACGCTCCTCGTCGCCACGAAGGCCGACGACGAGGCCGCCGACATCCGGCTGGAGATCGCCCGCGAGGCGTTCGGAACCCGCTTCCCGTTCCACGTCGTTTCGGCGGAGCAGGGGACCGGAATCCCGGAGCTGCGGAAGGCGATCTATGACCGGCTCGGCGTCATGCGCGTGTACACGAAGCAGCCGGGGAAGCCGGCGGACATGACGAGCCCGTTCACGTGCCCGGTCGGCAGCACGGTCGCCGAGTTTGCCGGCCACGTCCACAAGGACTTCGAGGAGGGGCTGAAGTCCGCCCGCGTCTGGGGCTCGGGGGCGTTCGACGGGCAGACCGTCGGACGCGATCACGTGGTGAAAGACAAGGACGTGGTCGAGTTGCACTTGTGAGCGTTCGGCCCGACAATACCCGAATGCCGTCCCTCCCCGCCCTGCCGCCGCGCGTACCGCTGCTCGTCCGCCACGGGCGGATGCGGTTCCTCGGCGCGTTCGTGCCGGCGGTCGGCGTGTCGGCGAAGCGGGGCGACACGATCGTCGTTCGCTCCGAACGCGGCCAGGAGATTGGCGAGGCATTGTGCCCGGCGACGCCGGAGGCGCTCGCCACGCTCCCGGAGCCGACGAAGGGCGACATCCTCCGCGTCCTGGCGCCCGAGGACCGGGCCAAGCTCGCGCACCTCGCCGAGGTCGAGAAGAAGGAGTTCGCCGCCGGCGACCGGCTGATCGCCCAGCACAAGCTGGCGATGCAACTGGTGGACGTGGAGCACCTGTTCGGCGGCGAGCGGATCATCTTCTACTTCCTGGCCGAGACGCGCGTGGACTTCCGCGAACTCGTCCGCAGCATGGCGCGCGAGTTCCACACGCGCATCGAGTTGCGGCAGATCGGCGTGCGCGACGAGGCGCGGCTGAAGGCCGACTACGGCGACTGCGGGCGGCCGGTGTGCTGCAACACGTTCCTGGTGGCGATGCCGCCGGTGAGCATGCGGATGGCGAAGCTCCAGAAGTCCACGCTCGACCCGAACAAGATCAGCGGCCGGTGCGGGCGGCTGAAGTGCTGCCTGCGCTACGAGCAGGACGTGTACGAGGAGTTCCAGAAGGAACTCCCGCCGGTCGGCAGTCGGGTCGTGACGGCGAAGGGGCAGGGCCGCGTGCTGGCGCAGGAACTCCTCGCCCGCCGCCTGCTCGTCGAGTTCGAGGACGGCCGGCGGCTGCCGGTCCCTATGGCGGAAGTGTTAACCAGGCTGTAAGAGAAAGCACGAAACTCGGCGCACGAAATTCGAACCCGGGCCGCGACCGATTTCGAGTTTCGGGTTTCGTGTTTTTGCCTTGATTCCCGAGAGGGTGAAGTGGATCCGAAAATTCTCGACCTGACGCGGGCCGACTCGCGGTTCGCCTACGAGGCCTACGAGTTCGTCTGCGAGGCGGTCGGGTTCACCCAGGACCGGCTCGGGCGCACCGACATCGAGGCCGGCGAGGACGAGAACCACGTCAGCGGCGAAGAACTCCTCCGCGGGGCGTGCGCGATGGCCGTCCGCGACTTCGGGATGATGGCGCCGACCGTCTTCCGCCACTGGGGCATCCGCCGTACCGACGACTTCGGGGAGATCGTCTTCAAGCTGATCGAGGCCGGGCGGCTGAGCCGGTCGGACGAGGACGACCCGGACGACTTCCACGCAGTATTCGACCTCGACAAGGCGCTGACCGAGGGGTTCGAACTGACCCTGAGCGACCGCCCGCGCAAGGGGGAGCGATGACCGGGCGCAAGCTCCGCCTCGCCGCGGCCGCGGCGCTCTTCCTCGGCTGGCTCGGCTGGCTCGGGTACACGGCGCTGTCGAAGAACCGCGGGCCGGTCGTGTCGCGGGTGCAGGCCGCCGCGGCGACGCTCGCGGTGGTTGCCGAGGTGAAGGCCGGTGACGGCCCGCAGGAGGTCGGGGTGACGCAGGTGCTGCACGGTGCGAAGCCGGACGGGGCGGTGGTCGTCACCAACCTGTCCGACGCCGCCGGGTACGCCGGGCCGGGCACGTACCTGCTGCTGCTCGGCAAGGGCCGCGGCGAGACGTTCGTGGTCGTCGGGTCGCTACGGTCGCCGGGGTACGACGGGGCCGGGGGGCCGACGGTGTACCCGTGGACGCCGGCGGTCGAGGCGCAGGCGAAGGCGCGGTTCCAGTGAACCTCGGGGCCGGGCGGCGGGTCCGGTGTGGTGCGGCACCCCGTGTCGCGGCGGTGCGGGAGCCGTCGGAGCGATTCCGCGTGCACGCGGCGGCCCGGAGCGCCGCACCACACGGGCGGCTTTTCGCCTTGAAGTGCCCGCGGGCGCGGCCTACTCTGACCTCCCGCGGGTTACTGCTCGCGTAGCTCAGTGGTAGAGCGGCGCTTTTGTAAAGCGCGGGTCGTGGGTTCAAATCCCTCCGCGAGCTTCTCCCCGCTGCCCGGGCGGGTTGCTAGAACGAACCGGGACGGAGGAACGATTCACGGGTAGGTGGCAGAGCGGTCAATTGCACCAGACTGTAAATCTGGCCTCTTCGGAGTTCGGGGGTTCGAATCCCTCCCTACCCATTTAGTAGTTGTCAGCGGTCGGCTCCCAGTTGTCAGGCACGTGACGGCCGAGTTTGACTGGCAACTGAGATCTGGTCTCTGACAACTCGACAACGCGGGTGTAGCTCAGCGGTAGAGCTCTTGCCTTCCAAGCAAGATGTCGTGGGTTCAAATCCCATCGCCCGCTCTGGCCGGAGGGGGCCGACCCCCGTATCAATCCCTCGGTCGCCGGTGCCGCGGGCGGTCGATAGTTGCTGCTGTAGCTCAGCTGGTAGAGCACCTCCTTGGTAAGGAGGAGGTCATGGGTTCGAGTCCCATCAGCAGCTCTCGGACGTGACGGAGCCCGCCGGGGGGTCGGCGGCTCCCGACCGCCAACCCACCCGGACAACCACAAGAGGAGCGAGGAGCGATGGCGAAGGGCAACTTCGAGCGGACCAAGCCGCACGTCAACGTCGGGACCATCGGCCACATCGACCACGGGAAGACCACTACCACCGCGGCGATCCTGGCCCGCAACGCCCACGTCAACGCCCTGAAGGACTTCAAGTCCTACTCGGAAATCGCCAAGGGTGGCATCGTCCGCGACGCCAACAAGACGGTCACCATCGCCGTCTCGCACGTCGAGTACGAGAGCAACGACCGGACGGTCGCGAACGCCGGGGAGTTGCCGTACAAGGACCTGATGGACTACCCGGGGCTCGACAAGATCGACTTCAGTCAGCCGATCAAGGGTCGCCATTACGCCCACATCGACTGCCCCGGCCACGCCGACTACATCAAGAACATGATCACCGGCGCCGCCCAGATGGACGCCGCCATTCTCGTGGTCGCCGCCGACGACGGCCCCATGCCCCAGACCCGCGAGCACATCCTGCTCGCCAAGCAGGTCGGCGTGCCCAAGATCGTCGTGTACCTCAACAAGTGCGACAAGGCCGACCCGGAGCTCATCCCGCTCGTCGTGATGGAGCTCCGCGACCTCCTCAGCAAGTACGAGTTCGACGGCGACAACATTCCCATCGTCTACGGCCGGTCGAAGGAGGCGCTCGAGAACCCGACGAACGACTCGCTCGACGGCCCGAAGTCGATCGACGCGCTGATGTTTGCCCTCGATACCTACGTTCCGCTCCCGCAGCGTGAGGAAGACAAGCCGTTCCTCATGTCGGTGGAAGACGTGTTCTCGATCAAGGGGCGTGGTACCGTCGCCACCGGTCGCGTCGAGCGCGGCCAGGCGAAGGTCGGCGACGAAGTCGAGATCATCGGCCTCCGCAAGGACAGCATCAAGACGGTGCTCACCGGCATCGAAATGTTCCAGAAGACGCTCGACAAGGCCATCGCCGGCGACAACGTCGGGGCACTCCTCCGCGGCATCGAGCGCGACGGGATCGAGCGCGGCCAGGTCATCGCCAAGCCCGGGTCGATCCAGCCGCACCGGAAGTTCGAGGCCAGCATCTACGTCCTGTCGAAGGACGAAGGCGGGCGGCACACCCCGTTCTTCAGCGGGTACAAGCCGCAGTTCTACTTCCGCACGACCGACGTGACCGGCAGCATTGCCCTCCCGGCCGGCGTCGAGATGTGCATGCCCGGTGACAACGTGAAGATCACCGTTGAGTTGATGGAGGGGATGCCGGTCGCCATGGACGAGGGGCTGCGGTTCGCCATCCGCGAGGGTGGTCGTACCGTGGGCTCCGGCGTGGTGACGAAGATCCTCGCCGACGAGCCGGCGGCGAAGAAGTAGTGCGGCGTCCTCGGTCATTCGTCCCTCGTCATTCGGCCTGACGGCGGCGAGGAATGCCTCGCGGCGAGTCCAGATTCCGAGTGACGAGGGCGACGGACGAAGGAGCGTAGCTCAACTGGCAGAGCAGTGGTTTCCAAAACCACCGGTTGGGGGTTCGAGTCCCTCCGCTCCTGCTCACGGCCCGTATATCAGTCGGCACCGGTCAGTTTCCCCGCCGACCCCGCCCCGGATGCTCAGGCCGGAGGGCGAGGGTCGGCCGGGTCGTCTGGGGCAAGGTCCGCCCGCCGACGGACCGGACTCGCAAAGGACGAGAGATGGCCACCGCCGTGGAACCCAGTTCGACGCCCCAGCCCCGCACCCCGAGTGCCGGCACCGGGCTCGTGTTCGCCAGTTTCGTCGGGGCGGTATACGTCCTCGCGGTGCTGGCCGTGGTCCTCTACTTCATTCCGACCTTCTGGGCCGAGAACGTGACCCCCAAACTCGGGGGGAACTCGCTCTTGGATCAGATGCTCCGCACCCCGGTGGTGCTCGGGGTGCTCGTCGCTCTGTGGTACTTCGGCCAGTCGCTCGCTGGGGCGAACCCGCCGAAGGGACTGCGAGGCGGCATCTTCCTGACAATCACTGCCTTCGCCCTCGCCTTTTTCCTCGGCCGGGCTGTCGGTCTGCGGTTCGAGGGCGGCGTCGGGCAGGTGCTCGCGGCGGCCGTCGTGGGCGGCGTCCTGTTCGGGGCGTTCCGGCTGTTCACGTCGCCGCGCGGTGAGGGGTGGATGGTCGGGCTCGAGGAGCAGGGTTGGTTCCACAGCACCGCGTACAAGCGGGTGCTCGGCCGGCATGTCCGCCGGCTGACGATCCTCGGCATCCTGCTCGTCGGGGCGAGTGGCGTCTACGCGTTGGTGTACCAGAACATGCTCCCGGAACACTGGGACATCGCCATCCCGTTCACCACCGGCGGCGAGAACGGCGGACCGACGGTCTTCCGCCTGCTCCCGGACGCCAGGTTCACGATTCCAATGCTCCTCATCGCCCTGACGGTGTGGGTGGCATACCGGGCGGTGAACATGCCGCAATTCGCCGAGTTCTTGATCGCCACCGAGGCGGAGATGAACAAGGTGTCGTGGTCGAGCCGCAAGCGGCTCGCCCAGGACACCGTCGTCGTCCTCGTCTGCACCGTCTTCATGGCCCTGTTCCTCCTCTTCGTGGACCTGTTCTGGGGCTGGCTGCTGAGCCGCGAGACGGTCGGCGTGCTGCCCAGCCGCAGCCAGACGGACGACGCGAAGGCCGGCGAGGTCCGGGCCGCCCGCTGGTAGGTCTTGCCCCGGGCCGAGTGCGATCGATCGAGTCGCGGTTTGAGCGCGGAAGCCCACCCGTTTGTCGCGGGTGGGCTT
>JAFKFQ010000538.1 GCA_017308215.1 bacterium | reverse complement strand
CGGAATGGTGTCGCCGGTGCCGCTGCCCCCGACGAACCCGCCGTCCGCAAACCGGCCCACGTTGAACGAGCTGTTCGCGCGGTCCCCGAGCGGGCTCACGAACCGGTCCGCCAGCGAGTACCGGGCGGTCGGGCGAGGCCCGAACCCCATCCACCGCATGGCCGTCTCCTCGGCCCGCCGCTGGGCGGCCGCGTTCTGCCGGCGCACGCCGGCGCCCGCCGCCCAGCCCTGCGTGTCGCGCATCCGGACGTCGGCCGTGGCCGCGCCGTAGCGGTCCAGGAACACGCGGTTCTGGAAGTCCCGGCGTTGGGCAAGGGAGCCGAGGGCCGCTTGCACCTGGCCGTCGTCCATCCCGGACCGAGCCAGCGCCTGGGAGAAGCCCATGTTCGCGGTGTTCAGCGCGCGGTTCGCCGCCAGCGCCTCCGCGGGCGTCATCGCCACCACCTTCGACACCGGTCCGGCACCCGGGTTCAGGCGCCGGGCGAGGGCCGCCTCGCGCCGCCGCAGGTACGCCCGGTAGCTCGCCTGACCGGCGTCGAGGGCCGGGATGACGGCGGTCCCGCCGCCGACCAGCGCCCCCCGCTCGGCCCCGCGGCTGTTCTCGGCCAGGCTCGCGGCCAGGCGGGCCCGGTCGTACTGCTCGGCCAGGCCGCCCCCGGCGAGGTACGCGACCCCACCCTGCGAGAATCCGAGCCAGCTCATCGCCTTGTTAATCTTGTCCGTCGCCCACAGGTAGCCCTGGGCGACCTGCGACGTGCTCGGGGCGTTCTGCTCGGCCGCCCGGATGATGGGGCCGCCCGTCTGACGGTACTGGACCGGCCCCCGCGCCGCGTTGATTTCGCGCAGGAGGCCCATGTTGGCCTGCGTGGACGCCCGGTTGACCACGAACTCGCCGGGCGTGAGCATGGCCGGCACCGTATCCGTCCCGCGCGGCGTAAACCCGCCGTCCGCCCGCCGCAGCACGGCCCCGCCGCCCTCGGCCGACGACGTGGCGTTCAGCGCCGCCCCGGCCCGGTCGAGCTGCTCGCGGAACCGCGTCATCGACACTTCGGTCTCGCGGATTCGGGCGTCGAGCGTGGCCAGGTCGGTGGCGCTGGTCCGGACCGCCTCGGTGAGCGAGGAGCGGTCACCGGTGTTCAGCGCCGCCAGCGCGTCGGTGTTCACGCCGCGGGCGCGCAGGGCATCACCGGCCCGGTCACGCTCCCGGGTAATCTCGCCGGCGGTGTGCTCACGGCCGACTTCCAGGCCACGACGGACCAGGTTCTCGATGTAGTTCACCTGTTCGTTGCGGCTCTTGAGCTCCCAGGCGAGCAGACCGTCAACCGTTCCATACCTGTCGGACATCTGGGTCGTCACGTGGTCAATCGCCGCCTGCTGACCGCCAGTGCTCAGGTCGCCGAGCCCGCGCGTGGCGAGAACCTCACGCAGACGGTCACCCCGCGGTGCCGAGAAGAGATTCCCGGCGAGCTGGGACGCCAGCGTGTCGAGGTTCGTGTCGATGGCCGCGCGCGTGTCGCCGGCGCCGAGCGCCCGGCCCCGGAGGGCATTCAGGCGGTCGGTGGCGTCGAGGAAGGACCGCAGGTCGCCCTCGCTGGCGCGGAGGCCCTGAAGGCCGGCCTGGCCGGTCACGCCGACCCGGGCCAGCACGCCGCGCTGCTGCTCCTCCCGGCGGAGCTGGCCGCGCGTTACCTGGGCCGATGCCAGGCCGTTCCGGGCCGCGCCCACCTGCTCGGCCGCCAGGTTGGTGGCGAGGCGGGCGAAAAACTGCTCGTGGAGGGAGCGGAGGTCGGTGATGAACCGGCCGTGGAGGTCCCGCTGGTTGTCGGCGAGGGCGCGCTGCGCCTGTTCGGCCGTGTTGAACACGCCCACGACCTGGTCTTGAAGGCCACGCCGTTCACCTTCCTGCACGACATCCGTTACCCCGGGCATCGAGCCCAGGAGTTGCCGGCGCAGACCTTCGGCGGTCCGGCCGCTGGCGAGACGGGTTTGCCCGAAGTCCCCGAGCGTCTCCACGGCGAGGCGCTGTTCGTCCATCGAGAGGGCGTTGAACCCCACCCGTCCGCGGTCGAGCCCGATGACGAGGGACTGCCCGCGCTGCATGCGGGCGCGTTGCTCGTCGCCCGCGAACAGGTACTTCTCGGCGTACCCGAGCCGGGAGTCGCGGTTGGCCGTGGCGGCGGTCAGCTTCTCTTGCAGGCCGGCGGCGCGTTCGCTTGCGTTTGCCAGGGCGGCCGCGAACCGGTCGCGGTTGCCCACCGCGGCGTCCCGCTCGGCGGTCGCACCGGCGACCTGCCCGGTCACCCGGCGCAGGCGGGCGGCGATGGCGGCGGGGTTCTCGGCGTCCACGCCCAGCCCGGTCAGCCGCCGTTGCCGCTCGACAAACGGAGCCTGCATCTCTTGCAGGGACAGCACATCAGTCGCGGCCCGCCCCGTCCGGTCCGCCGCCACGTCCGCGCCGACCCGCGCCCCCGCCAGCCGGAGTTCGCCCACGCGGTCGAGCGATTCCCCCGCGGTGACGAGCATCTGGCGCGCGGAGGCCAGCCCGTCCACGTACTTGTTCGACTGGTCCTCGATGGCCCGCGCCATCCTCTCACCCGCTTCACGGAGGGGGCCGGCAAACGCCTCGGTCACCTCGTTGGCGACCCGGCCCGCGTCCTGCTGGAGGCGCTTGGCCAGTCCGCCGTCGCCCTCCGACTCCGACTGCACCCGGACGACCGAACCGACGGCCGACTCGATGGCGCGAGCCAGCTCCGGGTTGGCCTCCAGCGCCCGCGCCCGCCCCGCCTCGTCCATGTTGGGCAGAAGCTGGGCGTACAGGAGGTCGCGGGTCTTCTTGCCGTAGCTCTCCTCCGGCCCGAGCGGAGACGAGCCGAGGGTCGCCAGGACGGACGGCAGCACCCGGGCGAGCTGGTCGCCCGCTTCCGCCGACTTCAGCAGGGACGAGCCAGAGGGCCCGAGGGCCGCCCCGACCGCCGCTGCGGACCGCCGGAACTCCACGCCCGTGCCGGTCCCGAAGGAGGCGAACCCGCCGGAGATGGAGGTGACGCGCCCAGTGCCGCCCTGGCCGGAGAAGACGGACCCGAGGACCGTCATGGACGTCTCGAACCGACCGACCGAGCCGGCGGCGTTGGTGACCGCGTCCGTGAGGCGCGAGAGGGCCGCCGCGGACTGGTCGGCTGCGAGACGGCCCGCCTGGACCTCGCGCTGGACGCGGAGCTGCCGCTGGGCGCCGCGGATGGACTCCGCGAACTCCTTGACCACCTTGTCCACCGATTCGCCGCGGACGGCGGCGACGGCCTGGAGCATGGGACCGGCGGCCGAATCGCCCGAGAGGCGGTTGGCGAGCTCGGCCGCGCTGACGTCCGGGTTGCTTCGCCCGAGGTCCTCGGCGCGGCGCGACAGCAGCGACACCATTGCCCCGGCTTG
>JAFKFQ010000162.1 GCA_017308215.1 bacterium | reverse complement strand
GGTTGCGGTGCTCCGGCAGCAGGGGTTGGATCTTCTCCCACAACTCGTCGGAGAGTCGCCACGAGTCGGCTGTCTTGGTCCGGTTCACGGTCGACCTCCGGGCACACGCCCAAGACTTAGATCACCCCGCTATCCGGATAGGTTCTTAGTTTGACTCTTCGCGCCACAACAGAACGCGCCGGGCCGTGGCGACCGGCGCGTGCGGCGAAACCCGACCGGTGGCCGGAACCTGTACTAACTTCTCGGTTGAACCGGTTGCCGAACGCTGCACGCGGCAGCGCGGCGGCCGGCCGACCCGCACCCGCTCACCATGCCGCCACCGCCCACCTCGTCCGAGGGCGCCGTCGTCGGCGTCGCCTGTCCGCACTGCGGACACCGCCTCACACTGCGAAATCCGAAGCCCGGCCGGTTTAAGCCGAGGTGCCCGGGGTGCGACCACGCCTTCGTGCTCACCATCCCGGACGGGCAGTCGTCCGTGTGCGAGGCACAAGCGGTCACCGAGGGTGACGCGCCCGCCGCGAAGGCCGCGCGGGCCACGTCTCACCGCCCCGCGATCCTGGCCCAGACGCCCGCTCCCGTGGCGCACGGGTTATCGTCCGTTTCGCTCCCGGCGGTGTCGAGCCTCCCGGGACCGGGTGAGGAGCTCGGCTACGCCCCACCGCCCCTCGCCGTTCCGGGTTACCGGGTGGAAAAGGAACTCGGCCGCGGCGGGATGGGGTCGGTGTACCTGGCGCGGCAACTGTCGCTCGACCGGGCGGTCGCGCTGAAGGTGATGGCCAAGCGGTACGCCGCCGACCCGCAGTTCGTCGCCCGCTTCACCCGCGAGGCGTTCGCCGCCGCCCAGCTCTCGCACCCGAACATCGTGCACATTCACGACATCGGGGAGGCGGCCGGCTCCCGCTTCTTCAGCATGGAGTACGTCCGCGGGCGGACGCTTTCCGACCTCGTCGCCGAGCGCGGCAAACTCGACCCGGAGACGGCCGTCGGGTACGTGTTGCAGGCGGCCCGCGGGCTCAAGCACGCCCACGACCGCGGCATGGTCCACCGCGACGTGAAGCCGGACAACCTCCTCCTCGACGAGTACGGGCTGCTGAAGGTCGCCGACCTCGGGCTCGTGAAGGTGCGGAACGACGGCGGCGCGGACGCCAGACCGGCGGGTGGCGCCGAGCCCCTGCGCCCGACCCTGACGGGTCACCGCATCGCCCTCGGCACGCCGGCGTACATGTCGCCCGAGCAGTGCCGCGACGCGACGACGGTCGATCACCGCGCCGACATCTACTCACTCGGCTGCACGCTGTACGTGCTCGTCACCGGCCGCCCGCCGTTCGAAGGTACGACCGCCGTCGAGGTGATGAGCAAGCAGGCGTACGACCCGATCGTGCCACCGGAGCGGATTGTCGCCCGGGTGCCAGGCGAGGTCTCGTCCGTCATCCTGCGGATGATGGCGAAAGACCCGCGCGAGCGGTTCCAGGACATGGGCGAGGTGATCCGCACGCTCGAAGACTGGCTCGGCGTGCGCTCCGCGGCCGGCGGGTTCGTGCCGCGCGAGGAGCAGATCAACCGGCTCGAGGGGTTCGCCCACGCCTTCACCACCGCCCCCGCCGCCGTCCTCCGCGGCCGCGTCCTCGCCGGGCTGGTCGTCGGCACGACGGCGCTGGCAGCGCTGCTCCTGTTCTTCGGCAAGCTCGCCTGGGCGTCGGCGCTCATGGCGATGCTGGTGAACGTCGGGTTGACGTACTTCGTGATGAACGGCCTGTCGGCGCGCGGGTCGGTGTTCACGCGCGTCCGCCAGTTCCTCCTCGGGCTCGCCTGGGCCGACCGCGGGATCGCGACCGCCGGCGTCGCGCTGTTCCTGCTGCTCCTCGCCATGTCCGGCGTATTCTGGCACTGGTCCGCGGCCGGCGCGGTGGGCGTTGCGCTCGCGGTCGGCCTCCGCCGCTGGCTCGACCGCAAGGCCGAGGAGCAGCGCGGCGGGCCGCTGCGCGGGTGCGAGCGGCTCGTCCGCCAGCTCCGCGCCCGGGGGCTCGACGAGGACGAGGTGCGGCTGTTCGTCGCCCGGTTCGCCGGCCGGTACTGGGAGGAGTTCTTCGAGGCGCTGTTCGGGTACGAGGCCAAGCTCGCCACCCGCGGCGTGCTGCTGCGGGGCGGGTCGGCCGGGCGGCGGGAGAAGTTCGCGGCCTGGCGCGAGCCGGTGCTCGCGCTGATCGACCGGACCGAGCGGGCGCGGAAGGAGGCGCGCGAGCGCCGGTTGTTGCAGGCCGTGGAACAGGCGCGGTTGCAGGCCGAAGGGCTGGCCCGCGCCGAGGCGGAGCGCCAGGCGGCTGCGGCCGCCGAGGTGCTGGTGCGGCAGGCGGCCCAGTTCCACCGCGTCGAGACCGTCCGCCCGCTCGCCGCGCAGACCGTTCCCGGGCGGGCGCCGGTCCCCGTGGCCCAGTACCCCGAGTTCGCGTTCGAGCCGTCGCCGCCGAACCCGCTGGGACGGGTCTTCGGTCTGTTCGTCGGGGCTCCGGTCCGGGCGGTGCTGGCCGCCGTTCTGGTCGCCGGGTGTGGGCTGTGGGCGCACCAGAACGGGGTTTTCCCCGGGGCGGAAGCAGGCCGCCGAGCGGCGCAGGCGGTCGAGGCGCAAGACCTCGGCACGCTCGAAGCCGTGGCCGCGGAGGCGACGGCGTCTCACGCCACGTTGCCGCTACGGGTCGAGGACGTGCCGCCGTGGCTGACCGCGTGGGCCGACAGCTGGAACGTCGGGCTTGCCGGCCTGTTGCTTCTCGGGTCGCTCTGCTTCCGCGGGAACCTGATGGGGTTGCTCGTCGTCGTCGGTGCCGGGCTCGTCGTCGCCGGCCACCACCTGGGCATCCGGACGGTCGAGCCGCTGCGCGAGGCGCACGTCGGGTTGCTGCTCGGGACGGTGGTGGCCTTCGTCGGCTTCCGAACCTGCACCCGCTAGCGGACCGGCGCGCCGACGCGGTGGGTCAGTTCCGCACATCGTAGAGTCGGCCGTCCCGTCCGGTGAGTCTCCAGCCGGTCGCGGTGCGTTCGAGCCGCGTGGGGGTGTACGTCTCGACGAGCCGGAGCGCGGCGGACACGCCGGGATCGCGCCACACCTCGCCGGCCGCGACCGTCGGGACCGGCACGGTCCCCGCCAGTTCTGCCACCCCAGGCGGTGTCGGCGCCACAGGCAGGAGTACGCCGCCGCGATCGAGCAGGCGCGGCGTGCGGTCGGCCGTGGTGACGGCCAGCACCGGCATGCGGAACCGAAGCGCGACGCGGACCACGCCGCCCGGCTCGGCGGTGACGCCCCCCACGGCTTCGACCCACGGGTGCTTGGCGAACGCGGCGGCGACCCGCCCGTGTTCGGCCGGGTCCACCGCGCTGATCGTCTCGTGGAGGCCGCCGACGTAGCGCACCTCGGAGAGAAAGGCCGGCCGGTCGAGGCCTGGCGGGGTGTCGCAGATGGTGTCCGCGAACGGGGTACGGTAGCGGTCGCGGGCGCCGACGCGGAGCAACGCTTCATCGCCGAGTTGGCCGAGCGCGAACACTATGCCGGCGACGGCGGCCAGTGTGACGACGACGGCAACGGTCACGCGCCACGCCTGCCCGGGCCGCGGGGTGGGCGGCTTCTTCTTCCGTGCCACGCCGGCCTCCTACCAGACGTGCAACTCGCGGTCGAGCGCCACGCCGGTCCGCTCCTTCACCTTCGCCCGGACGTGGTCCACCAGTTGCAGAATGTCGGCCGCGGTTGTGCCCGGGTGGGCGACGACGTAGTTCGCGTTGCGCTCGCTCAACTCGGCGCCGCCGACGCGTGCCTTGGCCAACCCGGCCCGGTCGATGAGCGCCGCGGCCGACTTGCCTTGCGGGTTGTGGAACAGCCGGGCGGCGTGCTGGAAGCTGTGCGGTTCCGTCGTCTTTCGGGTGACCCACGCCTTCCGCATTCGCCTCAGGATCGCGCCGGGGTCGTCGCGGTCGAGGGCGAACTCGACGGCGAGGATGACCGGCTCGTCCAGGTCGCTGCCGTGCTCCGAGAACGCGAGTTCTTCGCGCCCGCGCACCTGCACCTTCCCCGCCTCGGTCAGCACGGTCACGCTCCGCACCGCCTGCGCGATCTCGCCCAGCTTGTCGCCGACGTTGCAGCGGACGCTGCCGCCGACCGTGCCGCGGATGCCGACGAGCGTCTCCAGCCCGGCGAGCCCCTGCCGCACGCTGAACGCGATCAGGTCGAACAGTTGGGCGCCGCCGCCGGCGACGACCTTCTTCCCGTCCCACTCGATCATGGTGAACGCGGCCGACGTGAGGCGGACGACGGCGCCGGGCACTGGGTCGTCGCGGACGAGCAGGTTGAACCCGCCGCCGAGCATCCGCACCGGCACCTTCGCGGCCGCGCAGGCGTCGAGCACGGTGCGGAGTTCGTCCACGTCCGCCGGCTCGACGAGGAACTCGGCCGGGCCGCCGATCTTCAGACGCGTGTGCGGCGCGAGCGGCTCGTTCCGCTTGGTGATCGTGGGAAACTGGTCGGCCAGTGAGGGCATGGTGCGGCTCCGCTCCGTCGGGATGAGGAGAGTTTATCGCGCCGCCGGACCGCCGGCCGGGACCGGTTAATCCCGCGGGGCCGCCCGCAGTTGACTGGGTACAGGCCTGTCACCCGCCCGGAGGGCCGACCATGAGACTGCTCGAACAGGTGTTGTTCTGGGTCCACGGGATGTCCGCGGCCGCGTGGTTCGGGGCGATCTTCTACCGGACGCTGGTCGTGGACGGGAAGGCGTTCCACTACTTCCCCGACGCGGCCGGGTATGAGCGGTTCAGCACCCACCTCGCCGACGGGATGCGGCACGTCGTCACGGCCGGGATGCTGACGTGCGCCGGGTCGGGGTTCGTGCTCGTGGGGCTGCGCTGGAACCCGGACAGCCCGGCGTGGCTCGGGCTGGTCGGCGCCAAGGTCGTGGTGCAACTCGCGGCGGCGGGATTGTTCGCCTACGTGTCCTACGTCCACTGGCCCTGGCGCAGCCTGGCCGCCCCCGAGGAGTTCGCCGGCTACCGGCGTGAGGGACACCGGCTGGCGCTGGGGATGGTCGCGCTGTCCGGGCTCGGGTTTCTGCTCGGGCAGGCGTGCCGCCTCGCCTACCCCGGCGTTTGAGACGCCGACCGCCGGCGCAGCAGGTTCGTGTAGGCGGTCATCAGCGGCGTGACCGAGACCCCGTGAACGACGACCGACGCGACGACCACGCCCATCGTCAGCGGAACGATGCGGTCGGCGAGCGCGGGCGGGAGACCGTGGTTGAGTGCGTACAGGACGTAGTAAACCGACCCGACGCCGCGCACACCGAACCAGCCGATCAGGCCGCGCTGGACGCCCGACGTACTCGTCCCGAGGAGCCCGGCGAACGCCGAGACGGGACGCAGGACCAGGAACAGCAGCGGCACGAACCACAGCACCTCGGGCGGGAAATCGGCCCGCGTGAGGAGGCTGCCGAGCACGACCACGACCAGCACTTCGAGGATCCGCTCGACCTGCGACACGACCCGCAGAGCCTCTTCCGCCAGGAACGCCGGCGCCTTGTCCGGGTCGGCCGCGAGTTCGCTCGGCTTCCCCTGCCCGGTCAGGTCGCGCACCTCCTCCGCCGGGCGGTCTCCGCTCGCCCGCGCCTCCACCCGGCGGAGCGCCGCCCCCGCGGCGAACACGGCGAGGAACCCGTAGGCGTGGACGAGCAGCGCCGCGCCGTACGCCGCGGCGATGAGCCCGAGCGCGAGGAAGTCGTCCGTCCCGATCGCCTCGCGGTGGTGCCAACGCAGGTAGACGACCAACTCCCCGACCAGGAATCCGAGCCCTGCCCCGACCGCGAGTCCGCCGGCCACCGCCCAGACGAGGTCCACCACGACCCAGCGGAGGCCGTACCCGCCGAGGTCGTGAAGGCCGAGCAGGCCGAGGCCGAGCATGACGAACGTGAACGCGGTGCCGTCGTTCAGCCCGGCCTCGCCGGTGAGCGCGAACCGCAGCCGGTCGCGGTCCCACGGGTCGGTGAGCTGCACATCGGCGGCGAGGACGGGGTCGGTGGGCGCGAGTGCGGCGCCGAGCAGGATCGCGGCACCGGGCGGCAGCCCGAGCCCGTACACGCCGACGAGCGTCACGAGCCCGACGGTGACGAGCATCGACAGGCCTGCGAGGCGGACCGGTAGGAGCCAGCGGCGGTGCGTCCACGGGGCGCGGAGCTTGAGCCCCGCGGCGAAGAGCGAGACGAGAACCGTGACCTCGGCGAGCCGTTCCAGGACCGCCGCATCCCGGACCAGGTCTGCGGTGAGGAGGCCGAGCCCCGCCGGCCCGACCCCGAAGCCGAACGCCAGGTAGAACATCGCGGCCGACAGCGGCAGGCGCTCGACGAGCGTGCGCGCGAGCGCCATCGCCACCAGCAACCCGCCCGCGGCCAGGAACCAGAGGGTCGCGTCCGGCACCTAGCGGGCCGCCTGGCGGGTGTGGGTGAGCATGTCGCGGCAGGCCTTCTCGCACCGCCGGCACTCGTCCGCACACCGCTTCATCATCGGGTCGGCCGCGTGCTTCTCGCAAACGTCGCCGCACCGCTTACACACGTCGGCGCACGCCTGACAGATCGCGTCCGAGTATGGTCCCATCCGCGCGGTGATGGCCGACGCGGCCGCGCACACCGTTGCGCAGTCCTGACACGACTTCACCGTCTCCAGGTGCTCGCGCTTCCCCTCCGCGACCAACTTGGTGCAGTGGGCGGCGCACGCCTCGCAGATGCGGGCGCAGTCGTCACAGACCTTGGCGCAGTCCATGAAGTGCTGCGAGTGGTCGCCCTTCGGCTGTGACGGACTCCCGGGTTCCTGGGCGCGGGTCGTGCCCAACGCCAACAACCCGGCGGTGGCGACGCCGAGGAGTGCGGCGAGTGACAGGCGGGACATGGGTGACCTCCGGGTACATGGATCTCCCCGAACGGGGAGGATTGCTACCGCACGCGAACGGTGTGCCCGAGGTCTGGCCGGTGGACACTTTCTGACGCGGCGGCTTGACGTATAACTTTTTAGTAACTAGCATCAATTCCGTGTGCTCGATCTGATTCCGTCATCCCGCATCATGCGAAGTCACCTGTGAGGTGTGCTATGCCTACTCGCCGTGGGGGGTTCACGCTGATCGAGCTGTTGGTGGTGATCGCGATCATCGCCATCCTGATCGGGCTACTGCTGCCCGCCGTCCAGAAGGTCCGCGAGGCCGCCGCCCGGACGACCTGCTCGAACAACCTCAAGCAGATCGGCGTGGCGATGCACGCCCACCACGCCGCCTTCGGATACTTCCCCCCGGGCTTCACGTCGGCGACACCGGCGCCCAACGCCGACGGCACCGGCCCGGGCTGGGGCTGGGGCACGCACCTCCTGCCGTTCCTCGAACAGGATCCGCTCCACAAGCAGGCGGGCCTGAAGCTCGACATTGCCAACGCGGCCAACGCCGGCGTCCGGGTGACCAGCCTGAAGGTGTTCCTCTGCCCGTCCGACGCCCCGAAGGCGCTCACGTTCACGGCGGTGGCCGACGGCGGGGCGCCGCTGTGCGACGTGGCGTTCGCCAACTACGCCGGCGTCGGCGGGCTGTACGAGGTGACCGGCTTCCCCGACACGAACACCGGCGTACTCCTCCGCAACAGCCGCTACCGGGTCGCCGACATCACCGACGGCACGACGCTCACGCTGATGGTGGTCGAGCGCGAGAGCCGGCGGTCGCCGATGACGACGTGGGTCGGGGCGGTGACCGGGAGCGTGAACCCGCCGGTGAACCCCGGGTACGACGACGAGGGGCCGCCGACCCTGTGCCTGACGAACATCGGCGAGCCGGACGAGGGCCGGACGCCGAACAACCCGCTCGACCACGTGGAGGACGCGAGTAGCCGGCACACGGGCGGCATCAACGCGCTGTTCTGCGACGGGTCGGTCCGGTTCGTGCGCAACTCGATCGACCCGGTGACGTGGTCGGCCTACGGCACCCGGGCCGGCGGCGAAGTCTTCAACGACAACTGAGGCCGCACCCGATGCCCTCCTCGTCGCGCCGGGCACTCCTGGTCGTGACCGCGGTCCTCGCCGCGGTGGCGGCGGCCGGCGGCTGGTTCTTCACCCGGTCTGACGCCGCCGCCACCCTGCGCGGCCACCGCGGGCCGGTCCGGGCCGTCGCGTTCGGCGCCGACGGGGCGCTCCTGGCGAGCGCCGGCGACGACGGGACGGTCCGCGTGTGGGACGTGGCCGCCCGCCGCGAGCGGCACCGCCTCGCGGGCCACACCGGCAAGGTCCGGGCGCTCGGGTTCGCGGGCAGTGCCGTCGTCGTGTCGGCGGGTGACGACCACACGGTCCGGTTCTGGGACGGCGGGACCGGGGCCGAACTCGGGTCCGTGTCCGGCGGCCCGAAGGCGCTCGAATCGCTGGCCGTAGGGCGGGACGGGGAGGTGGTCGCCGCGGCCGGGGTGGACGGCGTTGTTCGCCTTTGGAAGGTCGCCGACCGGTCACCGGTCAAGCAACTGACCGGCCACACACGCCACGTCCACGCGCTGGCGTTCGCGCCGGACGGCAAGACGCTCCTCTCCGCCGGTGACGACGGCACCCTCCGCGCCTGGGACTGGGCGAAGGGGGCCGCGCTCGGGAGCGTCGCCGTCGGCCCGCGGCACGTTCACGCCCTGGCGGTCGCGCCGGGCGGCGACGTGGTCGCCGCCGCGACCGGAGTCGGGGTGAAACGCTGGGCGCTGCCGGGCCGCGAGGAGCGGCCTGTGGTGGAAGGGTCTGGGATGGCCGTGGACGTGGCCTACTCGGCGGACGGGGCCGTCCTGGCGACGGCCCACGAGGACGGCACGGTGAAGGTGTGGGACATGCCCGCCGGCGGGCTCCGGGCGAGCCTCCGGGGGCACGACAGGTTGGTTCTCGGGGTGGCGGTGTCGCCCGACGGGCGGACGATCGCCACCGGCGGCGGGGACGGGACGGTCAAGCTCTGGACCGTCCCGCCCCGCTGACCGGTCACTTCTGCTTCAGCGAATCCAGGTACTCGATCAGGTCGAGGAACTCGGACGGCGCCATCGCCGCGGCCTGGCCCTCGGGCATGCTGCTCTGCTTCTGCAACACCCGCGTCTCGATGTCGTCGATGCGGATGGTCCGCCGCATCATCCCGTCGAAGATCGCCAGCTCGGTCTTGTTCTCCGCCACGACCAGCCCGCTGACGGTCTTCCCGTCGACGGTCACGATGCGGGTCGAGGCGTACTTGGCGTCCACGTCGGCGTTCGGGTCGATGATCGACTCGATGATCTTCGTCCGCGGCATCTTCGCGCCGACGCCGGCGAGGTTCGGACCGTAATCCTGTCCCTCGCCGTTGCCGACCTTGTGGCACGCGGTGCAATTGCGGACGAAGATCGACCGGCCGTTGTTCACGTTCCCCCGGAGGCCGGCCAGCGCGGTCGTGGCCCGGTTCTTCACCTCGGCCGGCTGCGGCTCGGCGGAGAGCAGCACCTTCAGGTGCGGCGCCGCCGCGGCGCCGGCCTTGTTCGACGCGACGATCCCGCTCATGATCGGCTCGGCCGGGCTGTCCTTCGCCTTGCCGGCGAGGTACACCGGCCGCCACGTCGCCTCCGTGGCCCCGAGCGACGCCTCCAGCGTGTAGCGGGTCCAGTAGTCGAGCGGCATCTTCGCCGCCGCCAGCATCGCGTCCACCGAGTCCGGCGTGTTGTAGAAGCTGAGCCCGCGCAGCGCCTCGGTGCGGACGCGCGGGTGCGGGTCGGTCGCCGCCGCCTTGAGGATCGGCAGTGCGTCGGCGATGAAGGCGCGGTCGTCGGCCGCGACGCGGACCGCGGCGGCCCGCGCCTCGGGCGCCTTCGACGCCAGCACCGCCTTCAACAGCTCGGGCTGGACCGCGTGGTGCCCCTGCTGGACCCACAGCGCCTCGGTCCGCAGGCGCTCGAAGTCCTTCCCGGTCGGGTCGAGCTTCGACACCCACGCCGTCGTCGCCGACACGACCTCCGCCGTCGGCCGGTCGCGCAACTCGGTGCGGGCACGGTAGCGCGTCCGCCACTCGTACTCGGAGAACTGGCTCAGCAGTTCCGGCACCGACTTGCCGACCTGCGTCACCGGCGCGACGAGCGGCCGGTCCTTGCCCACGAGGCGGTAGACGCGGCCGCGGGTGTGGTCGCGGTTCGGGTCGCGCTGGCTGTACTGCATGTGGCCGACCAGCGCGTTCGCCCAGTCGCCGAACCACAGCGCCCCGTCCGGTCCGATCGTCGGGTTCGCCGGGCGGAAGTGCTTGTCGGGCGACTTGAGCAGGTCCGACCACTTACCGTCGGCGCCCTTCACCCGCGTGCCCATGAACCCGGCGCCGTCGTCCTTGACGGTGTACCGCGGCATCCCGTTCAGGTTGATGACGCAGGCGTAGATGAACTGCTTCTGCACGTCGTCCGGCAGCGCCCGCGACACCAGCCACTCGTTGCCGAGGTTCGGCCGCTCGCCGTTCGGGAGGATGAAGTTGATGCCCTTGCGACCCTGGAACTGCGCACCGCTGAGCGGCGTGTCCCACGTCTGGTTGGCGGTGGTGCCGTCGCCGACGATCCCCTGGCCCCACTCGTCGAACACGTAGCACCACATGTTGTACATGCCCGGCAGGCTGAACTGCCGCACCTTCTGGCTGCGCGGGTCGATGACGTACGCGCCGCCGGCGCCCTGGCTGCGGTGCGGCCCCCACGGGGTCTCGAGCGTCGTGCTCATGGCGATGCCTTCGAGCAGGTGGAGGTAGCCGCCCGGCCCCCACTCCCACCCGCCGCGGTGGTGCGTGTCGTCGCTCGCCCACCCGTCGAACAGGTGGACGACGAGGTCCGCCTTGCCGTCGCCGTCCGTGTCCTTCAGCCACAGGATGCGCGGCTGGTCCATCACCAGCACGCCGCCGTTCCAGAACTCGAACCCGGTCGGGCAGTGGAGCTGGTCGTAGAAGACCGTGGACTTGTCCGCCTTCCCGTCGCCGTTCGTGTCCTCAAGGATGACGAGCTTGTCGTTCGGCTTGGGGTCGCCCGGCTTCCACAGCGGGTAGTTCGGCATGCAGGCCACCCACAGCCGGCCCTTGTTGTCGAAGCCGAGTTGCACCGGCTTCGCCAGTTCCGGGAACATCGTCTCGTCGGCGAACGGGCGGATCTCCAGGCCCGCCGCGACGCTCGCGGTGCGGGCGAACTCGGCCGGCGTCTGGTACTTCAGCTCCGGGTTCTCGCTGTACTTCTGCCGCGGGTCGCCGAACCGCGTCGGCGGGGTGACGAGTTCGCCCGTCTTGCTGTCGTCCACCCCGGCGGACGCCTGCTTGCCGGCGGCGATGTCCCACACGTACTGATCCCGCACCGCCGCCATCGCGCGGAGCTTGGCGTACTCCTTCGGGAACGTCTCGGTGTCGTAGGTGCGCCGGCCGCCGTAGACGTACCAGCCGTTGAGCATCCGGTAGTCCTGCTGGTGGACGAACGACTTGTCCACGACCGCCGCCCGCAGCTGCGCGTCCACCGCCGGCGCCGGCCCGCCGAACAGCGCCTCGACCAGCACCCGCGCCAGGAGTGCGTCGCCCTGTTCGTTCAGGTGACAGCCGTTGATCGTGTACTGGAGGCCCGGTTGCGCCTGGAACGCGGTCTGCGTCGCGGCGAACACGTCCACGAACGCCAGCTTCCGCCGGTCGGCGACGGCCTTCACCGCCGCCGCGTACAGCTTCAGGTTCTCGTTCTCCGCCTTGCCCGACGGCAGGAAGCGCTGGTCGGTCGGGAGCATCGGGGTGATGCCGAGCGCCGGGTCGGGCGCCTCGAACGCGATCGGCGAGACGAGCACGAACCGCACCTTCCCGCCGGCGTCGTCGCGCGGGTACTTCTTCGTGAAGTCGTCGAGGAACCGCTCGTAGTCCTGCTCGAACTTCTTCACGCCGTCCTTGCCGGCGAACGACTCGTTGAACCCGAAGAAGCAGAGGAGGGTGTCCGGCCCGAAGGCGTACAGCGGGTCGTCGATCTTCGTGTAGTCCGCGGAGCGCTGCTGGACCGCCACCTCGTCGGCGGGGCGGGCGAAGTTGCGGACGACGAGTTGCTTGTCGGCGAACCGCTTGTGCAGCATCGCCTCGAAGTGGCCGAACAGGTTCATCCGCTCGGCGGTGCTGTTGCCGACCAGCGCGATGCGCTCGCCGGGGACGACCGCGAGCGGCAGGGTGCTCGGCGGCAGGTCGGGGCGCTTGGGGCGGGGGGCGGTTTTCGCCTGTGCCTTCTTGGCGTCGCCCTTCTTTTGGGCGTCGGCGCCGGTGGGTGCGTAGTACGCGAGCCCGGCGACGGCCGCGACAAGCGCGGCGGCCCGGACCAGCTTCGGGAGGGGCATGAGAGAAAGGCTCCGTCTGGCGGGAGGGGTCTTACCCTAGTCTACCCGCCGCGCCGGGATCGGACACGCCGGCCGTTCGTCCGGAACAACCGCTTGCTACTTCGTGAACGGGAACCGCCCCGGCCCGCGCGGTCGCACGGCGCCATACCCGCCGGGCTTTTCGTAGGCGCGGACGTAATCGACGAGCATTTCGGCGGGGAACACCGTCGTGCGGTCCGGGTTGCCGAGGAACTGCCCGCCGACGGCGACGTTCATCACGACGTAGAACGGCTGGTCGAACGGCGCCGGCCACGGGAGCACGTCCGCCTCGCCCGCCGGCGCGACGCCCTTGTTGCCGGCGGCCTTCGCGCTCGACCACCAGAACGACAGCGACCCGTACACCTTGCCGTCCACAGCCCAGCGGATCTCGCCCGGCTCCCACTCGACGCTGTAGGTGTGCCAGTCGGCGATCGACTGCCCGGCGGGGAAGACGTACTCTTTGCCGGCGTGGACGTTCGCCGGCCAGCGCGAGCCGTAGTGGAGCGTGCCGAGCACCTTGGTCGGCTCCTGCCCGCGCGCCTCCATCACGTCGATCTCGCCCGAGGTCGGCCACGGGCCGTACTTGTCGTCCTGCGGGAGCATCCACAGCGCCGGCCACACGCCCTTGCCGGTCGGCAGCTTGGCCTTGAACTCGAACTTGCCGTAGCGCTGGGCGAACAACGCCGTGCCGTCGCGCTTCTTCGAGCGCAGCCGCGCGGATGTGTACCCGCTCCCCTGGTACGACTCCTTCACCGCCCGCACGTGCAGCACGCCGTCCTTCACGAAGGCGTTGGTCGGCTCTTTCGTGTAGTACTGGAGCTCGTTGTTACCCCACCCGCTGATCCACTGGTTCGCGTCGTAGTTGAAGAACCCGTTGCCGAGGTCGAAGTCCCAGTTCGCGGGGTCGATCGCGGGGCCGTCGAACTCGTCCGCCCAGGTTTGCTTCCACCCCGCTGCCGGCTGTGCGCCGACCGGCAGGGCGGGGAGCGACCCGGCGAGCAGACCGAACGCGGCGAGTGCGACAAGGCGGGGCGACATGAGCGAACTCGGTCGGGGTTAGCCGGGGGCGGCGATTTCTGTCAACACCCACATCACGACGGCAACCGCGGCGAAGATGAGAAGCATCACCTTCAAGCCGGGGAACGTCGAGGGCTCGGGCGGCGGGGCGTTCGGGTCGGGCGGCACGTCCTGCACCATGCCGGACAGTACGACCGCGAACGCGACCAACCCGAGGCTGATGAACAGCAGGCAGACGGGCATGCAGGCGAGGATCGGCGTCATTCACCCTCGCCCCGCAGCGCGGCGGCCACGTCGCGGTGGACGCGCCGGCGAATCAGGAACTCGTCGTCCGCCAGCCAGCCGCGGACGGCCGGACTCAGCGAGAACTCGTCCGTCACCACCGCGCGGACCACGGCGTCGATGAGCTCCAGCGGCTTCAGCGTGTAGTAGCGGTTCGTCGTGCCGGTCGTGGTGACGCGGTCGAGGAGCTGGAACAGCTCCTCCAGCCGGCCGAGGGCGATCCGCGGCGGGGCGAACCCGAGCGCGTCGGCGTAGCCGATGGCGAGCTCCGTGCGGTCGCGGCCGTCGCCCTGGCGCTCGGCAAAGAGCAGCCGCCGGCGGGCGTCGTCGAGGAGGCGGGTCGCCGCGTCCTCGTCGCCGCCCGCGAACCAGCCCACGGCGAGCCCGAGGCGGGACGGCGGCAGCGGCGCGTCGGCAGGCCAGTCGCCGCGCGTGGGGTCGAGCTGGTCGAGGATCGTGGCCGTCTCGGACGCGAACCCGAGTTTGCGGAACGCCCGGAAGACCGCCCCCGCCGCACGCGTCAGCCCCGCCCGCACGGCCGCGTCCGCGCCCGCCCGCCGGGCCAGGAACTCGGCGAGCGGCCGGGCCTCGGCGGCGAGGCCGAAGCGGGCGGCGGCCGTGGCGGCTGCGGCGAACAGCCGACCCAGGTACTTCGGCAGCCGGTCGGCGCGGTCCGGGTCCGGCCACCTCCCGGCCCGCAGCCAGGCGTCAAGCCACGTCGCCGCCGGGACCGCGTGCCCCAGCGCCTCGCGCACGGTCGGCTCGTCGAGCCCGCCGGCGGCTTCGAGCAGCGTGAGCGTGACCCGCGGGACTGTCGCCGAGCACGGGTCGGCGGCGCACGCGTCGAGCAGCTCGCGCGCCTCGGCGCGGACAGCGGCGGCGTCGGTCTCGTCGGCGAGGAGTTGGAGCCGCTCGCCGAGCCGGT
>JAFKFQ010000161.1 GCA_017308215.1 bacterium | reverse complement strand
CCGGCCCGGCCGGGTGCGTGGTCGCCGAGCGCGCCGCGGCCGTCCTCGGCTGGAAGGTGCTCGTCGTCGACCAGCGCGGCCACGTCGCCGGGAACTGCCACGACTCGACGCACCCGTCCGGCGTACTCGTCCACGACTACGGCCCGCACTACTTCCGCACGAACGACGACGCGCTGCTGGCGTACCTGTCACGGTTCACCGACTGGCACGCGGCGAACTACGAGGTGCGCAGCCTCGTCCGCGGTCAGCTCCTCCCGTTTCCGATCAACCTCACGACGCTCGAAGCGTTCTTCGGCCGTCCGCTCACGCCCGAGGCCGCGGCGGCGCTGCTCGCCGAGAAGCGGCACGACATCCCGGTCCCGGTGAACTCGGAGGAGCAGGTTCTCGGCAAGGTCGGCCCGGAGCTGTACGAGGCGTTCTACCGCGGGTACACGCGGAAGCAGTGGGGCGTGGGCGCCGCCGCGCTCGACCCGGGCGTGTGCGGCCGTATCCCGGTGCGCCTCACCCGCGACGCGCGCTACGTCGACCATAAGCACCAGGTGATGCCGGCGCGCGGGTTCACGGCGCTGTTCCGAAGCATGCTGAAGCACCGCCGCATCCGCGTGCTGCTCGGCTGCAAGTTCGACGAGGTGCGCGCGCTCATCCGCCCGCGTCGGGCGACGGTGTACACCGGCCCGATCGACGAGTACTTCGGCCACCGCCTCGGCCGCCTGCCCTACCGCTCGCTGCGGTTCGACTTCGTCCACAAGGAGGTCGAGTACGCGCAGCCGTGCGTGCAAATCAACTACCCGAACGACTTCGCCTACACCCGCTCGGTGGAGATCAAGCACGTCACCGGCCAGCGGCACGCGCACACCGTCGTGAGCTACGAGACGCCGCGCGCGACCGGCGAGCCGTTCTACCCGATCCCGCGCGCCGAGAACCGGGCGCTGTACGCGCGCTACGCGGCGCTCGCCGAGCAGGAGCGGGTGCGGAACCACGTCTACTTCTGCGGCCGGCTGGCGCAGTATCGGTACTTCAACACCGACGAGGTGCTCCTGGAGGCGTTGAAGTGCTTCAACCAACTGCGGGCGGAGCGGGGGACCGCGGCGCGGTCTGCGTCGTCGATCCCGGCCGTCTGACCGGCCCCGCGCCGCCGCCGGAATTTCAGATCCAGAACCTCCACGAGCCGTCGGTCGCGGACGGGTCCGACCGCGCCCGCTGGGCGCTCGTGCCACAGAAGTTCTCGCGCATCGAGTTCCCCTCGCGCGGTGGGCTCGGGTTTCGCGCGATCCAGGCGAAGCGCGCCGGGCTGGCGTTTGCGGACACGGAGCTCGTCGTCCGCTTCGACGGCGCCAGCCAACTCGACCGCGAGTCCGCGCAGCGCTGGCCGGCGCACCTCGACGAGCTCGAACGCGACTTCATGGAGAAATTCGCCTTCGAGAACGCCGACGCGGTGATCGACCCGGACGGCGCCGCGGTCGCACTCGGCTGGCGCTGGGCGCCCCCGCCGCCGGTGCCCGAACCGGCGACGCCGCTCGTGACCGTTGGCATCGCCCACTACAACCTCGGCGCGCACCTCCCCGCCACGCTCGACTCGCTCGCCGCGCAGACCTACCCGGCGCTCGACGTGGTGGTCATCGACGACGGCAGCACCGACGCCGCCTCGCGCGACACCTTCGACCACATGGAGCGCGCCCACCCGGCGGTCCGCTTCGTGCGGCAGGCGAACGCCGGCATCGGTGCGACGCGTAACCGCTGTCTCGAACTCGCCCGCGGCGAGTTCTTCCTGCCGATGGACGCCGACAACGTCGCGCGACCGGACATGGTGGAGCGGTTCGTAACCGCCATCCGCCGCAACCCGCAGTACGCCGCGATGACGTGCTACTTCCTGGCGTTCGACGAGAAGTACCCGGCACCGGGGACCGACTTCCTGTTCGCGCTGCGCCCGGTCGGCGGACCGCACGCCGCGAGCGCGATCCGCAACGTGTACGGCGACGCGAACGCCATCTTCCGCACGGACGCGCTGCGCGCCGCCGGCGGGTACGGCACCGACCGCGGCACGTCGTGCGAGGACTGGGAGGCGTTCGTCCGGTTGGTGCAGGCCGGCGGGCGGATCGGCGTGGTGCCGGACCACCTGTTCTACTACCGCCACCGCGCCGGCGGGTTCTCGCGGGTGACGAACTGGTACGCGAACCACCAGCGCGTGCTGCGCCAGTTCGGCAAGGCCGACCACCTGCCGCCGGGCGAGGCGGCGGTGCTGTGGACGGCGCTACTCGGCTTCCAGCAGGAGGCCCAGCGACTAGCCGAGGAGCGGCGGGCGTGGCGGTACCGAGCGGTGGACGGGATCGCCGGGTTCGTGAAGCGGATCACCGGCCGGATCGGCTTTACGCCGCGTTCTTGAACAGCCCGCGGCCCTCCATGCGGTAGCCCTTCAGCAGTTCGCGGACGCCGTCGTCGAGCGAGCGGGTCGCCTCGAACCCGGCGGCCTTCAGCTTCGCGCTCGACACGATGTAGTTCCGCTTGTCCGGGTCCTGGCCGATCGGTGCGAAGTGGAGGTAGAAGTTCGGCACATGCCGCTGCACCGCCCGCGCCAGCTCCTCCTTCGACAGGTTCGCCGAGTCGAGCCCCAGGTTGTACACCCCGCCGGTAAGGCGACCGACGTTCCGCAGCGCGAACATGAAGGCGTCTGCCACGTCGCGGACGTGGACGAAGTTCCGCTTGAAGTCCTTCTCGAACAACACGAGGTAGCCGTCGGTGACGGCGGCGTGGACGAAGTGGTTGACGAGCAGGTCGAGGCGCATCCGCGGCGACATGCCGAACACCGTGGCGAGGCGGAACGCCACTGCGTTCGGCGAGCCGAGCAGCTCGCGCTCGGCCTCCACCTTCGTGCGGCCGTACAGCGAAATCGGCTCCAGCGGCGTCTCTTCCGTGCAGTAGTTCGCGCCGGTCGTCGCGCCGTAGCCACTGTTCGTGTTCGGGAAGACCACCGTCTGGCTCGGGCTGCGGAGGCGGTTGAGGAGCTTCACCGCGTCGAGGTTTACGCTCGTGGTCAGCCCCGGGTCGCGGTCGCACGCCGACGCGCCAACGATGGCCGCGAGGTGGACCACGGCGTCGGCGTCCTTGAGCGCCGCCCGCATCGTCGCCTCGTCGCGCACGTCGCCCTTGATGAAGTCGAACGCGGGGTTGGCGCACAGGTGGAACAGCCCCTGCTGGCCGAGGCCGTACATAAGGTTGTCGAGCGCGGTGACGCGGTAGCCGGCGGCGAGCAGGTGCTCGCACGCGATGCTGCCGAGGTAGCCGAGTCCGCCGGTGACGAGAACGCGATCGGCCATCGAACGTGGCTCCGCCGGGTGCGCGTGGGTGCGGGAAAGGCGGAAGTGTAGACCGGCCGCGGGCGGCGACGCAAGAGGAACCGCGGGTCGCGGAGCCCGGGTTCGGTGGGACCGGCGTCCCGCCGGTCTTGGCTCGGACCGGCGGGACGCCGGTCCCACCAACCAGGGTTCACGGTAGCGGCACGTTCGCGAGCTTGAAGGGCAAGATGACAGGCACGACGCGCGGGCCGGTCGCCACCAGCCGCGCCGGCGGTTCGGGGTAGCTCAGCGTCCACGTCAGCGACTTCACGGCGCCGTCGTCGCTCACCGCCGGCGTCGGACGGGTCGTCGCGCGGATCTCGCGGCCCGCTGCGTCGAACGCCCGCACCGCGTACCCGGCGCCGACCGGCGCGGCCACGTCCGGCCAGATCGGCCCGACCGGCTGGCGCCGCCGCAGCCGCACCCACGGCGACGGCACCTCCACCTCCACCGCCACGCGCACGCCAGCCGCGACCGACTCCACCTCGATCACGCTCAACCGACCGCCGTCTCCGGCCGCGGTGCGGTCCGGTTGGACGCCCGCGAGCTCGGCGAGCTCCTGGTCCACCGCAATCACCTCGCCGTGAACCTCGCCTTCGAGTACCGTCAGCACCCGCGCCGCTGCCGACCCCGGCCGCACCGGCACGGCGACCACGCGCGGGTTCGGCCGCGCGGTCGGCGGCAGCACCTCGACCGGTTCGAGCGGCGCCAGGAGGACGGGCGCGCCCGCCGGAGGCTGTGGGGCGAGCGCACCGAGGAGTCCGCTCTCGACCAGCAGGAGCGGCGCCGGCGGAACGGGGTCGTGCCCGCGCGAGCCGACGCGGCCGGTGTCGTCGGTGACGCGGCCGAGGCGCACGTCGGTCACGCCCTCCCACTTCAGGCCGGGGAGTGGCGTCACGTCGAGGTACAGCGTGCGCTGGCCGTCGAGTCGCCCGCCGGGGAACGACGGCGGCAGCGCGACCACGCGCACGGCACCGGCACGCGCCGCGGGCAGGTCGGCGGTGCCGTCGATGAAGCGCACCGGCACCTCGGCGGCGGCGACCGGCGGGGGCGGCGCGAAGTACGAGCGGTGCTTCTGAACCGGGGGGGGAGGGAGTTCGATGTCCGGGGTCACGACCTCCTTCAGCCGCGCGGCGCGGGCGAACGCGGCGACCGCCTCCCACGGCGGCAGGTCCGGCGTCGCGCACGTCACCGGGCGGTCCATGTCGGCGACCCCGGCCGGGTCGAGGCGCAGGTCGATCCCGGTCCGCGCCGACAGGTCGGCGACGGCGGCCGTGAGCGGCACGTTGCGGTAGTCGAGGCGCACCGGCGCGGCACGCAGGCGGGTGGCAGAGTCGGCGGTGCGGCGGGCGCGGGCGAGGATCGGCGCGGCCCGGCGCACCACCTCCGGGTTAGAGCTACGGGCCGCCGCTTCGAGCGCGGGGATGGCGGCGGGGCCGAGGGCGTCGAGTTGTCGGGTCGCGGCCTCGCGGGCGGTGTGGTCGGGCGCGCCGAGTCGGCGGGCCAGTTCGTCCGCCGGGTCCGCCGCGGGCGCGAGTGTCGCCAGCCCCACCGCCCCGACCGCCGCCAGCCACCGCCGCATGGTGTCGCCCTTCGGTGTCGTGCGATCGATCGTACCCCCGCGCGCCGACGCCTGTCCACGACCCGCGCGGCGAACGTGGGCGCGAACCCGCCCGCGCGCGGGCGATGGCTCCGGTTGTGTGGGCGGGGTGGGATGGGCGGACGGGGCGAGCGCGGCTTTCAAGCCCGCCGTTCGACGGCCAGCAGTTGTTCGGCCCGCGGGCGCATCGCCTCGGTCGCGGCGGCGTTCAGCGCGCCGGCGCGGAGGCGGCGGAAGAGGACGTCGTCGGGCGTGCGGGCCATCTCGTGCCGCGCCGCCCACACCACCTCGCCCGCCCGGTACGGCAGGTCCGGGTGAAGGCGGTCGGCCAGCGCCGGGTCGGACTGAACGACCGCCCGCACGCCCGCCGCGTCGCTCCCGTAGCCGCCGAACTCGTCGCCCGGGTCCGGGTTCGACGCGCCGCGCAGGCGCAACTCCGCGGTCCCGCACGGCCGGCGCGGCAGCCCGGCGAGGCGTGCCGCGGCGGTCACGCACTCCTCCGCCATCGCCCGGTACGTCGTCCACTTCCCGCCGGTGATCGTCACCAGCCCCGGCTGGTCGGTGCGGATGACGTGGTCGCGGGCGAGTGCGGCCGTCGTCGCCGACGTGCTCGCCACCTTCACCAGCGGGCGGACGCCGGCGAAGGTGGCGAGCACGTCGGCGCGGGTCGGCGGCTTCGCCAGGTAGCGGCCGGCGGTTTCGAGGATGAAGTCGATCTCGGCGGCCGTCGCGGCGGGGTCGGTCGGCGCGGCCGGGATCGGGACGTCGGTGGTGCCGACGAGCGTGTGCCCGTGCCACGGGATGGCGAAGAGGACGCGGCCGTCCGGTGTTTCCGGGATGAGCAGCGCGTGGTCCGTCGGCAGGAACGCCCGCGGCAGAACGACGTGGCTCCCCTGGCTCGCCGCGACCAGTGGAGGCGTGGTCGGGTCGGCGAGGTGGCGCACGTCGTCGCAGAACGGGCCGGCGGCGTTCACCACCACCCGCGCCGCCGCGCGGATTTCAACGCCCGTCTCGGCGTCGTGAAACACCACGCCGCACACACGACCGCCCTCCTTCAGCAATGCTGTGACGGGCGTGTGGTTCAGCACCACGGCGCCGCGGTCGGCGGCGGTGCGGATCAGCGTGATGAGCAGCCGGGCGTCGTCGAACTGGCCGTCGTGGTAGAGCACGCCGCCACGGAGCTTGTCCGTGCGGACCGTCGGCAGGAGGCGCACCACGCGCCGCGCCGACAGCAGTTCCGAGCGGCCGAAGCGCTCGCGGCCGGCGAGCAGGTCGTAGGCGGTGAGGCCGATGCCGTATTGCAGCAGGTCGAAGCGGCGGTAGCAGGGGAGGACGAACGCCAGGTCGTGGACGAGGTGCGGGGCGTTGCGGCGCAGCCGGCCGCGCTCGCGGAGGGCGTCGGTGACGAGCCCGACGTTCCCCTGCCGCAGGTAGCGCACCCCGCCGTGGACGAGCTTCGTGCTGCGGCTCGACGTGCCGCTGCCGAAGTCGGCACGCTCGACGAGAAGGACCGAATAGCCGCGGACCGCGGCGTCGAGCGCGACGCCGGCCCCCGTTGCGCCGCCACCGACGATGACGAGATCCCACGGTTCGCGGCGGTCGGCCGCTCGGGCGAGCATATCGGCGCGGTTCATGGGGGAAGTGTAGGGGCGAGACGGGGGCGGCGAGCGGCGCCGCGCCGCACGTGCCTGCGTCCAGCGGCGCAGCCGCCGGCTTCCTCCCCCTTGAGGGAGGAGGGTGGGAAGTTGGATCAGGCGGCGAGGGGGCCGGCGGCGAGACCGGCGATGGTGTCGGCGAGGCTGCGGCCGACACCGGGGAGCCGTTCCAGTGCCTTCGGGCCGGCGGCGGCGAGCAGGTCGGTCACCGGCTCGGGCAGCGCCAGTACGGCCATCGCCGCCTGCCGGAAGGCGCGGACGCGGTACAGGTTGTCGCCCTGCCGCGCCAGGTCGGTGGCGCGGGTGCGGAGCTCGCGGGCGATCTCGGCGTTCGTCACGGTCGGTCCTCCCGTCGGTGTGTAAGGAATTACACCAACCTGAACGGGCGAACACAAGGTCGGTTGTCGGGATCGTACCGGATCGGGTGGATCGGGATCCGTGGGGCCGGTTTCCAACCGGCCATTGTCCGGCCGGTTGGAAACCGGCCCCACGGAGGCGCACGACCGCATTCGGTATCAGTCGTCCGGGTCGGCGAGGCGGTCGTAGTCCGCGTCGCTCGCCGGGACCAGCACGCCGCGGGCGAGGTGGAATTCGACCTCGCGCCGCTCGACCTCCAGCGCCGTCGTCCGCACGCCGGCCGGCTCGAGTGGTTCGATCTCGAACTCCGCCCACGGGCCGGCGAGGTTGTCGCGGTGCCGCTGCCACAGCTCGTCCGGCGCCAGCCCCGCCGGCTGCTGCGACCGGAGCACGCCCGGCGGGTCGTCGAGTTCGTGCTTCTGGGTCGTGGTCATCCCGAGGGTGCCGTCGCGGAACAGCGAGTACACTGGCGTCCACTGGAACGCGCCGTCGGGCCGGCGGACGTAGGTGACGTGGGCGTGCGAGAGTCGGTCGGGGGCCAGGAGCAGCACAGCGGCGAGGTAGCGGTTCTTCTGCGGGTTCGGTAGCCGCATGACGCACACCCGGCGGAACCCGAGCCGCTCCCACCCCGCGACCGGCGCCGCCAGAGCCTCGCTCGCCTCGTCGGGCAGCTCGTCCCACTCGAGTTCGTGGAGCCGGTCGATGAGCGGGACGAGGGCGTTGTTCCCAAGCGGGAGGAGAAACTTCAAGACGGCGATGGGCAGGAAGGCGAACACATTCGGCATCATCCGCCGGTACTCCCGGAGGCTGATGCGCTGCCCGTCGATGAGGTAGTAGGTGGTCACGGCGGGGACCGTGGGACCGGGAAGGTTGGGGCTTTGGGATTGGGGGACTTTGGGACCAAGGACGGTGCCATGAGAGAAGCGCCGACGTATGCTCGGTCCGTCAGGCCGAACTGCTGGGCCAACTCCCTGAATTGCTGAGCGCCCATCGCGACGGGATCACGTTCGACCGGTTCTTTGCCGACATCACGAACCGGTGCCCCGTGACGTCAGGGATCGTGAAGGACGTGCTTGACAGACTGGCGGGGGAAGGGGAGATCGTGGTGCGAGACGCGGCCGGAAGGAAACGGAAGCGGATCGGATTGGCAAGAAGAATGACGTCCTACGCCCCCACCCACGGATGCGAATCCGCTTCATGTGAGAACCGCACAGTGACCCTCGTCGTCATCCGCAAGAAGGGCTAGTCACGCCGCGTCGTCCGCCGGCTTCTTCTCCGGCGGCGCGGGGACGCGGTCCCACCACTGGTACTGGCAGGCCCGGCACCGGTACTTCGTCTCGACAAACCTCCCCACCGCCTCCTCGACCGTCTTCCTGGCCTGGAACAAGTAACCGACTTCACGGCTGTCAGGTAAGTTGGCCGCCGTCCACGTTGATCGTTGCGCCCGTCACGTAATTCCCGTCCGGCCCCACGAGGAACGCCACCGCCCCGGCGATGTCTTCGGGCTTGCCGTACCGGCCGAGGGCCGCCATCGCGCTGAGGCCGGGGGCGTGATCCGCCGTCGCCGGGTTCATCTCCGTGTCGATCGCGCCGGGCTGGACGACGTTGACGGTGATCTGCCGCGCCCCCAAGTCCCGCGCCCAACCTCGGGTGTAGCTCGCCACCGCGGCTTTGGTGGCCACGTAATCGGAGATGCCGGCGAACGGTGCGCGGGTCGCGCCGACGGTGCCGATCGGGACGATTCGCCCCCCGTCGGCCAGCAGGGGAGCCGCAGCCCGAACGGCCGCGACCACGCCGCCCATGTTGACCGCCCACTGCCGGTCGAGGGCTGCGATGTCCGCTGAGGGATCACCGACCCGGCCGGTCACGAAGACGCCGGCGTTGTTCACCAGGATGTCCAGCCGCCCGAAGTGAGCATGCACCTTCTGCACCAGGGCGGCTACCTCCTGCGGGTGCCCCTGGTCCGCCCGGACGGCCAGAGCCCGCACCCCGTACCCCTCCAGCTCTTGGACGACGGCTTTCGCCCGTTCCTCCGCCGCGCTGTAACTGATGGCAACGTCCGCCCCGTCCCGCGCCAGCCGTTTCGCAATGGCCGCCCCGATGCCCCGCGACCCGCCCGTCACCAGCGCCACCTTGCCCGTCAGGTTCCGCATGCCGTGCTCCGGCTCCCGTTTCGTAGCGATTACTATGTAATCATTGCCGGTACCAACGGCCGCGTCAAGCGGGTATACTAGCGATCGCTATGAAAGCTCCTCGAAAAGCCCCCGGTCGACCGAGCGGGCGCCCGCTGTCCTTCGATCGTGACCAGGCGCTGCGACAGGCGATGCTGGTGTTCTGGCGGTACGGCTACGAGGCGGCGTCGATCGCCGGGCTGACCGCGGCGATGGGCATTACGCCGCCGAGCCTGTACACGGCGTTCGGGGACAAGAAGCGTCTGTTCCTCGAAGCGGTGGGCCTGTACATGTCGGGGCCCATGATGTCGGAAGGCATCTTCCGGGGCGCGCCCACGGCACGCGAAGCGGTCCGTGAACTGCTGCACGCAGCCGCGGTGGGCAGCACGCAGGGGGGCGAGGTACCGCCGGGCTGCATGCTCGTCAGTTCGGCGACCAACTGTTCCCCCGATGCGGCCGATGTCCAGTCGGCCGTCGCCGACATCCGCCGCCGCATCGAGGCGACGTTGGCTGCGAAAATTCAGGCCGACATGGATGCAGGACTTCTGCCGGCTGATACGAGTGCGTCCGCCCTCGCATCGCTGTTCATGGCCGTCACGCAGGGCATGTCCACTCAGGCTCGCGACGGCGCGACGACCGCGAAGCTGTTGGCCATGGCTGAAGCCGCTATGCGTGCGTGGCCCGGCTCCAGCGCACGCCGGACGAGATCTCCGGCCACCTCGTAGACCGGCGCCAAATCCACGGGGCATCCCCCACGAACTTTCGTGCCCTACCTGACCGTTCGGCTGACGGAACGGTGGACGGGGACCGCTGCGCGCAAGCACTTGCTGCTGCGTGTTCGACGCGGCCGGAGCGGACCCAGCGCCGGTCGGTGTATGGGGTCGCGTTCGCGCCGGTAGGTAAGGAGGAGGAAGATCGAGACCCACCGGTCAGCCATTCGGCAGAGCAACGACGGACCATGCATCTGAGGGAAGAATGGACCGGGAGGATCTGGAACTCGCCGCCGAGGTCGTGTGCGCCATCGCCCGAGCGGTTGTTGCGACCGGAGGCGATCCCGAGAAGCTCAAGAGCGTCCCGTTGGGGAGCACGATTTCGCGGCTGGTGGCGAATCACGGCGAATCCCCGCCGAGTGCAACGGATCACCTCGACCTGATCGAGTTCGCCTCGGCCGTGCTGCGGGCGAGAGAAGGTGACGAAGAGGTGTTCCGCGAGCTCCACGACCGGGAGCGGCAGATGCGGGAGCGGTTCAAACCCCGGCGGTGAGCATGCCTCTTCGCCTGGCCGTTACCCCGCGGTCACCTCATGCCCGAACCAGGTCATGGCTTCGTCCGGGGTGAAGAAGGGTCGCGCAGTGATGCCCGCCCGCTCGCACAATAGGGCCGTCAGCCGAACCACCTCGAGCGCAGACTGGGGGCGGATGAGGACCGCCCACCGGCACCCGGTCATCCGCCCGGCCCGCGCCTCAATCGCCTCCAGGGCCGCCCGGACGGACGCCTGGTTCGGCGGCTCGTCCACCGACCGCCGGTCGTACAGGATGTCGAACCCCGGCCGGAAGTGCGGGTGGGCGATCAGCATTCCGAGGAAGTCGTCGAACTCGGCCGCGGTCAGGTTGGCGGTCCCGGTGAGGGTCGCCTGCACGAGTCGGACGGCGGGGTCGATCTCGATGCGGACGGGCATGGTTGGTCCCGAGGTGTGGTGACGGACCGCTTCACTGGGCTCGTTCCGCGCGGGCGGCCGCGCTGGGCGAAATCGTCATGGCATCCGAGTCGTGAGGCATGGAATTATCCTATCCCGGCTGGGGGTCGGGATCGCTCCGAAGCACTACCGGCTCGCCTGGTCGGAGGTCGCGAGGCGGGGCGGATGAGCGGTCAGTCCCAAAGTCCCCCAATGCCAAAGTCTCAAATCACGCCGCAACGAGGCGGAACAGGGTGATCTCGGGGCGGACGTTGAACCGCACCGGCAGCAGGTGGCCGAGGCCGCGGTTGATGTACAGGCGGCGGCCGTCGCCGAGGTCGAACTCGCCCGCGGTGTAGCGTTTGTTGAAGACCGGCAACAGTGGCGGCGGCAGGAACGGCGACTTGCACTGCCCGCCGTGCGTGTGCCCGGACAGCACCCACCCCTGGTACTTCCCCCACACGTTCAGGTCCACCGCGTCCGGGTTGTGGCACAGCACCACCGCCGGCGCCGCGGGGTCGAGGCCGCGCAGCAGTGCTTCCGGGTGGAAGTTCGTCCCCCACAGGTCGTCGAGGCCGACGAGCGTCAGCCCGGACACGTCACGGCTCGCGTTGCGGAGGACGTGGACGCCAATGTCGGTGAGCCGCGACGCCAGCCGGTCGGCGACCTTGGGGTGGCACCAGCGCTCGCCGTAGTCGTGGTTCCCGAGTACGGCGTAGCAGCCGAGCGGCGGCGGTGACAGGTGTTCCAGCACGCGCGCCGCCTCGTCCACCCGCTCGGTGCCGACGGCGCTCACGAAATCGCCGGTGAGCGCCACGAGGTCCGGGCGCAACGCCGACAGGTGGCGCAGCGCGGCGACGAGGTAGTCGGAATCGACGCGCGGGCCGACGTGGACGTCACTGACCTGTGCGAGGGTGCGGCCGTCGAGCGCCGGCGGCAGATTCCGCACCGGCAGGTCGCGGCGCACGAACTCGACCCAGTGCGGCTCGACCCGCCAGGTGTACAGCCCGACGCCGGCGCCCGCGACCGCGGCGGTCGTCCAGAACCGGCGGCGTGTCAGTCGTGGGGCGCTCATGCGTCAGCGCCCGATCTTGTGGAGGGCCGTGCCGGTGCGCACCAAGAACGCGCCTTCGACCGCCGCTACGCCGTACACTCGGCCGCGCCCCGGCAGGCGGTTCTCGGCCACCACCTCCGGCTCCGGCCCGGGCTTCACCACCGCCGTCACCCCGTCCTTCGTGAAGAAGAAGACGTGCCCCACCCCGCCGACCGGCGACGCCCAGCACGAGCCGGGCAGGCGGTGGTCCCACACGCTCTTGCCGGTCGCCGGGTCGAAGCAGTACGCCACCCCGTCGCGGCTCACCGTGTACCCGTACTTGCCGTAGACGAGCGGCGACCCGAACGAACTCACCCCCTCCGCCGACCGCCACGCCACGCGCTCGTCGGCCTTCGCACCGACCCGCACCGCCACCTGCGAGGCGCGGTCGCTCGACCCGAGCACGAGCAGCTCGCCGGCCGGCGTCGGCGTGGCGACGGTGTTCCCGGTCAGCCCGCCGAGTTCCCACAGCTTCGCCCCGGTCGCCACGTCGAACGCCGCCGCCAACCCCGGCGAGCTGACCACCGCGACCGGCTTGCCGTCCACTTGCACGACGGCCGGCGAGGTCCACGACCCGCCGAACGGGTGTTCGGCGCGCCAGCGGTCCTTGCCGGTCACGGCGTCCACTGCGAGCAGATACGAGTTCCCCTGCGCGACCAGCACCAGGAGCGTGTCGCCGGCCAGCACCGGCGACGTGCCGAGCCCGTGGTTCCCCTGGAGCGGGCCGAAGTCCTTCGCCAGGTTCCGCCGCCACTGCTCCTTCCCGTCGTGGTCGAGGGCGAACAGGTCACCGCTCTCGAACAGCGCGAACACCCGGTCGGCGGTGACGACCGGCGTCGGTGCCGACTTGCTGACGTAGTCGGTGGCCTTCACCCGCGCCGCGTTCGGGTACGACTTCCGCCACGCCTCCTTCCCGGTGGCGAGATCGAGGCGGAGGACGTGGAGCGTGTCCTTGAACTCGCCCTCGGCGCTCGTCACGAACACGCGGTCCGCCCACACCACCGGGCTCGACTGGCCGTAGCCGGGCAACTCGGTCGTCCACGCGACGTTTTCGGTCGGCGACCACTTGAGCGGCAGCGCCTTGGCGTCCGAGATGCTGTCGCCGGTGCCGCGGAAGGCGGGCCAGCGGTCGGGCGGCGCGGTGGCGCGGAGGACGGGCAGCGCGGCGAGCAGGAGCAGCGCGGCGGGAGCGAGGCAGCGCATGGCGGGTTCCGGGGCGGGGCGGGCAGCGTCAGTGTACGATAAGGGTCATGGGAACCAGCCCCGCGCGGAGCGCCCGATGCCCGGCCTTCATGTGACGCACATCGACCACGTGTCGGTCCTCATCACGGACGTGGCGCGGAGCCGGCGCTTCTACGCCGGCGTGCTGGGGTTGCGGGAGATCCCGAAGCCGAAGACGTTCGACTTCGTGGCGCTGTGGTTCGACCTGGGCGACGGGCACACGCTCCACCTGCTCAAGAAGGACGAACCCGACACGATCAGCCCGCGGCACTTCTGCCTGCGCGTGACCGATGCCGCAGCGGCGCGGGCGCACCTGGCGCGCCACGGTGTCGAGACGCGCGAGACGACGCTCATTCCGGGGGCCGACCGGTTCTTCGTGTCCGACCCGGACCAGAGCTGGACAAGGCTACAGACTTCAGCGTCACCTCGCCGCCCACCAGCTTCGACCGCTTGTTCACCTTCTTCTGGACCATCTCGATGTCCAGCCGCACCTCGTCAATCACCTCCTGAATCACCACCCGAAGGTCCGCGGGGTCGGCCTTCTTCGCCGCCCGGACGAAGTCGCCGACGCGCCCGATGACGCCCTCCAGACTCGCGGTCGGAGCGTGGGCTTCGGCCCCGACCAGTTCCGACAGCAGCCCCTGCCGCTCCTGCCTGAGCTTGCGGAGTTGAACCTGGACGACCGGGAGGTTCTCCGGGTCGAGCAGGCCCAGGTTGGCCTCCATCTTGGCGATGTCGGCGTCCAGCCGGGCGACGCGCTGCCGACGCGCTTCGGCGCCCGAATCCACCTTGCCGGTCATCTGAGCGTGTTCGCGCCGGACGGCTTCGCGCAAGCGGTCGAGGTTCTCGGGCGCCAGGAACTGCTCCTCCAGCACCTCCATGATGAGGTCCACCATGCGGTCCTCACGGACGCTGCGGTTGCCGCACAGGCCGGACTGGCTGGAAGAACACCGGTAGACCGGCCTGCCACCGTCCTTGGTGCCGAACAGGCGGGCGCCGCAACTGAAGGACTATCCGCTTATCGCCGGGTTCGAGACGATCCCGCTGATGCTGATCGGGATGGCGCTCTACCGCTTCGGGTTCTTTGCTGGAGCATTTCCGATCGCGACGATGCGACGTTGGGGGTGGGGCGGCGTTGCCGTAGGGCTGGGCCTTTCCCTGCCACCCGGATTATGGGCGATCAGCCGGGACTTTCCGCCCTTCCTTACCGATTTCGTGTTCAACGGGGCGCCGCAATTGCCGCGGCTGCCGATGATTCTCGGCCTCGCAGCGTTGCTGTCGATTGCGGCGCCGGGCGCACTCGCGGCCCAGGGGCTGGGCGGGAATTTGGCGCGCCGGCTAGGCGCTGCGGGCAGAATGGCCTTTTCGAATTATATCGGCACCTCCTTTCTCATGATGCTGGTGTTCCGCAGTTGGGCACTGGGCGGTTACGGCAGGCTGGACCGGCTGGAATTGCTCCTGCCCATGGCGTTGTGCTGGCTGGTCATGCTGGCCTGGTCTCAACCCTGGC
>JAFKFQ010000503.1 GCA_017308215.1 bacterium | reverse complement strand
ACCTGACGCTCGGGTCGGCGACGGTCACGCCCCCGGGGCCGGGCGCACGAGCACGTCGGGGATGTCGTGCGGGACGCCGGCGATCGTCACCCGCTTGAACGGCCACGCGGTCGGCGGGGTCACGCACTCGGGGCCGTCGGGCGCCACCACCACCGTGTCCACCACCGCCGCCGGGCCGAGCCGCGGCTGCCACACCAGCGGCTGGCCGGCGACGAACGGCTCGTCGTGCCCGGCCCGGCGCAGCTCCTCCGCCGGGAAGCGGCCCGTCCCGAACCCCGGCGGGGCGAGCCGGCCGTCGAACTCGTGCGACGTGCCCTCCACCACCCGCGCCGCGCGCTCGCGGGCGGTCTTCATCGTGCCGCCGGGCACCGACGCGGCGCGGAACAGCGCCGACAGCCGCAGCGCCCGCTCGTACCCCTTGCGGAAGTCCTCGGGCGGCTCGCCGAAGCACACCGCCCGCCCGGCCGTCGCGTACAGCCCGCCGCGCTGCGCCGTCGCCTGGATCGTGCAGGTGCGGCGGACGGCGGCGGCCGTGAACCCGGCGCGGCGGAACCTCGCCCCGCGGTCGTCGGCCGTCACGCTGATCGCCGCCGGCTCCGCCCCGCGGTGCAGGAGCCGGTGCCCGACGTGCCCGGCGATCTCCTCCTCCGTCATGCCGGGCTGGACGGTCCGCGCCGTCGCCTCGACCGCGTGCGTCACCCGCGCGCCGAGTGCCCGGTAGTCCTCGCGCTCGATGTCGGAGAGGACTCGCACCAGCGGGCGGAGCCGCTCGGCCACCTGCTGTGTCCCGGGGAACGGGCGGTCGGCGGCGAGCTTCTTCCCGGCCGTAATGCTCATGAGCAGGTCCGCCCGGCCGCCCTCCCAGTTCCACTCCTTGAGCTGGAACCCGAGGCGGTCGAGCTCCTCGTCGAAGAGGCGCTGCGAGTCGGCGTTCGAGCACAGCAGCCAGCGCTGGCGGCCGTTCGTGTACACGCCGGGGCGCTCGCTGTCGGCGATCAGCCCGCGGACGTTCATCCCGGCGGTGAACCAGGTGACGTGCGCCGGCATGAGCAGCAGCGCCGCCTCGCAGCCCATCGCCTCGAGCACCTTGCCGACCTGCTCCTGCTTGACGTCGATGTCGGCCCGGCGGGCGGCGACGCGGTCGCCCTCGGACGGGTGGTGCGTGCCGTTCGTACTCGGCGCGACGGTGCCCGAGTCGGCCAGGTCGAACTGCACTTCGGCGGAGTCGAACGGTTGCATGACGCCAATCGGGACTGTGGGACTCGGGGACACTAGGACTGTGGGACTCAGGGATTAGGGGAGAAAAGCCGTA
This sequence comes from bacterium, assembly GCA_017308215.1. Lineage (GTDB taxonomy): Bacteria > Planctomycetota > Planctomycetia > Gemmatales > Gemmataceae > Urbifossiella. The sequence continues at coordinate 1,005 of JAFKFQ010000503.1, read as the reverse complement.
CCGCGTCTATCCCCGCTTCCATTCCCCGCGTCCCTGCGCCCCCGTGTCCCCCGGCCCCTGTTGTACCCGCACCTCGCCGGCCGCGTAGTGGCGCGCCAGTTCGCGGTAGCGCGCGTTGATGCGGCGGGTGTTCGCGATCTCCTCCGCCGTCGCGGCGCGGACGACCTTGCCGGGCAGCCCCATCACCACCGACCGCGGCGGCACGACCATCCCCGGCGGCACCACGGCGCCGGCGGCGATCAGGCACTCGGGGCCGATCACGCTGCCCGACAGCAGCTTCGCCCCGATGCCGATGAGGCTGTCGGCGCCGACGCGCGCCCCGTGCAGCACCGCCGCGTGCCCGACCACCACGCCCGGTTCGACGACGTTGGGCACGCCGAAGTCGCAGTGGACGACGGCGTTGTCCTGGATGTTCACGTTCTCGCCGAGCGTGATCGGCGCCACGTCACCGCGAATGACGGCGCCGTACCAGATGTTGACGCCCGGGCCGCAGGTCACGTCGGCGGTGAGGACGGCGGTGGGGGCGAGGAAAAGCATCAAGGTCATAATAAGCACGAAACTCGAAATCCGAAATCCAAACCGGCGGGGTTCGGTGTTCGGATTTCGGAGCTCCCGTGTCCGGTCGTACCCCGCCGCTCCGTTGTACGAGGGTGGGGCCGTCCCGTACCATCGCCCGCCACCCCGTGGCCTGCCGATGCACCGACCCGTCACGGCCCATCGGTACGTCCTTTCCCGAGACCCGAGTGAGTCGGAGCGGAGGTGGGTGATGAGGTGGGTGGCGAACGGGCTAGTGCTCCTGGTCGCGGCGCTCCACGTCGCGTTCCTGGTGCTGGAGATGTTCCTGTGGACCGAGCCGTACGGGGCGGTCCGGGTGCTCGGCGAGTCACACGACGCGGCCAACTCGCGGGTGCTGGCCCAGAACCAGGGGCTGTACAACGGGTTCCTGGCCGCCGGACTCCTGTGGTCCCTCGCCGCCGGGCCGACCGCGTTCGTCCATTGCGCCGC
>JAFKFQ010000502.1 GCA_017308215.1 bacterium | reverse complement strand
GGCCGCCCCGTCGAAGACGGACACCCGCGGGCCGCCGCCGAGCCCGGCGGCCACGATCAGTTCCGCCACCCCGTCGCCGTTCACGTCCGCGGTCGAGGCCCGGGCCCCGCCGCGGAAGCCCGGGTCGTCGATCCCGAAGAAGTTCTGGCGCACCACCCCGGTCGCCCCGTCGAAGATCTGCACCCGCGGGCCGCCGCCCTGGTCCGGGGTCACGATCAGTTCCGCCCGGCCGTCGCCGTCCAGGTCGGTCGCCTCCACGTACACGCCGCCCGTGAAGCCTGCCTCGAACGGGGTGAGTTCTAGCAGCACCGCGCCGGTCGCCCCGTCGTACACCTTCACCCGGGTCGTGGTCCCGGGGCCGGTCCCGGCGACCAGGTCCGGTACGCCGTCCCCGGTCAGGTCCGCGGTCGCCACCCGGACCCCGCCGGGGGTGCCGGGGAACGGTTCGACGGTCAGCCGGACCGTCCCGTCCGGGTTGAACAACTGGGCGACCCCGCCGCCCACGTCCGCCCCGGCGGAGAACGCCAACGGGACGCCCGGGTTGGGCTCGCCCTGAACGACGTTCGGGACGACCGCCGCAGGCGACACCTGTCCGACGGTGTCCGTGGCCGTGACGAGAAACTGGTTTACCGCGTTCGGGACGAGGTCCACCGTGATCGCGTAGGCGGCGGCGCCCCCGTCAAGTTGCTGGGTGCCAACGACCGCGTCGCCGGCGTCCACCACCCCGTTCCCGTTCACATCGCGGTAAGCGGTCACCAGGCTCCCGGCCGGTGCCGTCCCGGTGAGGACGACGGTGCCCGCGACCGTGGCGACGCGCGCCGCCGGACTGATCACGATCGGGGCGGCCGGCGGAGTCGAGAGCTCGGTAATCACCGGGACCACGGCTGCGGCCGACTCGTTCCCGGCGGTGTCGGTGCTGGTCACGAGGAACCGGTTCACCGCGTTCCGCGCGAGCGGCACGGTGATCGAATACCCGCTGGCGTCGCCGTCGAATTGCACGGCGGTGACGACCGTGTCACCGGCGTCTACCACCCCGTTCCCGTTCACGTCCGCGTAGACCGTCACCAGGCTGTTCGTCTCGGCGGTGCCCACAATCGCGGCCGTGGCCGCCATCACAGTGATCGCGCCGGCCGGGGTCTGAACCACCGGCGCGGCGGGGGCGGTGGAGTCCTCGACAACGGCGGGAACAGAGGCGGCCTCCGACGCGTTCTCGGTCGCGTCGGTGCTGGTCACGATGAGCCGGTTCACCGCGTCCGGGGTCAGCGGCACGGTGATGCTGTAGACAGTCGCCCCGCCGGTCAGTTGCTGGGTACCAACGACGGTATCGCCGTCCGTCAGCGTACCGCTGCCGTCGGCGTCGACGTACACCGTCACCAGGCTGTCCGCCTCCGCCGTACCCATCACCGTGACCGTCGCCGCGTTCACCGTCGCGACCGCGGTCGGGCCGGTGACCGCCGGAGCGGCGGGAGCGGTGGAGTCCTCGGTGATGGCCGGGATCGTGGTCGCGACCGACTCGTTCTCGGCCGCGTCGGTGCTGGTCACCACAAACAGGTTGACCGCGTCCTGGGCGAGCGGGACGGTGATGCTGTAGGCGGTGGCCCCGCCGGTGAGCTGCTGTGTGTCGGCGATGGTGTCGCCGGGGGTGTAGGTGCCGCTGCCGTCGGCGTCGACGTACACCGTCACCAGGCTGTCCGCTTCCGCCGTGCCCGCGATCGTGACCGTCGGCGCGTTCACCACCACCGGCGTCGTCGGGCCGGTCACGACCGGGGCGGCCGGCGGCGTCGAGTCCTCGGTAATCACCGGGACCACGGCCGCGACCGATTCGTTCCCGGCCGCGTCGGTGCCGGTCACGAGGAACCGGTTCACCCCGTCCTGGGTGAGGGGGACGGTGATCGAGTAGGGGATGCTCCCGCCGGCCAGTTGCTGGGTGCCGACGACGGTGTCCCCGGCGGTCAGCGTGCCGCTGTTGTCGGCATCGATGTACACCCTCACCAGGCTGCCCGGCTCCGACATCCCCATGATGTCCACAGTCGGGGCGTTCACCGTCGCCGCGGCCGTCGGCATGAGCACGGCGGGCGCGACGGGCGGCGTCGAGTCCTCGGTGACGAGGGGGACCATGACTGAGAGCGACTCGTTCTCGGCCGCGTCGGTGCTGGTCACCACGAACAGATTGGCCACGTCCTGGGTGAGCGGGACGGTGATGCTGAAGGTGGTGGCACCGCCGGTGAGCTGCTGTGTGCCGGCGACGGTGTCGCCGGGGGTGTAGGTGCCGCTGCCGTCGGCGTCGACGTACACCGTCACCAGGCTGTCCGCCTCCGCCGT
>JAFKFQ010000160.1 GCA_017308215.1 bacterium | reverse complement strand
CCGAGCCGGACGTGTACCAGCGCGGCGGGCTCCTCGTCCAGGTCGTCACCCAGGCGGCCGAATCGGCGTCGGACGCCGCCGTCCGACGGCCGGCCGGAGCCCCGGCCGTGCGCGAGCTGGTCCGCCCGCTCCTCCGGGAACGGCTGACGCGGGCGGCCCGGTGGCAGAAGTGGAGCGGAGGCGACGAGAACGCCCAACTCGTCCCGGCCCACCCGCCGGACTGGAGCGTCGCCGCGGTCCACACCCGCGGCGACTGGCCCGGGCTGCACCACCTCGACGCGATCGTGACCCACCCCGTCATCCTCCCGGACGGCGGAGTCCTCACCGCCGACGGCTACCACCGCGGGCTCCGCGTGCTCGCCGGGCTCCCGGCCGGCCTGTCGGTCGCCGTCCCCGACGCCCCGACCCGCGGCGACGTGGAGGCCGCCGTCGCCACGCTGCTCGACCCGCTGACCGACTTCCCGTTCCAGCGCCCGGAGCACCGGGCGGCGCTGGTGGCCGCCCTACTCAGCCCGCTCGCGTGGTTCCTGTTCGACGGCCCGGCCCCGCTGTTCCTGATCGACGCCAACATCCGGGCGGCCGGAAAGGGGTTGCTCGCCGACACGGTCGCGCTGCCCGTCACCGGACGGCGGTTCGCGGTCATGAGTTACACGAATGACCGGGAGGAGTTGAGGAAGAAGATCACGACGCTGGCGATGGAGGGCGAGCGGCTGGTGCTGCTCGACAACCTGGCCGGGGCGGTCGGGAATGAGGTGCTGGACGCGGCGCTGACGTCGGACCGGTGGAAGGACCGGGTGCTCGGAGAGAACCGGGTGTACGACGGCCCCCTGCAAGTCGTCTGGTTCGGGACCGGGAATAACGTCCAACTCCGGGCCGACACCGCCCGGCGGGTATGCCACGTCCGGCTGGAGTCGCCGGACGAGCGCCCGGAACTCCGGGAGGGGCTGAAGTCCCCCGACCTCCGCGCGCACCTCCTCACCCGCCGCGGGCCGCTCCTGTCCGCGGCCCTGACGATCCTCCGGGCGTGGGTGCTGGCGGGGAAGCCGACCCATGGGTTGCGGCCGTGGGGGAGCTACGAGGGGTGGTCAGGGGTGGTGCGGGAGGCGGTCGTGTTCGCCGGGCTGCCCGACCCCGGAGAGACGCGGGAGGCGCTCCAGTCGACCGCCGACCGGGAGGCGGCGGCGATGGCCGAAGTGATCGCCGGGCTCGAGCTCCTGGACGACACCGGCCGAGGACTAACGGCCGCCGAGATCGTCGCGCGGGTCAAGGACGCGGAGCGGGAGTACGCGGCCCCGGAGTGGAAGTGGAACCTCCGGGCCGGGATCGAGGAGCTGTGCGGGAAGCTGTGTTCCAACCTGCTGGGCTACAAGCTCCGCAGCTTCGCCCGCCGGAACTTCGGCGGGAAGGTGCTCGACAAGTCGGAGGCCCGGGGCGGGGTGAACCGGTGGGTGGTGAGGGACGCCTGCGGTCGCCCGGGCGACCGAAATCATCCCCTCCATCCCCACCCGAACCGCCTTTCTTCTCCCCCCGATGAGGGGGATGGAGGGCATGGAGGGGATGTTCCAGCCGGGCGGGGGAAACGGAGTCCGGAGCGATTCACGAACGACGACCGGCCGCGAGGGGGTGCAGCATGACCAGCACCCTGGCGCTGACCGCCAGCGATGTGCTCGCGTCCGCACGGGCGTTCGGCCCGGCCGTCGAGGGCTCCGACCTGGTGTTCGTCGCCGCACTGCCGGCCGAGGTGGCGCGCGGGGGCTCCGTCCTGCACAGCGGCCTCCGGGCCGTGCTCTCGGGCCGCGCGTGGTTCGGCTGCGGGTCCAGCCCGCGGGCCGCGGCACCGCGCCGGCTGAACCCGCACGCCCAGATCCCACACGGGGTGACGCTGCTGGCCGTCGCCGGGGACGAGCGCTGGGACCGGATCGACCCGGCGGCCCGGGCCGCCATGCCGGAGCTGTTCGCCACCCCGGCCGGAGTTGGCGGCGACGAACCCGACGCGCCCGCCGCATTGCTGTTCGAGCCCGAGGAGTAGTCGCCGTGCGTCGGTTCACGACCCCGACGACGTGCCCGGAGCCGCCCGCGTGGGTGGTGAAGTATCGGGCCGCCCGACGCGGCCGGTGGGTGCTCGTCGCCGAGGTGCCGACGTACAGCGCGGCGGTGGCGATCATCACTTCGGGCGGCGACTGGTTCATCGGCCGCAAGGTCGCCAAGCCGAAGCCCGTCCCGAGCCGTGCGCTGGAGCTGGCGGCGGCAGCCTCGCCCGGCCTGTTCGACTGACCCCTGATCGCTCTACCCCGACGGGCGTGCCGCCGGGTATTCTCCTGACCCCTTCAACGGGCGTGGCAGCGTCGCGCCCAGAAAGGCACCGATGGCGAGCATCAGCACTGACGGCAAGGGGAACGTCCGCATCCAATTCCCTTGCCCGACGGACCGACGGAAGAAGAAGACCATCTACCTCGGGAAGGTGAGCAAGAAGGTCGCGGCGGCGTTCGAACTGCGGGTCGAGGCGCTGGTCGGCGCGCTCGCCGGCGGGGTGGCCGTGGACCCGCAGACCGCCGCTTGGGTGGCAGCGCTGCCGGACGCCACCCACGCCAAGCTTGTCGCCGTCGGGCTTGTCGCCGCCCGGCAGTCCCAGAAGCTGCGCACGTTCCTCGACGAGTACATCACCGGCCGCGAGGCCGACGGCCACACCAAGCCGGCCACGCTGGTGACGATCCGCCGGGTGACCGCCGACCTCGCGGCCGTGCTCGGGGCCGAGACCTACGTGCGGACCGTGACGGTCGCCGCCGCGGAACGGTTCAAGCAGTTCTACCAGGACAAGGAGTTGGCGCCGGCGACCACCTACCGCCGGCTCAAGACGGCCAAGATGCTGTTCAAGCACGCGGTGAAGCTGGGGCTGCTCGCCGCGAACCCGTTCGCGGACGTGAAGGGCAAGAACGTCAACCCGGCCGACCGGCTGCACTACGTCACCGAGGCCGATACCCGACGGCTGCTCGACGCGGCCAACCCGACGTGGCGGGTCATCATCGCGCTCGCCCGGTTCGGCGGGCTGCGGTGCCCGTCCGAGATGCTGTCGCTGCGGTGGGAGTTCGTGGACCTGGCCGCCGGGCGGATGGTCGTCGAGTCGCCGAAGACCGAGCACCTGGAGGGCCGGGAGTCGCGGGTGGTGCCGGTCTTCGCCCGGTTGCGTCCGTACCTCGAGGACGCCTGGGAACTGGCGGAGGCGGGCGAGGTGTACGTCGTCGGCGGGCCGCAGGGAAATGCCTACCGCGAGACCTGCCAGAAGCCCGGCGGGTGGGTGAACACGAACCTGCGGACGACGTTCGAGAAGCTGATCCGCCGGGTCGGGCTCAAGCGATGGCCCCGGGTGTTCCAGAACCTCCGGTCGAGCCTGGAGACCGACCTGATGCGGGACCACCCCATCCACGTCGTGACGGCTTGGGTGGGGAACACCCCGAAGGCCGCCCTCGGCCACTACCTGCAAACCGTGGAGGCGGACTTCGAGAAGGCGGTCCGCGGCGACGCCCGTTCCGACGCGAGCGCGACGCAAATCCCGACGCGGACCACGGCGGCCCGGACCGGGCAGGACCGGACACCATCGGCGGAACCCGTTGGCCTTGGGCGGGTTAGTCCGCTGGTGTCCGATCTCGTCCGGTCTGGTCCGACCGTTCCAATGGGCGCGGCGGGACTCGAACCCGCACGGCGGTCGCCCGCCCGCGGCTTTTAAGGCCGCTGTGTCTGCCGTTCCACCACGCGCCCGTGGGTCGTCATCATCCCAGCCCGGCCCGCCCCCGGCAAGGGAACCCGCTCCGTACAACACCCCGGATGCTCGACTTCGCCACCACCGCGTTCGTCTCGGTCCTGTTCCTCGTGGACCCGCCCGGGACGGTCCCGGCGTTCATCGCGCTCACCGCCCGCTTCCCCGCGGAGAAGCGGCGGCGCACCGCGCTCGTCGCCAGCGTGGCCGCGTCGATCATCCTGATGGGGTTCGCGGCAGCCGGGAACATCGCCTTCCGGGTGCTCGGGCTGACGCTCCCGGCGTTCCAGATCGCCGGCGGGCTGGTGCTGTTCGTCGTCGCCCTCGACATGATCCGGGCCCAGCGGACGACGCAGGAGGAGCCGCCCGAGCCGGAGGAAACGGCGGCGGCGACCGAGGTCGCCATCGCCCCGCTGGCGATCCCGATGCTCGCCGGCCCGGCGGCGCTCTCGACGGTGACGGTGCTGATGGCGCAGGCACCGGACACCGCCTCGGTCGGGCTGGTGTTCCTGGCGATCGCGCTGACGGGGGTGGTGTGCTACGTCTGCATGCGGCTGGCCGAGCCGATCCAACGGCGGTTGGGGAAGACGGGGGTCCACGTCCTCGACCGCGTGTTTGGCCTGGTGCTCGCTGGGATCGCGGTGCAGTTCGTGCTGAACGGGCTCGTCGCGGCCGGACTGGTCGCGGCGCCGCCCCGTTGATTGGGCCTTGGTTGTTGGTCGCTAAATGACGGGTGTCCACGGCACGTCCGCTCGGGCGTGGGGCGGGTGGTCACCGGTCAGGAGGGCGTCGAACGCCTCCCGGGCGTACTGGCCGAGTTGCGGGAGGCCCGCCAGTTCCAGACGCGGGTATTCGCGGTAGAAGGCGATGTCGTCCGGGAGCGGGGCCGGCGTGAAGTCCACGTTCGGCAGCGCCTCGGCCACCACCGCGCGGAACCGGTCGCCGTCCGGCCCCGGCGGGGCCGCCAGGATCGTCGCCTCGTCCGGCCGCATCCCGCCGCCCGGCAGGTCCGGCGCGGCCCCGTCGAACGCCTCGCCGATCAGCGGGTGGTCGGCCTGGCTCCCGGTCCGGTTGCGGAAGAACACCGCCGCCGGGTCGGCCGCGTCGAGCCGGCCGTCGAGGAACTCGCGGGCGCGGGTGGTCAGTGCCTCGCGGAACGCCGCCCCCTTCTCGTTCGGCTTCAGGCACACCGCCGCCACGCCCCGGAACTTCTTGCCGACCTCTTTCTGGAACCGCTGGTCGAACGCCAGCACTTCGTCCGGGTTGAGCCCGGCGAGGAACCGGTCGGCGGCGTCGTCGAGGGTCGCGCACCCCTCGGGGAGGATCAGCTTCCCCGGCCCGGCGGCGCCGGCCTCCGGGACGGACTCGTCGAAGGCGGCGTGGAACGTCTCCAGCCCGGCCCGGCACATGCTCACCTCGCGGAGGTACTCGGGCGTCGCCCCGAGGAGCTTCCGGTACGCCGACAGGCACAGCGTCAGGATCGTCGCGTTCAGGTGGCTGCGGGCGTACTTCCGCAACAGGTCGAGCACCACCACCGTGCCCGGCCCCTTCCACGTCGCGTTCCGGTTCTCCTTGTCGCCGATCTCGGCGAGCATGTTCTTGAAGTCGGCCTTCGCCGCCTTCACCACCTCGGCGTGGAGTGACTCCAGCGCCTCGACCTGCCGCTTGAGCCGGTCGGCGATCTGGCGGACCGCCTCCTCCGCCCCCGCCAGCCGGTACTGCGGCTGCTCGATGAACGTGACGGTCATCAGCGCGAGCTGGGCGTCGGCGTCCCTCGCCCACTCGTGGTACTTCGCCATCAGCGGGGCGTGCAGTGCCCCCTTCTGCGCCTCCTCCTCGGCGTCCGGCCGGCCGACCAGCGACAGGAGTTGCTCGAGCACCGGGATGATCGTGCCCACGTCCAGCTTCGACGCGGACGGGGTGCGGGTGCGGAGTGGGTCGATGAACGCGTCGATCACCTTCTCCGGGTCTTCCCGGAGCGCCGCCCGGGCCGCCTCGTGGAACCCGTCGAAGACCGGTTCGTACCCGAGCTTCCGGTTGGCCCACTCGCCGTCGAGCCAGGTGCGGATCGGCTCCTTCAGCCCGCCCGCGTCCTTCACCGCCCACTGCTTCAGCAGCCGCTGGGCGAACCGCCGCGTCGCCGCCGCCAGCACTTCCGGGCGCGGCCACGTCAGCCGGAACAGGCCGAACGACTGGCACGTCGGCACCGGCATTGGGTTGGCGTTCCGGTGGATGTCGCGGAGCTGGTCGATCTCGCGCCCGGCGGGGGTGAGGATCTCGTTGAACAGCATCCGGGCGGCGCGGCCGGCGGCCAGCGCCCGGCCCTTCGGGTCCACCCCCTTCGGGAGCACCTGCACGGCCACCCGGGCGAACGGCGCCTCGCCGTCCTGGACCGGCGCCTCGGCCCGGTCGAAGGTGGTGACGTACCGCGTCTTCCGGGCCTGGAAGTGGTGCAGCTCGGTGAGCGCCGCGTAGGCGTTCCCCAGCGCCCCGGTCCGCGGCGAGTGCTTTTCCGCCGGCGGGACGAAGAACACGCCGTCCACCTCCGGGCGGATGTACCCGACGGCCCGAAGCTCCTGGCGGATGAGGAACGCGAGGTCGAGGAACATCCCGCCCCCGGTGCCGCCGCCGAGCCCGGCGAGGACGTACGCCCGCGGGCGGTTCGTCCGCAGCCCGAGTTTGGTCGCCTGCTCGGCCCGGGTCAGCGGCTCGTCCGTCAGGAACGTCTCGATCTCCTGCCGGACCCGCTGGGCGATGACCCGGAAGTGGTCGAACAGTGCGAGCCGCCCGAACGCGCGCACCCCGGCCGCCGACGCCGGGCTGCGCGGGAGCTTGTACAGCGCGCCGGGCGGGAGCCACTGGTCCACCGGCGGGAGGCCGGTGTGCTGCATGTAGTGGACCGACCGGTTGAGCCGGGCGAGGACGAGGCCCCGCGCCTCGGCCCCGTCCGGGGCGAGCCCGGGGAGGGCGTCCGGGTCGGTGTCGATCGCCAGGAACCGCAGGTTCGGCACCTTGTCGGGGTGCCCGTACCGGTCGCTCACGACCTGCCGGAGCTGGTCGGCGATCTGCCGGCCGATGCCGCCGACCGCCACGACCAGGGCGGGGAACAGCGCCCCGTCGCCGCTCCGCTCCGGCGGGGCGATCCCGAGGGCGTTCATCCGCGCCGTCTGGACGACGACCGGGCGGTGCAGCGTGACCGCCGGGGCGGGCGCGGTGCCGGGGTTCGACCCGGAGGGCGTCACCAGCCGCGGCATGACGGTCCCGGCCGGGCCGACGGTGACCAGCGCCGGCATCGGGCCGGCGGGCGCGCGGGGGGTGGGATCTTTGACGCCGCCGGCCGGGTCCACCAGGCCGCGCCCGCCGGGCGCGCCGAGCTGGACGCGGGTCGCCCACTCGGACGTGGGGCCGGCGTCGGACGCGGTCGGCGGCTGGGCCGAGGGGCGGTCGGTCGGGGTCCGCGCCGGGGTCGGGGTGGCGGGCGGGGTCGGGAGGCCGGACAACTTCAGCGCCCGGACCAGCTCGGTGCAACTCGGCCAGCGGTCGTCCGGCTTCTTGTTCAGCGCCCGCGCGACCGCGGCCCGGTCGCCGAGCGGCAGGGCGCCGAGCTCCGGGGTGCCGTTGAGGTGCTGCATCAGCAGCTGGCGGGTGTTCGCCCCGTTGAACGGCCGCGCCCCGGTCAGGAGTTCCTGGAAGACGATGGCGAGGCTGTACTGGTCGGAGAACCGCGAGACGTAGCCCTCGAACGTCTCCGGGGCGGCGTACACCGGGGTGACGCCGCCGGTGACCGTGGCGCGGACGCCCTCGAGGAGCTTCGCCAGCCCGAAGTCGCCGACCTTGACGTGCTGGTGGACGAGGAACAGGTTCTGCGGCTTCACGTCCAGATGCTGAATCTGGTAGTGGCTGTTCATCAGGTCCAGGGCTTCGGCGGTCTCCTCCATGTAGCGGAGGAGCTCGTCGCGCGGGATGCCCGGGAGCCCCTGGCTGCGGCACCGGCGGAACCGGTCCCACAGGTTCTCGTCGGCCAGCTCCATGACGATCATGAGCTGGCCGTCGATGATGTCGTACCGCTCCAGCGACAGGACGTAGGGGTGGCGAATGGTCTGGACGCGCCGGAGCGCCTTGAGCTCCTGTTCGGCCGGGCGGCTCTCCTCGTCGGCCGCGTCTAGGTCGCCGAACACGAACTTCATGGCCTTGAGCAGGCCGCCGGGCGCCTCGACCTTCCACACCTCGCCGAACCCGCCGCGGCCCAGCCGCTCGAGCAGCCGGTAACCGGGCAGCGGTTCTTCCTGGCTGACCAGTTTGACGGGCATGGTTGGCCGAACAGGGGCGTGAGGCGATGACCCAGGGGTGACCCGGCGCAGACGGAGAGCCACCAGTGTACGTATCCTTTAGCTCACCCCCCGGAGTTTGGCAAAAGCCGAACTCGGCGGATCGGCCGGTAAAACCGGCCCCCCGGCCCCCATCCGCTCACCACGAGCGAGCCCGTCGCCCGGCGGCGGGGTGAAGCTCGTGGGGGTGACGCGCCGCACCGGGCGCGTGCGGATTCACGCGGGAAAGCTGGTGGACGAGCGGCCCAAGGGGTGAGCGTCCGCGACCGCCTCCGGGCCGCGGGCGCTGGCCGCATTGCGGGGTGGGATCGTCGGCGAGGCGGAGCTGGTCGGGTGCCGGTACTACGACCCGGCGCAGGAATTCGCGGCAGACGCGAACTCCCACCCGAACGCTCCGGTTGGTGACGATTTTTCGAATGAGCGAGTTGTTGATGGGCGAAGAACAGCCGGTGTGAGGCGGCTGGTCGTTGGACCAGGTACCTCGCACAACGACCAGCTGGCTCACGCCGGCCGTTCGCCCGACCGCCTGAAAGGACTCACCCCATGCCCGACACCCCCGGTTTGCTCGTCAGCGTCCGCTCGGCCGACGAGGTGGACGACGCCCTGGCCGGCGGCGCCGACCTGATCGACGTGAAGGAACCGGCCCGCGGCGCGCTCGGCGTCGCCGAGCCGGAGGTGGTGGGGCGGGTGGTCGAGGCGGTGAACGGCCGGGTGCCGGTCAGCGCCGCGCTCGGCGAGTGGGGGCCGAATGCGCTGACGGAGGCGCACTGGCACCTCGAACTCAAGCTCGACTACGTGAAGTGGGGGCTCGCCAACTACGCGCACACCCCCGGCTGGGGCGAAGACCTGCTCGACGCCCGCCGCCAGCTCCCGGCCGGGATGGAGATGGTGGCGGTGGCCTACGCCGACTGGGAGCGAGCGAAGTCGATCCCGCCGGCGGAGGTGGCGAAGTTCGCCAAGCGATTCCGGTTCCGCGCCGTGCTCATCGACACGTGCGTGAAGGACTCGAAGACACTGCTCGACTTCATCAAGCCGGCCGAGCTCGCGGAACTGGTGGACGGGCTGCGCCGGGTGTACACGAAGGTGGCGGTCGGCGGATCGCTGAAGCCGGAGCACCTGCCGAAACTGAAGGGCGTGGTGCCGGACTACTTCGCGGTCCGCGGGTCGGCGTGCGCCGGCGGCAAGCGCGACGGGGTGATCGACAAGAGCCGCGTCAAGAAGTGGAAGGACGCGATCGGGTAGCGAAGAGGGGTATGGACAGGATGAACAGGATACCGAACCCAACCCTGTCTTCGGCTCGGTATCCTGTTCATCCTGTTATCCTGTCTCATTCGCGGTTTCCGTTCTGGGTTGTAGCCGTGCCGCACCCGTTTCTCGACCTCGTGACCGAGGCGCTGAACCTCCTCCACCCGCGGTTCGCCGGGAAGGGTACGCTCGACTATTCGCCGGCCGACGCCGACGCACCCGCCGCCGCTCGCAAGGAGCGCGAGCGGGCGGTCGTGCGCGAGTTCTACCACCAGTTCCGCCGCCTCTGGGACAAGGCGCTGCCGGTCCGCCTCGGGCTCGGACACCTGATGGTCCAGGCCGACGCGCTTCCCGGCCGCCAGCCGGACCTGCTCGTCTGGCAACTCGGTGAGTACGGCACCCCGGACCGTCGGCTGGCGGCTATTTCCCTCGTGAGCGGCACGAACCCGGCCGCGCTCGACGCCGATCTGGTGGCACTGGAGCGTGCCCGCTCCGCCGGGTACGCCGTTGCCGTACTGGTCGCCCTCGGCGCAACGGACGTAGCCGCGCCCGAGGGTGTCACGATTCTCCGCTTCGACCCCGACCGCTGGCAGGTCGTCCCGTAACCCTGCGAGAACCGCCATGTCCCGCCTCGCGCCCGTCCTTCCCGTACTCCTGGTCACCGCCGTCATGGCCGCACCCGCCGCCCAGCCGCCCGCCGCCGCGACGGCGGAGGACACCCGCCTCGCCGAGTACTTCAAGGCCTACCTCGACGAGGAGTTCCGCCGCCACCCGGTGTACGCCACCCAGCAGGGGAACCACGACCACGACGACCGGATGGACGACCTCTCACCGCTCGCCCGGGCGAAGGAGGTCGAGGCGACCCGCGCCGCGCTCGCCGACGTGAAGAAGAAGATCGACGTCAAAAAGCTGTCGCGGGACGGGCAGATCGACTTCGAGATCTTCACCCACAGCCTCGACTACTCGCTGTGGAGCGCCGCGAACGACAACCGCTTCGAGTACGACCCGCGCGTCTACGGCGAGTTCATCTCGGACAGCGTGTTCCTGCTGTTCACGCAATCAACGCTGCCGCGCGAGCGGAACGTGCAGAACGCGGCGAAGCGGATCGCCGAGATCCCGAAGGTGGTCGCCGCCGCAAAGGCCGGGCTGAAGAACCCGCCGAAGATCCTCACCGAAGTGACGATCAAGCGCAACCGCGGCGCGATCGCGTTTTACGAGAAGGACATCTGGGAGTTCGCACAGGAGACGCCCGGCGCCGAGCCGCTGGCGACGCCGTGCCGTGCCGCGGTTGCCGCGCTGAAGGACTACCAGGAGTGGCTTGAAAAGGAATTGCTCCCGCGCTCGACGGGTGAGTGGCGGCTCGGCGCCGCGAAGTTCGCCCGCAAGCTCGAACTCGAACTCGACGCCGGCCTGACCGCGGCCGAGGTACTCGCGCTGGCCGAGGCCGAGGCGGACCGGGTCGAGCGCGAGATGTACTACGTGGCGAAGCAGCTGTGGGCGAAGCACTTCCCCGGCCGCCCGGTCCCGCCCGACGACGCCGACGGCCGCCGCGCCACCACCGCCGCCGTGCTCGCCGAACTCGGCAAGGACCACGGCCGCCCCGAAAATCTCCTCGCCGACGTGCGCAAGACGGTGGACGGCGTCCGGACCTTCATCCGCGAGAAGAAGATCCTCACGCTACCCGACCCGGATACGTGCAAGATCGTGGAGATGCCCGAGTTCCAGCGCGGGTTCTCGGCGGCGTACCTGAACCCGGCGCCGCCGCTCGACCCGAAGGCCGACAGCCTTTACGCCGTCGCCCCACCGCCGCGCGACTGGAGCGCCGAGCGGGTGGCGACGTTCTTCCGCGAGTACAACACGCCGATGCTCCGGGTGCTCACCATCCACGAGGCATACCCGGGGCACTACGTCCAGCTGGCGTACTCGAACCGCTGCCCGTCGCTGGTGCGGAAGGTGCTGTACTCGGGCGTCTTCGCGGAGGGCTGGGCGGTCTACACCGAGCAGATGATGCTCGACCAGGGCTACGGAAACGGCGACCTGTCACTGCGGCTGCACCAGCTGAAGTTCTACCTGCGGGCGGTGCTGAACGCGATCCTCGACCACCGCATGCACTGCACCGGGATGACCGACGAGGAGGCGCTGGCGCTCCTGATGCAGCGCGGGTTCCAGACGGAGGCGGAGGCCGTCGGCAAGATCGCCCGGGCCAAGCAGAGCAGCACGCAGCTCTCGACGTACTTCGTCGGCCGCACCGCGTTCTACCGGCTGCGGCAGGACGTGCAGCGCCGCCGCGGCGGCGCGTTCGACCTGGGCGCCTTCCACGAACAGGTCCTGGGCCACGGCACGCTGCCGGTGAAGTATCTCCCGGAACTGGTCCGTTGAACCGAACGGCGGGTTCGGATACGCTGGCCCGGACCTGCCTTCGCCGTCCCGTTCGGAGCCAGTCCCCCGTGCTCACCCGCCTGATCATCCCCGGCGCCCTCGCCGCGGTTCTGCTCGCGTCCCCCGCCGCCGCCGACAACTGGCCCCAGTGGCGCGGCACCAAGAACGACGGCCACGCCGCCGGCTCGGTCCCAACCGAGTGGGGGCCGAACAAGAATGTCGTCTGGAAGGCCAAGCTCCCCGGCCGGGGCTCGTCCACGCCCGTCATCTGGAACGACAAGATCTTCTTCACCTCGCTCGACGCCAACGGCACGTCGCTCCTCTGCTACGGCACCGACGGCAAGGAGAAGTGGAAGGCGAGCCTCGGCGGGCCGTCCGGCCGCGGCGGCCGCGGGGACGAGGGGAACGACGCCTCGGCGTCGTGCAGCACCGACGGCAAGCACGTGTGGGCGTTCGCCGGGAACATGAAACTCGCCTGCTTCGACTTCACCGGCGTGGAGCGGTGGTCGCTCGACGTGGCGAAGTACGGCAAGGTCGGCATCCAATTCGGCATCCACTGGACCCCGGTCCTGCACAAGGACAAGCTGTTCCTCCAGGTGATGCACAAGGGCGCCCAGAAGCTCGTCGCGCTGGAGGCGGCGACCGGGAAGGAACTGTGGGTCGTGGACCGGCCCGGGTACGGCAAGGGCGAGAGCCCGGACGTGTACGCGTCGGCGTTCGTGTGGGAGGGGCCGAACGGGCAGGCGCTGCTCGTCGCCCACGGCAACGACTACTGCACCGGCCACCGGCTCGACACCGGCGAGGAGGTGTGGCGCGTCGCCGGGCTGAACCCGACCACGAACGGCGCGTGGCGGTTCGTGTCGTGCCCGCTCGTGACGCCGGACCTGATCGTGGTGCCGTCGTGCAAGAACGGCCCGACGGTGGCGTTCGACCCGACCGCCGCCAAGGGCAAGATCGACGAGGACAACCCGGCCGAATTGTGGCGGTTCAAGGAGACGCCGGACGTGGTCTCGCCGCTGCGCGTCGGCAACATCATCTACCTGCTCAAGGACGGCCCGCTGACCGCGCTCGACGCCAAGACCGGCAAGCAGCTCTACCGACAGAACCTGCCGGCGAAGCAGATCTACCGCGGGAACATGGTGGCGGCCGACGGGAAGATCATCGTCATCGGCCGCGAGGGCATCGGGCTGGTGGTGCAGGCCGGGCCGGAGTTCAAGGTGCTGGCGACGAACGAGTTGAAGGAGACGGTATACGCCTCGCCGGCGGTCGCCAACGGCCGGCTGTACGTCCGCACCTGGGATCACCTGTACTGCTTCGGCGCGCAGCCGACGAACTGACCCATGTCGAGCGAGCTGTTCCGCGAATGGGAGTTGTACGACCGGATCACGCGGGCGAACCACATGCGCCACGCGGAGATCGAGGGCGGCGCCCGCGCATCGCTCGCCCGCCGCGGCGGCCCGGTCCGCGTCCTCGACCTGGGCTGCGGCGACGGCCGGGCGGCCGCGGCGGTGCTCGCCGGCAGCCGGGTGAGCGAGTACGTCGGCGTCGATCTCTCGGCGGGCGCGCTCGACCTGCACGCCCGCCGGCCGGCGCCGGGACTCGACCCGGACGCGGCGACGCGGCGGCTGGTGTGTGGCGACATCGCCGGGACGCTCGCCACGCTCCCCGCCCGCGCGTTCGACGTGGTGCTCGCCGGGTTTTCGCTCCACCACTTCCCGACGGACGCGAAGGCGGGCGTTCTCGACGACATCGCCCGAGTGCTGGCTGCGGGCGGGTGGCTCATCTGGGGCGACACGGTCCGCGCCGAGGGGGAGACGCGGGCGGCGTTCCTCGCTCGCCTGTTTGATGAGGTCCGCGAGACCTGGGTCGCCGCGACGCCGGCCGAGCGGGAGCAGTTCATCGCCCACATCGGCGAGTTCGACTACCCCGAGCCGTGGTCGTGGATGACCGCCGCGCTCGCGGCGCGCGGACTCGCTTCAGCCGAAGTGATCTACCAGGACGGCTTCTACGTCTCGCTCGTCGCCCGGGCGTGAGCTCCGGTTGGCGGGGGAGGGCGGCGTGGCGTATCCTTATCGGGTACGCCCGCGCCCCGGAACCCGCCGATGCCCCGCGCCCTGCCGCCGCTCCGGTTCGAGCCGATCTTCAAGGAGAACCTGTGGGGCGGGCGGCGGCTCCCGGGCTTCCTCCGCCGGCCGGCGCCGTTCGACGGGCCGGTCGGTGAGGCGTGGGTGCTGTCCGATGTGGACGGCAGTCCCAGCCGGGTCGCTGACGGGCCGCACGCCGGTGCCACCCTCCGCGACCTGCTCGTCGCCGACCCGGTCGCCGTCCTCGGCAGTGCGAAGCCGGTCAACGGCCGCTTCCCGTTGCTGCTCAAGTTCATCGACGCACGCCAGGAACTGTCGGTGCAAGTCCACCCCGACGACTCCCGCGCGGCGGCGGCGGTGCCGGGGGCGGTCGGGAAGACGGAGGCGTGGTACGTCGTCGAGGCGAACCCGGCGACGAGCCGCATCTACGCCGGGTTCCGCCCCGGGGTGACGGCCGCCGACTTCCGCACCGCACTAGCCGCGAAGACCACGCCGAAGACGCTCCACAGCTACACGCCGAACCCCGGCGACTGCGTGTTCCTCGAAGCCGGCACGGTCCACGCCATCGGGGCGGACATCCTGATGTTCGAGGTCCAGCAGACCTGCGACATCACTTACCGGCTGTACGACTGGGACCGGGTCGACGCGAAGACGAAGAAGCCGCGAGAACTACACGTCGAGCACGGGCTGGCCTGCGCCGACTTCGCCCGCGGCCCGTGCCCGCCGGTGACGCCGGCCCGCCACGGACCGCGCGAGCGGCTGGTCGGCTGCCCGTACTTCACGTTCGACCGCCACCTCGGCGACGACCCGTTCCGCGTCGGCACGCCAGGGGCGTGTCAGGCAGTGGTGTGCGTCGGCGGTG
>JAFKFQ010000159.1 GCA_017308215.1 bacterium | reverse complement strand
CAGCATGTTGTAGTGGCGGTTCGTCGGCTCGGTCGTCTTGAACAGGGCGAAGCACAGTGTCCGGGCGAACCCGTACACGTCCGCCGGCGGGCCGACCTTCACCCCCGGCAGCTTGCCGAGCTGTTCCGGCGCGGCGTAGTCGAGCGTGCCGGCGATCGCCGAGCCGTAGATCGTCTGCCCGCGCGCCGTCGAGCCGGTGAGGACCGCCGCCGGCATCGCCAGGCCGAAGTCGATCACCCGCACGTCCCACCGCCAGCGCCGGCCGGACTCGGTCTCGCTGACCACCCGGTTCACCATCACGTTCGCCGGCTTGATGTCGCGGTGGAGCACGCCCTGGTCGTGTGCCGCCTTCAGCGCCCCGGCGAGCGTCCGGGCCAGCGGGAGGAGGTCCGGCAGCGGGATCGGGCCGTTCCGCTCGACGTAGGTCTGGAGCGTCGGGCCGTCGAAGAACTCCATCACGAGGTACGGCCGGCGGTGGTTCGCCTCGTCGGCGAACCCGCAGTCGCGCAGCCCGACGATCGCCCGGTGCTTGAGCTGGTCGAGCGTCATCGCCTCCTTCAGCACGCTGGCCGCGTCGCGGTCGAGGCCGGCGTCGTGGATCGCCTTCACCGCCACGGCGGCGCCGGTGAGCCGGTGCCGGCAGAGGAACGTGACGCCGAACCCGCCGGCCCCGAGGATGCGGTCGGGCGGGTACTTGTCGAACGGGAACGGGGCGAACCGCGCCGGGTCGAGCCCGACCGCCGCCCGCAGGTCGTTGAGCGCGCCGGCGAAGTCGTCCTGTTCGAGCTTGGCGCGGTAGGCGTTGTGCAGCGCCTCCGCCCGCTCGCCGGCCGACGCCGCCACCGCCGCCGCGACCGCGAACGACTCGCCGGCGCCGCCGAAGTCGCCGACCGCGAGCTGGAGCTTGCCGATGTCCGTCACCAGCCCCGGGCGGGCGGCGCGGGCGTCGTCCGGCAGGCCGCGGACCTGGTCGAGCAATTCCTTCACCAGCTCGCGCTCGCGGTCGGTACGGATCGACAGGCTGTGCTTCGGCTCGACCGGCTTGTCGAGCAGGTCGAGCTTGTCGAGGAGCGCCGCCATGCGCCCGTGTAGGTCGTCGAGCTTGCGGCCGGTGTCGGCGGCGTGCGACTCGGCCGCCGCCTGGGCCGCCATCGCCGCGGCGGTCGCGTACTCGACCGACAGGTGAATGTCCGCCACCCGGCTCTCAACGCCCCTCACCGAGTCGTGAACGAGCTCCACCGAGTCCTGCACGCCCTTCACCGAGTCCTCGACGCGCCGCACCCCGGCGCCGACGGCGCGGACCTCGGCGACCAGCTGCGCCGCGACCGCCGCCAGTGCCTCGTCGAGGTGCTCGGTCTGCCCGTCGAGTACACCGGCGAGTCGGTCGAACCCGGCCTGCTGGGCCTCGGCCAGCGCCTCCGTCGCGGAGAACTGGAGCCCCTGGAACAGCTCCGGGTTCCGCTCGATCTCGCGGCGGAAGAAGTAGCGCACGGCGACGACCACGACCGACTGCCCGGCGTGCGCCGGCGTGGCGAGGAGCCTGCCGAGGGCGGGGAAGCCGGCGCCCGCGACCTGGGTACCGAGGTCGTTCAGCGCGTCCTTCTCGGCGGCGAGCAGGGCGTGCGGGTCGGCGTGGCGGGCGAACGCGCCGGCTTGGGTCACGAGGTCGCCGGTGACGAGGCGGCCGAGGAGCACGCCCTTGCCGAGGGCGTCGCGCAGTTCGCGGAGGCACTGTCCGCGGAACTCGTCGCGCCCGGCCAGTTCGGGGAACTCGACGGTGTCGACGAACGCCTTGATCTCGCGGCGGAGCGCCTTCGTCTCCTCGCGGTCGAACCACGTCCACAGCGACTCGCCGGCGAGCGCGACCTCGAGCGCCCGCCACGCCCTGCGGTTGGACGCTTCGAGCGAGTCGAGGAGGCGGCGGGAGTGGTCCGAGGCGTGGTCGGTGGCGAGGCGGAACAGCACGTCCACCCGCTCGCCGACGGCGCGGAGTGCGAACGCGGACAGGCACTCGCAGACGGGCATCGGCGACTCCCGGACGGGCGCGGGCGAACGCACCCAGACTACCGGCGCGCCTCACGCCGGGCTAGCGGTGGTTCGCCGCCCGCGCCCGGGGATTGCGGAGTTATCGCGGGCCGAATCCCATCCCGCCGGTGCCGCCGTCCGGCTCGTCGCGGAAGCCGAGGAGGTTGCGCGTCAGGGCGCCGCCGAACTCGACCAGCTCGCGCAGCGCGTTCTCGAAGTCCGCCGTCGTGAGTTTGAGCGGGTCGGACTTCTCGCCGCGCTCGGCGGCCAGGAGCGCCGCCTTGCGGAAGAGTTCCTCGATGAACGCCGGACTCGCGCCCTCGGTGCGGTCGAGCAGCGGGTCCACGTCCACGGCGAGCAGGTCGAGGCCGTGGGTGAAGTGGGCGAACAGGCGGCGGCGGCAGTCGCGGTCGGGGAGCGGGAAGTACACCGCCTGGTCCACCCGGCCCGGCCGCGCGGCGAGGGCACGCTCCAACAGGCGCGGGCGGTTCGTCGTCAACAGGAAGATCACGTCGGCCTTCGTGCCGAGGCCGTCCATCTGGTCCATCAGGTCGTGGAGCAGCGTCGTGTCCGGGTTCTCGGCGCGGTCGAGCGCGATCAGGTCCACGTCCTCGATGACGACGAGCGCCGGCTGCAACAGTCGGGCGAGCTGGCACGACTCGCGGACGAGGCGCAGCTGCCGGCCGGTGAGCAGGATGACCGTGTACTGCGGGCAGGCGCGGGCGAGGTACTTCGTCACCAGCGTCTTGCCGACGCCGGGCGGGCCGTGGAACAGCACGCCGTGGCGCGTCCCGCGGCCGGCGCGGCGGAGTGTGTCGGCGTGGGCGAGCAGGCCGACGACGTTCCGCTCCACCACCTTCAGCACGTCGTCCGGCAGGACGATCTGGTCGCGGCTCACCGCCGGCAGGTCGTGGAAGCGGATCTGGAAGTCCGGCTCGCCGTCGGCGCCCGCCGGCCCGGCCTGCTCGACCATCAGCACCTGCCCGCGGAACACGTTCCGCTCGCGGGCCTCGGAGAGGATTGCGTCGAGCGCCTTCTGGGCGTCGTCGGCGGTCGGGGCGAGGACGTCGAGGGAGGTGCGCGAGAGCATCGCCGCGAACGGCGCCAGCCCCGGCGGAGCGAGCAGGTACAGGCCGGACACCACGACCTTCGTCGAGGCCGTGAGCGACACCGGCCGGACGCCGTACTCGACGGGCGCGTGGCGCGAGGCGTTCGCGGCGAGGGCCGGGGTGAGTTCGTTCCAGTAGCCCATCCCGATGACCGGGTGGCCGGGCGGCACCGCGGTGCGGAGCGCCTCGAGCGCCAGGTACAGGTTGACGCGCTCCCACTGGAGGAGCGGGCGGGTGATGACGGCGCTGCGCTTCCACGGGCGGCCGGTGTGGCGCTCGACGACCGGCGCGACGCCGCTGAAGTAGCTGAGGACGACCCCGGCCGCGATCACCCCGATCAGGGCGAGCGCGACGGCGGCCCCGACGGCGGCGATGTCGACCGCCAGCAGCGGCGGGACGCGGGTCATTCCGAGTCCAGCGCCTCGCGGAGGACGCGGATGGTGTCGTGGAGGTGTTCGAGCGTGGGGTTGATGTCGAGCGCCTGGCGGAAGGCGCGGAGGGCGGCGCGGGGCTTCTTCAGCTTCAGGAAGCACTGGCCCATGCCGGCCGCGGCGCCGAAGTGGACCGGGTTGAGCCGCAGCACCACCTCGCAGTCGGCGATCGCCTTCGGGTACTGCCCCTGCTTGAAGAACCAGATCGCCCGCTGGTTGCGCGCCTCGGCGAACTCGGGGGCGCGCTCCACGAGGTCGTCGAGCGCCACCTTGCGGGCGCTCGGCTCGCTCTCGCGGACGGCCTGCTGGAGCGCCCAGTTCTCCTCGCCCGTGCCGCCGCGGAACCACACCTCCCACAGCGCGTCGGACGCGAGGCGCTGGACGAGCGGGTCGTCGTCGCGGAGGCGGGCGGCGAGCGCCTGGTTGCAGCCCATCGTGCCGAGGAGACCGAGGGCGAGCGCCGCGGCGCGGCGGCAGCGCATGTCGTCGGCGCTCAACAGGCGGGCGAGCGTGCCTTCGGTGTACTTCGCGCGAACCTCGTCCTTGAACCGGGACACCAGCGGACCCGCCCCGGCGGCCCAGAGTTCCTCGTCGTCCCCCGGGTTGAGGGGCGGGAGGCGGTCGAAGTAGGTGACCAGGAGGGGGGCGGTCACGGGTCGGCCCTCGGGCGAGTCGCGGGACTGCATCAGTGTAGGACACGCGGGCAAGGGGGTGCAAGCCCGCGGGTCAGGCGGCGCGGCACAGCCGGCTCAGCACCGCCATCCGCACCGCGAGGCCGTGCGTCACCTGGTCGAGGATCGCGCTCGCCGGGCCGTCGGCCACGTCGGGCGTGATCTCGACGCCGCGGTTGATCGGCCCGGGCGCGAGCAGGAGCACGCCGGGCTTGGCGCGGCGCATCCGGTCGCCGTCCATGCCGAACAGCAGGCGGTACTCGCGGATCGACGGGAACAGCCCGCTCCGCTGCCGCTCGAACTGGATGCGGAGCAGGTTCATCACGTCGCAGCGCGGCAGGGTGTCGTCGAGGTCGTGGGCGATCTCGACGCCGAGCTCGGCGACCTCCGGCGGGACGAGCGTCGTCGGCCCGCAGACGATCACCTTCGCGCCGAGCTTGAGCAGGCCGTGGATGTTGCTGCGGGCGACGCGGCTGTGGGCGATGTCGCCGACGAGGCCGACGGTGAGCCCGGCGACGCGGCCGAGGCGCCGGCGGATGGTGAAGATGTCGAGCAGCGCCTGCGTCGGGTGCTCGTGCGCGCCGTCGCCGGCGTTCACGACGCGGACGTGCGGCGCCAGGTGCCGGGCGAGGACGTGCGGGGCGCCGGGCGACGAGTGCCGCACGACCACGGCGTCGATCCCCATCGCCTCGATGTTGCGGGCGGTGTCGATGAACGTCTCGCCCTTCGACGTACTCGACCCGCCCGGGGAGAAGTCGAGCGTGTCGGCCCCGAGGCGGCGGGCGGCGAGGCCGAAGCTCATCCGCGTCCGCGTGCTGTTCTCGTAGAAGAGGTTGGCGATCACCTTCCCCTTCAGGTCGTCGCGCTTCGGCACGTCGCCGACCCCGACCCCGACGTACCCGGCGGCCGCGTCGAGCAGTGCGGTGATGTCGGCGGCCGACAGGTCTTCGAGGCCGAGCAGGTGACGCATGACACGCTCCAATCAAGACAGTTAACCACAGAGTCACGGAGGGCACAGAGGGAAGACAGAAGGCCGAGGAAGACAGGGTTTGATTTCAAATCGTGTTTTCTCGGTTCTCGGTTTTCCCTCTGTGCTCTCTGTGACTCTGTGGTTAATTCTGCTTCTTCAACCCCCGCCCCGGCAGCGCCGGCGTGCGCTCGCCGTCCCGCAGCACGAATTCGCCGTTCACGATCACGTCCGACACGCCGACTGCCAGCGCCTTGCCGTCGTCGTAGGTCGAGCGGTCGGCGATCGCGGCCGGGTCGAAGACCACCACGTCGGCGGCGAAGCCCTCACGCAGCAGCCCGCGGTCGGCGAGACCGTGGCGGCGGGCGACGTGGTGCGAGCACTTCATGACGGCTTCTTCCAGCGACCAGTCGCCGGCACGGACGTGGTGGCCGAGGTAGCGGGCGAAGCAGCCGGTACCGCGCGGGTGCGGGCGGCCGCCGACGTAGATGCCGTCGCTCCCGGCCATCATCAGCGGGTGGCGCATCAGCGCGAGGACGTCGGCGTCCTGCCGGGCGGCGAAGTGGCGGATGACGCAGCCGGCGGCACAGTTCGTGGCGACGAGCAGGTCGCACACGAAATCGACGAGCGACTTCCCCGCGTCGGCCGCGGCGGCGACGAGCCCCCGGCCCTCGTAGTGGCGGTACTCGTCGCTCGGGATGCTGGCGAGGCGGATCGTCTCGATCGGGAAGCGCGGGTTCTCGAACGCGTCTTGCAGCCCGGCGCGAACGGCTGGTTGCCGCAGCCGGTCGACCGTCGCCGCGATCCCGCCGGCGCACACCTCGGGCGGCAGCGTCAGCATCGACACCAGCGTGCTGCCGTAGAGGTAGCAGTACAGGTCGAACGTCACGTCCACGCCGCTCGCGCGGGCGGCGTCGAGTAGCGGGATCGTCTGCCCGGCGTGGCAGTTGAAGTGCGAGACGTGGACCGCGGCGCCGGACCGGCGGCCGATGTTGAAGACTTCCTCCAGCGCCACCGGCGCCTTCTGCGGGTTGTAGCCGCGCATGTGGGTGACGTACACGCCGCCGAACGGGGCGATCTCGCGGCACAGGTCCGAAAGCTCGTCCTCGTCGGCGTAAATGCTGGGAACGTAGTCGAGGCCGCTGGAGAGGCCGACGGCGCCCTGTTCCATCCCCTCGCGGATGATGCGTCGCATCGCGGCGAGTTCGGCGGCGGTCGGCTTCCGCGGGTCGAGGCCCATCACCTCCATCCGCACGTTCCCGTTCGGGATCAGCGTGCAGACGTTCAGCGCGCACGCGCCGTCGAACAGCGCCAGGTACTCGGCGACGCCCTGCCAGCTCTTGCCCGGCGTCGGGAAGTTGCCGTTGAACCCGGCGGTGTACTCCCGCATGTACGCCTGCACCGCCGGCGAGCCCGGCGCGAACGCCACGCCGTCCTGCCCGAGGACGTAAGTCGTCACGCCCTGGCGGACGGCGGGCTCGTGGTACGGGTCGACGAGCAGCGCCAGGTCGCCGTGGACGTGTGCGTCCACGAACCCGGGGCACACCACCTTCCCGGCGGCGTCGAGCGTCGTCTTCGCGCTCGACTCGGGAAAGCGGCCGACGGCGGCGATGCGGCCGCCGGTGACGGCCACGTCGGCGTGGGTCCAGGGGAGGCCGGACCCGTCCACGACCCGGCCGTTGCGGATGAGCAGATCGAACATGGTGAGCGGGCCGTCGGGTGAGCGCGTTCCCCACACGATAGCTTCGCGCGTGCGCCGCGGCTAGCGCCGGGCCGGCGGCCTGACCCTCACACTCCTCGCTCCCCCCACTCCGCGGGGGAACGAGGAGTGGGCGGCCGGTGCGGCCCGGCTAGCCTCGGCGGCGCCGGGCGGGTATCGTTTCTCCCGCCCCCGCCCCCACCGCAACCCCGGCCGCCACATGGCCTCGTCCGCCTCGGTCCCGCACACGCGCATCCTGATCGGCCTGATCGCCGGGGCGGTCGTGGGGTGCGTGGTGAACGCGCTCACCGCCCCGCCGCCGCTGCCGCCCGCCGACGCGCTCGCGGCGGCGGTCGGGGCGCCGGCCGCGGCGGTCCCGCCCGGGCCGGAGCCGTGGGTGCTGTGGGTGGTCAAGAACGTCACCAAGCCGGTCGGCGACGTGTTCCTCAACCTCCTCTTCCTCGCCATCGTGCCGCTCGTGTTCGCGTCGCTCGTGCTCGGCGTCACCCGGCTCGGCGGGTCGGCGAACGTCGGCCGCATCGGCGCGAAGACCGTCGGCTACTTCCTCGTCACCACCGCCTGCGCCGCGGCCATCGGGCTGACGCTGGTGAACGCCGTCCGCCCCGGCGACTACGCCCGGGACCAGAAGGACGGGCTCATGGCGCAGTTCGGGAAGGAGGCGCAGGGGCGGATCGAGACCGCGAAGAAGAAGGAGTTCGGGGCGCAGTGGGTCGTGGACATCGTGCCGGCGAACCCGCTCAAGGCGATGGTCGACAAGGAGATGCTGGCGATCATCTTCACGGCGCTCCTGGTCGGGTTCGCGGTCGCGCGGCTCGACCCGCACTCCGCTAAGGTGCTGACCGACGTCCTGGAGGGCGTCAACCGCGTCGCCGAGCAGGTCATCCGCTGGGCGATGGCGCTCGCGCCGTACGCCGTGTTCTGCCTCATCTTCAGCACCACGTCGCTGTTCGGGTACAAGCTCCTGGTCGCGCTCGGGGCGTTCGTGCTCACCGTGCTCGGCGGGCTCGGGCTGCACCAGTTCGTCGTGCTGCCGGTCCTGGTGAAGGTGTTCGGCGGGATGAGCCCGCTCGACTTCTTCCGCAAGTCGCAGGGCACCATCCTGACCGCGTTCAGCACCAGTTCGTCGAGCGCCACGCTGCCGGTCGCCATCCGCTGCGCCGAGGACGAGCTCGGGGTGCCGAAGGAGGTGTCGAACTTCGTGCTGCCGCTGAGCGCGTCGATGAACCACAACGGCACGGCGCTGTTCGAGTCGGTGACGGTGCTGTTCCTGATCCAGGTGTTCGGCCGGTCGCTCGGGCTGGACGAGCAGATCGTCGTGCTGGTCCTGTGCATCCTGACGGCGACCGGGATGGCCGGCGTGCCCGGCGGGTCGCTGCCGCTCATCGGGCTCATCCTCGCCCAGTTCGACGTGCCGGCCGGGGCCATCGCCATCGTCCTCGGCGTGGACCGGCTGCTCGACATGTGCCGCACGGCCGTGAACGTGACCGCCGACCTGACGACCGCCGTCTACGTCGCCCGGAGCGAGGCCGGGCGCGCCGTCACCGCGGACGTGCCTCCCGCACCGTGACCGCCACCGGGCGCGCGTCGCCGCCGCGGCGGACGGTGGCACAGGCGCTCTCCGTCTCCCACAGCGTCACCTCGACGACCGGCAGGCCGACGGCCGCGGCGTGGTCGAAGATCACGCGGGCGATGGTCTCGGCCGTCGGGTTGGCGTCGAGCAGTACCAGTGGCTCGCCCTGCCGCTCCAGTTCCGGCACCGCCGGGTCGTCGCGGTGGAGGAGCATGCGGTGGTCGAGTGTGTCGTCGATCCACTTCCCGAGCACGCGCTTGACCTCGGAGAAGTCCACGACCATGCCGAGCCGGTCGAGCACGGCGGATTCGAGTGTGACGACCGCCTTGCCGTTGTGCCCGTGCAGATGGCGGCACTTCCCGGCGTAGCCGAGCAGCCGGTGACCGTAGCAGAAGTGGATTTCCTTCGTCACGCGGAACATCGTTACCTCTCGGCGGCCGGCTCGTGTCTTTCGTAGTGGCCCGTCTGTCGCTCAGTGTTGGGGCCGGCGAACGGCCGGCGTGAGCCGGCTGGTCGTTGGTACGGATACCCGAGCGGGCCACGCCTGCGACCGGTCGCCGTGTCAGGCACCCGTACCAACGACCAGCCGGCTCACGCCGGCCGTTCGCCACGTCACCTCCCGGCGTACTCCGTCGGGTCCGGCACGCCGGCGTCGCGGAAGCCGGCCTGGCGCTCGCCGCACTTGATGCACGTCCCGCACGGCACCAGCTCCGCCGGCCGCACGCACGAGAACGTGTGCCGCAGCGGGAGCCGCAGGCCGCGGCGCAGCACGTCCGTCTTGTGTAGCTTCGCGTAAGGGCGGAGGATCGTCACCGGCGGCAGGTTCATTCCCCGCGCCACGATCGCGGCGAGGCCGTCGTAGAACGCCGGCGTCGCGTCCGGGAACGGGTTCGTGCCGAGCGGGGCGGTGGCGAGCTCCGGGACGCCGTGCAGGTGGCACCAGAGCAGCGGCTTGGCAAAGAGCAGGACGTTGCGGCCCGGGAGGAAGTCGGCGTCGTGGGCGGCGGTGGCGGACGGGGCGCCGGCGCCGGTCACGCTCCAGTGGCCGCCGCCGTACAGGTCGGCGGCCGGCTGGTCGAGCACCACGAGCGGGCGCAGGTTCGGCGTGCGGACCGCGGCGAGGAAGCGGTCGAGGTGCGCCCGCTCGGCGGTCTCCCAGAGCATCCCGACGCGAACGTAGATCGGGACCACGTCCGGGTACGCGAGCGCCGCCTCGGCGAGGAGCACGGCGCTGTCGAGCCCCCCGCTCACCAGGACGGCGAGCGGGGCGGTCGGGCGGGTCGGCGGCCAGACGTCGGTCGGGGTCACACGCTGATTCTAGACACCACCCCGCCCCGCGGGCGAACCGGGCGGCGTCGGAAGGCGACGCCCTTTTCGGCCCCACCCACCCGGCCTCCGGGGCCGCCTTGTCCTGGTGGTGGGGGCATCCCGCCACCGCCGCCGCCACCACCGAACCCGCCCGAACTGCTCGTCCCGGTCATCTTCCCGACGAGCGAGCCGGCGGTTTCCATCATGGTCATCGTCTCGGACTCGGCGTACAGGACGAACAGGTCGCCCGAGGTCGTGGCCCCGAGGGTCGAGTAGAGTTCGGTCCCGACCTTCTGGTTGCCGACGACGCTGGAGACGAACTGCTTCCAGTAGCGCGGCGGGTCCAGCGAGGCGTCGTCGGCCTTGGCGAGCGGGCTGTCGCGGAACTTGTCCCGCAGCGCCCGGGCCGGGTCCGACTCGCCGAACTGGAGGATCGCCTCGAACCGGACGTGCCGCGACCCGACGCTGGTCTTGAGCCCGAACGCCTTCGCCGACCCGACCGACCCGGCCAGGAGTCCCTCGAACTCGGCGTTCTGGGCGCCTTCCTTCTTCTCCGGCGCCTTCGGCTTGTTGGAGGCGTCGAGGGCGATGAGCGTCCACGCGGTCCCGCGGGAGGTCCGCTTGGCGAGCGCCCCGAACTTGCCGGGCACGCCGTCGTCGGCGGGGGTGCCGGCGACGATCCGGTTGCACGTCCCCGCCGACACCGACTCGGGCACGAACACGACCAGCTTCTTCGACGGCGAGAACACCTTCAGCCGGCCGCCGTTGAGCACGCCCGGGATCGGGTCCACGGTGTAGTACGTCCGCCCGTCCGCCGTCCCCGGCCTCGCCCCGTTCATCTTCGCCAGCCCGCCGGCGTCGAACTCGCTCGACGCCTTGAGGACCAGCGCCGACTCGCCCTTCGAGTTGGTGCCGGTGACCATGTAGTCGATGAAGTCCTCGGGCGCCTTGCCGACGGCCTTGGCGGCGGCGTCACCGGCCTTTTTGAACCCGGTGTCGTTCACCTGGCCCTCGAACTTCTTGTAGAACTCGACGTACCGGCGGACGTGGCCGATGTTCGCCCCCTGGACCGAGGTGCTGTCCGGCGGCAGGTGGGCCATCAGCTCGTAGGCCGGCGGCTGGCGCTTGAAGAACCACCACAGCATGCCGAGGACCACGCCGAGGAACATCACGCCACCGACGATCAGGACCGTCATCAGCGCCTTGTTCGTCTCCTTCTTCTTGGCCTTCCGCTTCCGCGGCGTCTGCGGGTCTTTGCCGGCCTTCTCCTTCTTCTCCTTCGGCTTCTTCTTCCGCGGCCGGTCCTCGCCGTCGTCGTCCGCCGCCGGGCGCTTCGACCGGGCCGGGGGCATGGCGTGTTCGTCGGTCCCGGCGTCGGCGGGCGCGTCGAAGACGGCGTAGCACTCCGGGCACTCGACCTCCGACCCCGGCTCGGGGGCGGACTTGAGTTTCAGCTTGGCCCGGCAGTCCGGGCACCGGAGTTCGACGGCCATGGGGTCGGACCTGTGGGAGCGCGACGAGACCTGGGTCAACGTATCGATCCTAACGCGTGCGGGCGGTCTTCGGCAACAGGGGAGTCGGCGGACGGGTTGACGCCCGCCCGCCGGGGCGTCAGGGTAGAATGGTGTCGCGGAGGGATGAGGGATGAAGGATGGAGGATGAATCGAGGACGCGGGGCCGCCGGCGCCCGTGGTTACTCCGGTATTCATCCTCCATCCCTCATCCCTCATCCCTCATCCCCAGAGGACCGACCATGACCCGCCGCCGGCTCTCCGGCTTTACCGCCTTCACCGGCCTGGCCGTCGGCCTCCTGCTCGCGGGGCAGACCCCCGCCCAGGAGCCGAAGCAAGACCCGAAGGCCTCGACCGGGCAGGCCGGGGAGGTGGTGCCGGCCCCGTTCCGGGCGTTCCTCGTCGCCGACGGGCGGTTCCCGCCGAAGGTCAGCCCGCCGACGAAGGCGGAGGACCGCGACCCCCGCGACCGCACCCGCAAGATGCACGACCTGGTCGGCGAGAACGGCCTCAGTCCGGTCGTGGCCGTGTTCGTCCGCGCCGACCCGGGGGAGCTGGCGAACTCCGGCCTCCTCAAGCTCGTCGAGGCGGTCGAGGAGAAGATCCCGAAGTACCGGGCGGACAAGCTCGCCGCGTTCGTCCAGTTCCTCCGCATCGAGGGGATGGCGAAGTCGGTCACCCTCACCAACCCGGACGGGACGACGAAGGTGGTCGCGCTCGACGCCGAGTTCCCGGACGACGAAAACCGGGACAAGCACGCCGACGCCGTGCAGCAACTGGCGAACAAGGTGAAGGCGCCGAACGTGCCGTTCGGGCTGGCCCCGGCGGCCGGGAAGACGGCGGCCGCGTGGGGGCTGAAGGCCGAGGACCAGGTGACGGTGGTGATCTACAGCCGGCTGCGGGTGGCGAAGCGGTGGACGTTCCCGGCCACCGGCCCGACCGACGAGCAGGTCGCCGAGATCGTCAAAGAGACGGAGGCGATGATCGCGGAGATTGGGAGCAAATAGCGCGGCGCGGGTGGCGAAGCAAAGCCCGGGGACGTGAACCCCGGGCTTTCGACGTTGTGTGTGACGAGGAGGACGCCGTGCCGAGCCGCCCCGACGACTACGACAATCCCGACGATCGCCCCCGCCGCGAGGACCGGGACGACCGGGAAGAGTACGACGACCGGCCGCGCCGGCGGCGCCGCCGCGACGAAGACGACCGGCCGCCCGAGAAGAAGGGCGGAGCCGGCAAGGTGCTGCTCATCCTCCTGCTCGTCGGCGGCGGGCTGATGGTGCTGTGCTGCGGCGGGTGCGGGGTGGCGATGTACCTCGCGGCCGGGCGGCAGGTGACGATCGTCGACGCCACGCGGACGAAGACGCCGCAGGGCGGCACACAGACCGTGACCGTGAACGTGCGGATCGGCGGCGACTCGCCCGGCGGGTTCGTCCGCGGCGACTACTACTTCATGTTCAAGGCCGGCGGGCGCACGTCGGAGCACCCGGAAGGGCTACGGGGGCAGGGCGGGGCGACGTGGCGATCGACGTACACGACCCGCGAGCTGACTGATACGCCCGGGCCGGTCGAGTTCTGGGTCGAGCGGCGCGACCGGGACAGCGTCTTCCGCGTGTCGCCGGTCCATACCATTCCGTAATGGACGTCGTCGTCTCCACCTTCGGCAGCGCCGGGGACGTGTTCCCGATGCTCGGGCTGGCCCTGGCGCTCCGCGGCCGGGGCCACGCCGTCACGTTCGCCACCAACCCGTACTTCGCCGAGGTCGTCGCCCGCCACGGCCTCCCGTTCGAGCCGCTCGGCACGACCGAGGGGTTCCTCGCTGTCGTCGCCGACCCGGAACTGTGGAAGCCGCGGCGCGGGTTCCGCACCGTGTTCGAGAGCCTGCGCCCCGCCCTCAAGGACCAGTACGCCCTGCACGCGCGGCGGGGCGGGGTGGCGGTCACGAACGTGTTCGGCCTCGGGGCGCTCCTGGCGCGGGAGACGCACGGCCTGCCGGTGGTGTCGGTCCACCTCCAGCCGGCGGTGCTGTGGAGCGACCACGCCCCGCCGGCGCTGCCCGGGATGTTCGGCCCGCGCTGGCTGCTGCGGCTCCAGTACCGCGTCGGGGTGCGGCTCTACGTCCACCCCACGGTGGCCCGGTTCGTGGACCCGTGGCGCGCCGAGCTCGGGCTGAAGCCGCTGCCGCGGGTGGACCGCTGGTGGCACTCGCCGGACGGCGTGGTCGGCCTGTTCCCGGAGTGGCTCGCCCCGCCGCAGCCGGACTGGCCGCCGAACACGGTGCTCACCGATTTCCCGCTGTGGAACGACGGTTCCGCCGCCGGCCTCCCGCCGGACGTGGCCGCGTTCCTCGACGCCGGCGACCCGCCGGTGGTGTTCACGCCGGGCACGGCGAACGCCCACGCCCGCGCCTTCTTCGCCGCCGCGCTCGACGCCTGCCGGCGCCTCGGCCGCCGGGCGCTGCTGCTGACGAAGTTCCCCGAACAACTCCCGCCGCTGCCGCCGGGGGCCGCGCACTTCGCCTACGTGCCGCTCGACGTGCTGCTGCCGCGGGCGGCGGCGTTCGTCCACCACGGCGGGGTCGGGTCGATGTCGCAGGCGCTGGCGGCCGGGGTGCCGCAACTCGTGATGCCGCTCGCGCACGACCAGTTCGACACCGTCGCGCGGGTCGAGAAGTTGGGCGTCGGCACCGGCCTCGGAGTGAAGAGGTTCACCGGCCCGCGCGTGGCCGCGGTACTCGGGAAGGTGCTCGCCTCGGACGACGTGGCGAAGGCGTGCCGCGCCGCCGCCACGCGCCTGACCACTCGCGACGGCCTTGCCCGCGCGGCGGCGGCGGTGGAAGACCTCGCCCAGCGCCAGGAAACCCCGCCCCCGTGAGGCGCCGATGCACTCCGACCCCGGCCTCGTGGCCCGCGTCCGCGACCGGCTCGCGCGGGTCTGCGGCGTGACTGAGAAGGTGATGTTCGGTGGCGTCGCCTTCTTCCTCGACGGGAACATCGTCGCCGGGGTGTGGCACGACTCGTTGATCGCCCGCGTCGGCCCGGACGCGGCCCCGTCCGCGCTCGCCGAGCCGCACGTCCGCCCGTTCGACATCACCGGCCGCCCGATGGCGGCGTGGGTGATGGTCGATCCCGACGGCATCGACACCGAGGCGCAACTCGGCGACTGGCTCGACCGGGCGTGCCAGTTCGTCGCCACGCTCCCGGCGAAGCCGGTGAAACCCACGAAGCGGAAGGCGCCGCGACGAAGAACGCCGCCGTCGTAGGTCGGTCGAGCCTTCAAGACCGACGAGGCACCGCGGGAGTGACCGACTGGTGCGTCGACCGGTCGACGCACCAGTATTGCCGTTCTCCGCCATCCGCTCGATGC
>JAFKFQ010000501.1 GCA_017308215.1 bacterium | reverse complement strand
GAGCGCCAACCCGTGACCCCCGCACCCGCCTTCCCGATCGTCGACACGCACCAGCACCTGTGGGACCTGTCCCGCTTCCGGCTCGCGTGGTTCAACCCGGCCACGCCCGAGGGGAAGATCCTCGGCCACACGTTCCTGTCGCCGCAGTACGCCGAGGCCACCCGCGGGGTCGGGGTGGTGAAGGCGGTGTACATGGAGGTCGACGTCGTCCCCGAGCAGCAGCAGCAGGAGGCGGACTTCATCGTCGCCCTGTGCGAGGCGCGGAACACGCCGACGTGCGCCGCGGTCGTGAGCGGGCGGCCGAACTCGGACGGGTTCGCCGCCTACGCCAAGCAGTTCGCCAACCACCGCTACGTGAAGGGCATCCGCCAGGTGCTCCACGTGCAGGGCGTGACGCCCGCGTACTTCCTCGAACAGCGATTCGTCAACGGCGTCAAGCTGCTGGGCGAGCTCGGGCTGAGCTTCGACCTGTGCGTGCGGCCGGAGGAGTTGCCCGACCACATCAAGCTGGTGGACCAGTGCCCGAACACGCGGTTCATCCTCGACCACTGCGGGAACGGCAAGATCACGCACACGCCGGCCGAGCGCGACCGGTGGCGGCGCGACATGACCGAGATGGGGAAGCGGAAGAACGTGGTGGGGAAGGTGAGCGGGTTCATCGCGTCGGCACCGGCCCGCGGCAAGTGGACGCTGGACGACCTGGCGCCGATCGTCAACCACACGCTGGAGGCGTTCGGCCCCGATCGCGTGATGTTCGGCGGCGACTGGCCGGTGTGCCTGCTCGGGGTGGAGAAGTACGCCGACTGGGCGACCGCCCTGAAGACGATCGTCGCCGACCGCCCGATGGACCAGCAGCGGAAGCTGTTTCACGACAACGCCGTGCGGTTCTACGGGATTTGACCGGGCGTTGGTTCGGTACAGAGCGGCGGGGTGCGGAGGACCGCAGACGTGACCGAAGCCGAGTGGGTGGTATGGAATGACCCTTCCCCCATGCTTGAGGGGCTGGACAACGAACCCAGTTGGCGGAAGCTCCGCTTGTTCGCCTGTAGTTGCTGTCGGCGTGTGTTTCACCTGTATCGAGCCAGCCATAGTCGGGACGCGGTCGAAGTCGGTGAGAGTTGGGCCGATGGGTGGGCGACGGATGACCAGTTGGCCAAAGCCGGTATCCTGGCTGAAGCGGCGTTCAATGCCCTCTTGTTCCAATCTAACGGACAGGCAAATGCTATAAATTTGGCTGCCTTGGCGGCGTTGGGTGCGGTAACCCATCCGCAAGGTCCCATCTTTCAAGATCATTCACGGCTGGCATTCGCGCTCTTCACCGCTGAGCAAGCCGCAGATGCTACCGCACACCCGCAAATCGAGCAGGCCGCCCAAGCCGCCTTGCTCCGTGACATCCTCGGCAACCCGTTCCGCCCCGTCGCGTTCGACCCGACGTGGCGCACCGAGGCGGTCGTCGCCCTCGCCCGAGGCGTCTACGACGACCGTGCCTTCGACCGCCTCCCGGTCCTCGCCGACGCGCTTGAAGACGCCGGCTGCGCCGACGCGGACGTGCTCACCCACTGCCGCGGCGACGGGCCGCACGTCCGCGGGTGCTGGGTCGTCGATCTGATACTGGGGAAGACGTAGGTTTCGTAGGTCGGGTCGAGTCTTCGAGACCTGACACCGCAACGCGGGTGCATCTGGTGCCAACGGAAGACCCGAGCCCACGCGGGTTCGGGTGTTACGAAAGCATCGTTCGCAGCCAGCGCGCGGCGCCAGGTCTCGAAGACTCGACCCGACCGGTCCGTCCATCGCGCAGTGTCGCGTCCGGCGACCGCCTGACGTGAGCCGGCCACTCGCCACGTCCCGGGCAGGCAACCGCCGGTGCGAATACTGGGGTGAGGTGTCGGGTGTGGCCCCACCGGCTCTGTCCACGGCCGGACCGCGGCAGCGATCCCGGGTTCGGCGCATCACACCCAGACTGTGTCTTCCTCCCCAGTCCGTTTGCCGCGCGGGATGCACTGTCATGGTGCGCCCGCGGGGGCGGTCGTCCGGGCGACCGAGCAGGTAACCCCTGCGACCCCCGCGGCACGAGCGGCCGGCTGGGGTACCGCGCCGGAACCCGACACCCGCCCACCGGCGACCGCCGGACCGTGCAGCCATGCACGGCCGACGGCCGCCGCGTGGGCGTTTCGGACTAGGCTCTGTCTGCTGAATCCGGGTGTGTAGCAAGAGCCCGGAGGTAGCGTCGGATCATGGCCAGGTGGACCATCCCGAGGAACTGGACGGCCAACTTATCGAACCGGGTGCCGACCGCCCGATTCTCCTTGAGCCACCCGGCGCAC
>JAFKFQ010000158.1 GCA_017308215.1 bacterium | reverse complement strand
CCCGAGCGGACGACCCGGGTGACCGGTCGCCGTCACAGGCCGCCGTACCAACGACCAGCCGGCTCACGCCGGCCGTTCGCCCTGGCGCCGTTCCCACAGCAGCAGTGCCGTGATCGTCTTGGCGTCCTTGATCTCGCCGCTCAGGCACATGCGGATCGCCTCGTCGAGTTGCACCGTCACCGGCTCCAACTCCTCGTCGGCCTCGGGCGCCATCTGGCCCGCGGTCAACTCCTCGGCCACGAACAGGTGCAACTGCTCGTTCATCACGCCCGGCGAGGCGTACAGGAAGCCGAGGTACGTCCACTTCGAGGCGGTGTAGCCTGTCTCCTCGGCGAGCTCGCGCTTGGCACACTCCTCCAGCGGCTCGTTCAGCTCGCGCGTGCCCGCCGGCACCTCCCACAGCGTCTCGCCGACGACCCAGCGGTGATTCCGCAGGAGCACGACGCGTCCGGCGTCGAGGACGGGCAGGATCACGACCGCCCCCGGGTGGAGGATGCAGTCGCGCCGGATCGTTGTGCCGTCCGGGGCGGTGAACGTGTCGACGGCGACGGAGACCCGCCGGCCGGTGTAGACGATCTCGCGGGGCATCGGGTGGGTCCGCCGGAAGTGTGTGCTTCGGGCCGAATTGCGGCACGCTGCGGGCGATGATAAGATGACCACAGACGCCAGGCAAGCCGCCGGTGGGCCAGGGACGGGGTAGGTCCGATGCGCGATCCGATGAGTTGGGCGCTCCCCCTCTTTCGGGCGTCCAACATCCTGGTCAAGCTCCACGTCTTCTTTCTCATCGTCACCCTCGGACTGTTCCTCCGCCAGGTCACGGCCAAGGACAACCCCATCGACTGGGGCGACTTCCTGCTGTTCACCGTGTTCCTGCTGTTCGGGGTCATCCTGCTCCACGAGTTCGGCCACTGCTTCGCCGCCCGCCGGGTCGGCGGCGACGCGAAGGAAATCCTCATATGGCCGCTCGGCGGGCTGGCGATGGTCGAGGTGCCGCACGCCCCGCGGCCGACCTTCCAGGTCGCCGCCGCCGGCCCGGCGACGAACGCGCTCATCTGCGTCCTCGTGGCGATCCCGCTCGTGGCCGCCGGCTTCATCCCGAGCGTGAACCCGCTGGCCAACCCGTTCGTTTCGGAGATGCGCAACTACACCGACGGCCGCGACTACACGAGCGAGTACGGGCTGAAGGTGTACCAGCGAGGCCCGGGGGCCGTGCCGATGCCGCAGCAGGCGCTGATCGACGCCCAGACGAAGGCGCAGGACAACGGCCTCCGCGACCGCACGGCCTGGAAGCCCGAGGTGGCCAAACACTACGCCGAGCTGATGGGCGGCGAGCGGGCGGAGGCACCGAAGTGGGCGGTGTGGCTGAACCGCACGTTCTGGCTGTCGTGGGTGCTGTTCCTGTTCAACCTCATCCCTGCCTACCCGCTCGACGGCGGGCAGATGCTCCAGGCGGTCATCTGGGGCCGCTCCGACCACCGCCGCGGGGTCACGGTCGCCGCGTACACCGGGTTCGTGTTCGCACTTATCTTTCTGATTGTGTCGGTGGCGGCGAACGAGACGCTGTTCATGGGACTGTCGCTGTTCATGCTCTACCAGTGCTCGACGCGCCTCCACCAACTCGACGCCGACGAGGGGCCGTTCGGGTACGACTTCTCGGCGGGGTACACGAGCTTGGAGCGCGACGACGAGCCGCCGACGCGGCCGAAGAAGAAGCTCGGCCCGATCGCCCGCTGGTGGCAGGCGAGGAAGGCCCGCAGGTTCGCCGCCGAGACCGCCCGCCGCCAGCGCGACGAGGAGCGGATGGAGGAACTCCTCGGCAAGATCGCCGCGACCGGGATGCCGTCGCTGACCGACGAGGAACGCCGCTTCCTGGAGCAGTTCAGCGCCCGCTACCGCGACCGCTCGTAAAAAATGGGCAAGGACTACTGACCCACCAATGACCAGGGCGAACCCATCCTGGTCTTCCCCGGTCATTGGTGGGTCAGTGGTCTTGGGTCATTCGGCGAATCGAAACCGCGAACCGAGGTACGGGCGGCCGTGATCGATCCGAGAACGCTGTCGGGCTTCCGCGACTACCTGCCGGCGACGATGATCCCGCGCGAGCGCATCCTCCAGTGCGTCCGCGAGGTCTGCCGCTCCTACGGGTTCACGCCGATCGACACGCCGGCGGTCGAGTCGCTCGACGTCCTACTCGGCAAGGGCGGCGACGAGTCGGACAAGCTCGTCTACCGCGTCCGCAGTGCGAAGGCCGAGAAGGAAGAAGCGGGGCTCCGCTTCGACCTGACGGTACCGTTCGCCCGCTTCGCCGCGCAGTACGTGGCCCAGCTCGGTACGCCGTTCAAGCGGTACGCGATGGGGCCGGTGTGGCGCGGCGAGCGGCCGGGGAAGGGGCGGTTCCGCGAGTTCTGGCAGTGCGACTTCGACACCATCGGCACCACCTCGAACGCCGCCGACATCGAGACGGCGCTGGTCATCAACGACCTGTTCACGGCGATCGGCATCGACCGCTTCGAGGTGCGCGTCAACAACCGGCTGCTGCTCAACGGCCTACTCGACCTGTACGGGCTGAGCGACAAGGCGGTGCCGCTGCTTCGCTCGCTCGACAAGCTGCCGAAGATCGGCCGCGAGAAGGTGGCCGAGGAGATGGTGAAGGAGGCGGCGGTGACCGCCGACCAGGCCGGGCGCGTGCTCGACCTCGCCGAGACCACCGGCCCGAACGACGAGGTGTTGGACCGCGTCGAGGCGTTTTTCGCCGGTGCCCCGAACGACAAGGCCGCCGAGGGGCTGAAGCGCCTCCGCGAACTGCTGGCCGTGGCGGCGGCCGCGGGCGTGCCGGACGGCCGGTTCCGGATCGACCTGAGCATCTGCCGCGGCCTCGACTACTACACCGGCACCATCTACGAGACGTTCCTGACCGACCTGCCCGGCATCGGCTCGGTCTGCTCCGGCGGGCGGTACGACAACCTCGCCAGCCTGTACACGAAGCAGGTGCTCCCCGGCGTCGGCGCGTCGCTCGGCCTCGACCGCCTCATCGCCGCGCTGGAGGAGTTGAAGCACCCGTTGATCGGCGGCCAGACGACGCCGGCCGACGTGCTAGTGGTGCAGTTCGACGCGGCGCGCCTCGGCGACTACCAGCGCGTGGCGCGTGCGCTGCGCGCGGCCGGCGTCGCGGTCGAGGTGTACCCGGACGCGAAGAAGGTGGGGGCGCAGCTCCAGTACGCCGAGAAGCGCGGGTTCAAGCTCGCGCTGATCGCCGGCCCGGCGGAGTTCGAGCAGGGCGTGTGGAAGCTGAAAGACCTGGCGAAGCGCGAGGAAACGACGGTGGCGGAAGCGGAGTTGGTGACGGCCGTTCGAGGCGACCGGCCAGCGTGAGTCGGTTGACGAGGGTTAAGCGAATTATGGACAGGATAACAGGATGAACAGGATGCCGAGCCGAAGCAGAAGGCCCGGCTCGGCATCCTGTTCATCCTGTTATCCTGTCCATTCTGCTTCGTTGGTTAGACCAACCGGCTCCCGCCGGCCGGTCGCCAGAAACGGACGACTCGTGAAATCCGACAACCACTACGAGCCGGCGTTCGAGGCGTTCCTTCGCGGCCGCGGCGCGGCGGTGATGCCGGTCGTCGAGGCGCGGCGCAGCTACCTCGACGCCAGCGAGGTGAAGTCGCCCGACTTCCTCGTCATCGGCCCGGCCGGCGCCCGGCTCGTGGTGGACGTGAAGGGGCGGAAGTTCCCCTGTGGTCACGCCGAACGGCCGCGAATGGTGTGGGAGTGCTGGTGCGACGGCGACGACCCCGACGGCCTTAGGCGCTGGGCGGCGCGGCTCGGACCGGGCTACCGCGGCGTGTTGGCGTTCGTTTACCACATCGCCCCGGCGGTCGAACTCCCGCCGGACACGCCCGACCTGTTCACGCACGCGGGGCGCACCTACCTTGCCCGCGGCGTCGAGGTTTGTGACTATACCGAACACGCCCGCCCCCGCAGTCCACGCTGGGGCACGATCGACCTGCCGGCCGCGACGTTCCGCCGGCTCGTGCGGCCGTTCACCGCGTTCCTGACCGCCCCCGAGGAAGTGCCTGCATGACCCCGCTGCGCATCGGCATCGTGGCGGAAGCGACCGGCCTGCCGCTTCGCAAGGCCGTGGCGGAGGCGGCAAAGATCGGTGCGACGGCGCTCCAGGTGGACGCCGGCGGCGACCTCGCCCCCGACCGCCTCGGCGAGACCGGCCGCCGCGAGTTCCGCAACCTGCTCCGCTCGTACTCGCAGGATCTGGCGGCGCTCCACGTCCCGCTCCGCCGCGGGCTCGATGTGCCCGCCGACCTCCAGCCGCGCATCGATGCGGTTCGCGGCGTCATGCAACTCGCGTTCGACCTCGGCGCCCGCCGCGTCGTCGTACCGTGCCCGAAGCTGCCGGACGAGACGGCCTCGCCGCGGGCGCAGCTCATGCGTGAGTCGCTGGCCGCGCTCGGCGCCCACGGCGACCGCATCGGAACGGTCGTGGCGCTGGAGATCGGCTTCGACCCGGCCGAGAAGGTGCGCGACTACCTGGCGACGTTCGACACCGGCAGCCTGAAGGTGACCTACGACCCGGCGAACCTGCTCGTCCACGGCCACGACCCGCTGGCGAACCTGGCGCCGCTGAAGGGCGTGGTGGCGCACGTCCACGCCCGAGACGCGCGGCACGCCGGGCTGAGCCGCGGGATGCAGGAGGTGGCGCTCGGCGCCGGCGACGTGGACTGGATGGCGCTGACGGCGACGCTGCAAGTGCTGGAGTTCGACGGCTACCTGTGCGTGGACCGCGAGCAGGGCGAGAACAAGCTCGCCGACGTGGCGAACGGTGTGACCTTCCTCCGTCGCTTCGCCGGCCCGCTCATCGGCTGACGCCGCGCAACTCGTCCAGCGCCGCTCCGATGTCCGGCGCCCGCATCAGCGACTCCCCCACCAGCACCGCCTTCGCCCCCGCCGCGCCGAGGCGTTGCAGGTCGGCGTGGGTGCGGATGCCGCTCTCGCTCACCACCACACGGTCCGCCGGAATCTTCGCCAGCAGGTCGAGCGTGTGTTCGAGCCGCGTCGCGAACGTCCGCAGGTCGCGGTTGTTGATGCCGATGACCGTCGCCCCGCAGTCGAGCACTCGCGGCAACTCCTCGGCGTCGTGCAGCTCGACGAGCGTGTGCAGCCCGAGCGCGGTCGCGTCGCGCTGGAGCGCGGCGAGGCGGTCGCCGGGGAGGCACTCGGCGATGAGCAGTGCGGCGTCGGCGCCGGCGACCCGGGCCTCGAGCAGTTGGTAGCGGTCGAGGACGAAATCCTTCCGCAGTACCGGCACCGGTACGGCCCGCCGCACCGCCGTGAGGTACGCGAGGCTTCCCTGGAAGTAGTCGACGTCGGTCAGCACGCTGATCGCCGCGGCGCCGTGGGCGGCGTAGGCGGACGCGATCGCCACCGGGTCGAAGTCCGCCCGGATGACGCCGGCCGACGGCGAAGCCTTTTTCACCTCGGCGATGACGTTCACCGCGCCGGTCCGCCCGACGGCCGCGGTGAAGTCGCGCGTCGGCGGTAGGTCGGCGGCGCGGCGGGCGAGGTCGGCGTCCGGTACCGCCGCCCGCGCGGCAGCGACCTCCGCCCACTTCGTCTCCATGATCCGGTCGAGGATCGTCGGCATCCGGGCTTGCTCCGTGGGTCGGCAACCCCGCTATCCTAGAAGTCATCCCGCCCGCTGCCGACCCGCCCCGAGACGCGGATGCCCGCCGACCCCTGGACAGACGTCGCCCGCATGGCCGGCTGCGTTGCCGTCACAGCTGTAGGGGTGGCGCCGCTGTTGCTGGTCGGTGGCAAGGTGGCGACGGCGGTGCGGTGGTGGGCCGTCCTCACGCCCGCCGTGCTGGTTCTCCACGCGGTCGTTAATGCGGTGTTCGTCGCCGCCGGCACGGCGGTCGAGGAGCACCCGCTGGCAAAGAACACGCCTCAGCCGGCATTGCTTGTCCTTCAAGCGTGCTTTCTCGCACCACTCATCGAGGAAGTGATCTTCCGCGGGCTGATCCTCTTTGCGCTACGGGCCGCCCACGAGGCGCTGACGTGGGTCGCCCTCGCGGGCACGATCGCCGCCGCGGCGTACTACGGCGGTGGCGGTCCAGCGTTGTTCTCGGGGCTGGTCGCGGTCGCGTGGGTGGGGGCACGCTTCGGCGGCTTCGACCGTGGGGTCTACGGCTCGGCGGCGCTGTTCGCCGCGGTCCATTCGGCCGTGTGGCCGACGCCGATCCCGCTGCTCGCATTCGGATTGGGGCTGGGGGTCGTTGCCCTGCGGACGAACGGCGTCCTCGCGCCGGCGATCGTCCACGGGTTGTTCAACACTGTTTCGGTGCTGTTCGTGCTAAGCAGCGGGGCGAAGTGAGACCGGCGGGGCGAGCCCGAGGACGGAGCGGTACACGGTGAGGGTACGGTCGGCGGCAGCGGCCCAGGTGAAGCGGCGGGCGTGCGCGACCCCGCCGCGGCGGAGCGAATCCAGCGCCGCCGGGTCACCCGCCACGTCGCGGAGCGCGTCGCGCCAGCCCGCGAGGTCGTGCGGGTCGATCAGCCGGGCGTGGCCGCCCACGACTTCGCGCACCGCGGCCGCGGTCGAGACGATGACGCCGCCGCCGGTCGCCAGCATCTCGACGGGCGGCAGCCCGAAGCCTTCGTAATGGCTCGGGTACACCAGGGCCGCGGCACCCGCGTAGAGCGCCGGCAGGTCGGCGTCGGCGACGTAGCCGAGGTGGCGCACCCCCTTCGTCCGCGCCTCGGTCTCGAAGAACGCCCGCTCCGGCTCCGACTTCCACCCCCACCCGCCGGCCAGGACCAGCGGGCACGCCTCGCGCAGCGGCGCCGGCAGGTCGCAGAACGCCCGCAACAGCGTGAGCAGGTTCTTCCGCGGCTCGATGGTGCCGACGGCGAGGAAGTAGCGGTCGGGGAGTGCGAGCCGCGCCCGGAGCGCGGCCGCGGCGCCGGGCGGCTGCGGGCGGAAGGCGTCGCTGATGCCGTTGAGTACCGCCGTCACACGGTCGGCCGGGAAGCCGAGGTGGTCGATCACCTCACCGCGCACGCTCTCGGAGACGACGACGACGTGGTCCGCGCGGCGCAACCCGGCCGCGAAGTGCGTGTCGTGGAAGCGCACGCGGTCCGCCGGGTGCCACTCCGGGTGGAGGACGACGGACAGGTCGTGGACGGTGACCACCGTGGGCAGGTGGGTGCGGACGGGAACGAAGTTCGGCTCGTGGTACAGGTCGAACCCGCCCCACCGCGCCGCGGCGCGCAGGTGCGCCCGGTAGGCCGCCTTCGCGCCCTCCTTCAGTCGGTCCTTGAGCGCGGAGCCACCGCCGCCCGATCCGCCCGCGGGGCGACCAGCGAAGCGCCCTGCGAGGCGACTCATCGTTCGCCCGGGGTACAGCCAGAACTCGTCGCCGGCGCCCGCCCGCTCGGTCAGGGCGCGGTGCAGGTTCGCGGTCGTGTGGCCGACGCCGGTCTTCGCCTTGAGCGTCGAGACGCCGTTGAGGATTACGCGCATCCGGCCCCCGCCCGTTCCCGGGTCGTGTACCGCTCGGCCAGCACGGCCGGGGCGAGGAGGAGGAACGCCAGGAACGCCCGCACCGTCGCCCACGCCATCCGCCCGCGTTCGCGACCGACGAGGCACTTCGCCGCGGACCGGGCCGCCCGGAGGGTGAGGCCGAACAGCGCCGTCGCCGCCAGGAAGAGGTCGCCGTTGCGGAGGCTCGTCAGCGCCCGGTTCCGCTCGACGTGGTAGCGGAACAGCGGCGACTCCTCGCCGGCGGACCCGCCGTGGACGTGCCGCACCAGCGACCGCGGGACGTACCGCGTCGGCGTGCCGCCGAGCTGACCCCGCCAGAAGGTGTCGAGGTCTTCGTAGTAGACGAAGTACCGCGGGTCGAAGAGCGGGCCGGCGAGCGCCTCGGCGTCGAACAGCACGGCCGCGCCGCACCCGGCGAACACCGGCCCGCCTTGCTCGAACTGGCCGCGGTCGCGCTGGCGGAAGCCGCGGTCGGCGCCGCGGCCGTCGCGGAGCAGGTCGAGGCCGGCGCTGTTCACCAGCGTCGGGTCGTGGGCGAACACCAGCTTCGACGCCGCGGCGGCGCCGGGTTGAGCTGACGCCACGAGCTCAGACAGCCAGTGCGGGTCGGGGATCGTGTCGTTGTTGAGGAGTACGAGGTACCGGCCGCGGGCGAACGGCAGGCCCGCGTTGTTGCCGCCGGCGAAGCCGGCGTTGTCGCGCCGCGGCACGACGCGCACCCACGGGTAGTCGCGGCGGAGGAGTTCGACCGAGCCGTCGCGCGAGGCGTTGTCCACGACCACCACCTCGAACCGGTGGCGCGGGAGCGTTTGCGCCGCGAGTGCGGCGAGGCAGGCGGGGAGGTGGCGCGCCCCGTTGTAGTTCACGATCAGGACGGTGACGAGCGGTTCGCCCACG
Source organism: bacterium (assembly GCA_017308215.1). Lineage (GTDB taxonomy): Bacteria > Planctomycetota > Planctomycetia > Gemmatales > Gemmataceae > Urbifossiella. The sequence goes on along the minus strand of JAFKFQ010000158.1, from coordinate 6,239 downwards.
CGGCCCCCGGGTCAGGCGGCCGCGAGGGCGGGCGGCGTCTCGGTCTCGGCAGGGGCGGGCGGGCCGTTCACGCTCTCGACGTAGGCGTCGATCACCTCGTCCGGCGGCCCCTGCATCCGCACCTGCCCGTGCTCCATCCACAGTACCGTCGTACACATCTCGCGGATGGTCGCCAGGTCGTGGGCGACGATCACCATCACCCGCGCGCTGGACATCATCTCCTTCATCCGCGCGTGCGCCCGGTGCTGGAACGCCAGGTCCCCGACGGCCAGCACCTCGTCGACGAGCAGCACCTCGGGCTCGATCGCGGTGGCGATCGAGAACGCCAGCCGCATCGTCATCCCGGCCGAGTAGTGGCGGACCGGCAGGTCGAGGAAGTCGCCGAGTTCGGTGAACTCGGCGATCCCGTCGATCTTCCCCTTGAGCGACGTCGGCGTCTCGCCCTGGAGGTACGCCCGGTACGTGATGTTGTCCCACCCGGACGCCTCGGGCTCGAACCCGAGCGACAGGTCGAACAGCGAACAGATCTTCCCGTCGACCCTGCGGGCGCCGCCCGTCGGGGGGTAGATGCCGGCGAGGAGTTTGAGCAGCGTGCTCTTGCCGGCGCCGTTGTGGCCGATCACCCCGACCCGGTCGCCGTCGCGGGCCGAGAGGTTGATCCCGGCGAGGGCGTGTACCGACACCGCCGGGTTGACCGACCCGCGGAACAGCCCGCGGACCAGGTACTCCTTGAGGGTCACCTTCTTGTGCGGCCGGACGGTGAAGGTCACGGAGGCGTCGGTCAGTTCGATCCTGGCCATCGGCGGTGGTTCCGGGTGGGGGCGTGGGGCCGGGGTCACAGGTGGAAGACGACCCGCTTCTGGAGCCAGGCGGTCGTGCCCGCCGCGAGCAGCCCGAGGCCGACGGTGACCGCGGCGGCGGTCCCGAGCAGGGCGGCGGTCGGCGGCTCGCCGGTCAAGAGCGGCGCCCGGATCAGGTCCAGGAACAGGTTCACCGGGTTCAGGTCCACCACCCAGTACAACCCCTGCTTGTCGAGCACCGCCCGCGGGTAGATGATCGGCGTCAGGAAGAAGCCGATCTGCGCCGCCACCTCGAGCAGGTGCTGCGTGTCCTGGAAGTAGACGTTCACGAACGCCGCGATCGTCGCCACGGCCCACGCCGCCAGGAAGGCGAGGGCCAGCCCCGGCGCGACCGCCGGCAGCATGAGCAGCGGGCGGGCGCTCTGCTGGAGGATCATCAGCAGCCCGACGACCACGACGAGCGCGATCGCGGTGTGGATCGCCTGCCCGAACACCGTCCGCAGCGGGTACAGCGTGTACGGCAGCGGACTCTGGCGGATGTACGACTCGTTGGCGATCAGCGCCCGGCTGCCCGCGGTCGCCGCCTCCTTCAGGAACCCCCACACGGCCATGCCGGTGAGCAGCGACGGGGCGTAGTCCCACGCCCCGGAGCCGAGCAGGTTGCTGAACACGACGGTGAACACGGCCGTCATGGCGATCGGGTTCAGGAGCGACCACCCGACCCCGATTACGGACCGCCGGTAGCGCAGCCGCAGGTCCAGCCGGACCAGCGCCATCAGGAAATGGCGGAACCGCCAGACCGCCGTCAGGTGCCCGATCATCCGTGACCCCGTGTGCGACGCGGACCCATTCCGCGGTCGGCGGCCGGTCGGGCGAAGTTACCCAACTCCGCCCCGCCGGGCTACCCCAAGTTTCTGCGCCGACCGTTCCCTCTTGCGCCACCCCCGACCACCCCGTAGGATCGTCACAACGCGCGCGTGAGCTGAACGGAAAAACCGCCTTGCGCGACGGATCCGGTTGTGCCAGAATCTCCCCAGAGCTCACGGCTCGGGGTTACAACGGGGGCGCGATGAACGGACTGCACGTCGGGGACTGCGTGGGCTGGATGAACGGGCTGCCGGAGGGGAGCGCGGACCTCGTGTTCGCCGACCCGCCGTTCAACATCGGGTACGACTACGACCTCTACCACGACAAGCGTGCGAAGGAAGAGTACCTCGCCTGGGCCGACGCCTGGGTCGCCGCCGCGGCCCGGGTGGTGGCGCCGGCGGGGTCGTTCTTCCTGGCAATCGGCGACGAGTACGCGGCCGAGTACAAGGTCCGGCTCGACGCGCTCGGGTTCACGCTGCGGAACTGGATCGTGTGGCACTACACGTTCGGGGTGAACTGCTCGCGGAAGTTCAACCGCAGCCACGCCCACATCCTCTACTACACCCGCCACCCGCAGCGGTTCACGTTCAACCCCGGCCCGGTCCGCGTCCCGAGCGCCCGCATGACGACCTACGCCGACCGCCGGGCCAACCCGGTCGGCAAGCTGCCGGACGACACCTGGGTGCTCCGCCCGCAGGAGACCGACGACCACTTCCAGCCCGACGCGGACACGTGGTACGCCTCGCGGGTGTGCGGGACGTTCAAGGAGCGGACCGGCCACCCGTGCCAGATGCCGGAAGCCGTCCTGGAGCGGATCATCCGCGTGGCGTCGAACGAGGACGACACGGTGCTCGACCCGTTCGGCGGCAGCGGGACGACGCTGGCGGTGGCGAAGAAGCTCGGGCGGAAGTACCTCGGCTGCGAACTCTCGCCCGACTACGCCGACGGCATCCGGGCGCGGCTCGACGCGATCGAGTACGGCGAAGGTCTGGCCGCGCCCGCCGTGGTGAGCCTGCCGCGCGGGCCGGGGGTGCGGCGCACCCGGGCGGCCGGGCTCAAGCCGCGTTGAGATCAGTTCTGGGCCGGTGCGGGCGGCGGGCCGAGACGCTTCCTGAGGTGGGCGAGCGCCGCCGCCCGCGGCGGGTCGCGGTCGGGGTCGTCGAACGGGACCGCCGCGCGGCTCCCGGCCGCCCGCAGCGCGTGCTCCTCTGCCCAGACCCGCAACTGGGTGGCGACGGCCGGCGTGACCGGAACCTCCAGCCCGGGGTCGGGGCGGACGCCCCAGTCGTCGATCGGGGTGCTGGTCGGCGTGCGGTGCCGCGGCTTCCCGTTCGGGCGGAGCGTCATCCCGTAGGTCGTCTTGAACTGGAGCCCCCCGTACCCCAAGTCGATCGTCTCTTGCATCGCGGCCCGACCCGCGCTCCGCTGTCCCGCGACCACCGCCCGGCCGCCCTCCTGTAGCGCTGACGCGATCAACTCGCCCCCGCCGAGCGTTTCCGGCCCGACGAGAACCACCACCGGTAACCGCGGGTAGTGCGGGCCGGTCTCTGGGGAGTTAAGGACCGATCGCTGGTGCCACGCCGGGGTGCCCCCGACGTTGGGAAGGAGTTCGACGCGGGCCACCACGGCGTTCGGCACAAGGAACAGACCGGCGATCTCCACGCCCGGGTCAACGTACCCGCCCGGGCACCACCGCAGGTCGAGCAGCAGCCCGCGGCAGCCGCGTTCCGTGAGGTCGGCGAGGATCGCCGCGACCGCGCGGGTGCTCGAATCCTCGACGGTGCCGACCCGGATGTAGCCGATCTTGTGGTCCGGGTCGAGCATCCCGTCCCACGTCCCGTCCCCGCGAAGCACGCAGCCCGCCACGTTCGTCGGGGAGTGGCGTTCGGGGGCGATCTCGACCCGCCGCGGCGCGGCCGCACCACGGCGGACCTGAATTTCGACCCGCCCCCCGCGGTCTCCCCCGTTCTTCGACTCGTAGCCGTCCGCCGGGTCGGCGAGCGCCTGGAACAATCGGTCGGCCGTTGCGGCGGTTACCTCGGCGTCGTTCAGGTGGGTGATGACGTCGCCGGGGCGCAGACCGGCCCGGTTGGCCGGACTCTCGGGCACGACCCGGCGCACGCGCCACGGCAGCGACGCGGGGGACGCGATCGTGTCGGGTCGCGGCGGCAGACCGAACAGACCCGTCGGAGGTAAGCTACCGGCCGCGATCTGGCGCTCGAGCCGGTACGCCGTCACCCGCTGACCCTCCACGCCGTCGAGCTCGAACCCCAGGCCGAAGTCCATTTCGACCGAGACGCCCCCCCCTGCGCGGAGCGTGGCCAGGCCGGAGAGTGGGTCGAAGGCGTGGCGGAAACCGTGGAGGGCGGCCATGTGCGCCCGCACGCTGCGGAGGGGCGCGGCGGTCGCCAGCCGGGTGCGGGCGTCGGCGATCACGGTCATCCGGTCCTCGTGCCGTTTCGCCGACCGGAGGCTCTTGAGCAGGTCGTCGGGGACCGACTGCCCCGCCGCCTCGTACATCCCCCGGACCGCCCCGGCCGCCAGGTTGGACAGTTCGGCGTCGCGCCGCTGTGTCGAAATCCGCATCGCCGCGGCGTACACCATGTTGCCGAACTCGGTCGCCTTCTCGGCATTCGCGGTACCGGCCGCGGTCGGCGGCCCGGCCGGCACCGGCGCCGCGGGCGTGAGCAGAAGCAAGGTGAGCGCCGCCGGACCGGTCATGTGTCACCTCCGTCGAATCGTCACCAGTTTCTCGGGTCTGGCCCCGTCCCGCAAGTCACGAGCCCGTAACATGGGCGGGTCGTCCCGCGCCGCGAGGCCCGCCGCATGACCACGATCTGGCTCACCCGCCACGCCGAGACCGCGCTCCCGACCGTCTTCCACGGCGCCGAGTCGGACGTCGGGCTGAGCGACCTCGGGCGCCGCCAGGCAGGAGCCGCGGCGGGCTGGTTCGTGGGGCGCGGCGTGACAGCGGTCGTGTCGTCGGGGATGCTCCGCGCCCGCGACACCGCGGCCCCCGTCGCCGCCGCGTGCGGCGGGCCGCACCTGATCGAGCCGGACCTGCACGAGCGCCGCGTCGGGGGGCTGTCGGGCACGCCGTTCTCGTCGGTCGGCGGACCGTGGCCGGACACGATCGATCGCTGGGAGGCCGGCGACACCGCGTTCGCCACGCCGGGCGCCGAGTCGTTCGACGACCTCCGTCGCCGCCTCCTCCCGGCGTTCGAGCGCGTCGCGGAGCGGCACGCCGGCGGGCGGGTCGTCGTGGTCGCGCACGGGGTCGTGTGCAAGGTGCTGTTGCTGTGCCTCCTGCCGGGGTACGGGCCGGCGGCGTGGAAGCGGCTCGGGCGGGTGCCGAACCTGGCGGTGTCGGAACTCACCCGCACCGCCGCCGGCGGGTGGGCCGCGGCGGAGCTTCTCCAGGTTCCGCCGCCGGTCGCGGCGCTGTCGGACGGGGCGCCGACGGGCGTGGGCGAGAAGTCCCAGGGGTAGCGAAACTTCAGGGTGCAAGCCCGACATGCGGTTCCGATGAAGTGGCCGCGCCGGCGCGACCGATACCTCTTACCAGCGGGGGCGGCCCGTGGCGCCTGCGGGCGGCTCCGGTTGGGAACCGGGGGCCGCGAACGGCGGGCCGGCCCGAGCGCGAGGGGATTGCATGACCGGGCACGAGGTGCTGGCGCCGGCGAGCGAGACCGAGGCGCTCCGCCAGCAACTGCTCCAGGCCCAACGGCTGAGCAGCGTCGGGGAACTCGCGTCCAGCATCGCCCACGAGTTCAATAACATCCTGACCACGATCACCAACTCGGCCAAACTCGGGATGCGGAACGCCGACCCGACCGAGAAGCAACTGGCGTTCGAGCGGATCGCCAAGGCTGGGCAGCGCGCCGCGGCCATCGCCAGCGGGATGCTCGGCTACGCCCGCAAGAGTGGCACCCACCGCCAGCGCTGCGACCTCGCCCGGCTGGTCGAGGAGGTGCTCGTCCTGACCGAGAAAGACCTGGGCAAGAACCGCGTCCAGGTCGAGGCCCGCTACTCCGACCGGCCGGTCGTCTGGGCCGTGCCGGGGCAGGTCGAGCAGATCCTGGTGAACCTCGTCATCAACGCCCGCCAGGCGATGCCGAACGGCGGCCGGCTCCGCGTCGAGGTCCGCGACAACCCCGCGGCCGAGACGGCGGAAGTGAAGGTGTCGGACACCGGCGTCGGCATCCAGCCGGACCAGTTGCGTCAGATCTTCGAGCCGTTCTTTACCACGAAGCTGCCGGACGAGCACGGCCGCGGCGGCACGGGGCTCGGGCTGTCGGTGTGCCGCCAGATCATCGAGCAGCACCACGGCCGCATCCGCGTCGAGAGCGTGGTCGGGAAGGGGAGTACGTTCACGGTGAAGCTCCCGCACCGGCTGGCGGACGACCCAGCGTGAGGGACTGTGGGGACGACGGGATACGGGGGCGGTGGGATCGAGCAGGCAAGCGCTCGATCCCACCGCCCCCGTGTCCCACAATCCTAGTGGTCCAACTACCAAATCGATGTCGGCCCTGCGACCGGTCGTGAGCCGGCCAAAGTAGCCGGCACACGGAG
>JAFKFQ010000157.1 GCA_017308215.1 bacterium | reverse complement strand
GTGCCCCAGCCGGCCGCTCGTGCCGCGGGGGTCGCAGGGGTTACCTGCTCGGTCGCCCGGACGACCGCCCCCGCGGGCGCACCATGACAGTGCATCCCGCGCGGCAAACGGACTGGGGAGGAAGACACAGTCCGGGTGTGTGCGCCGAACCCGAAGCTCCTGCCGCGGTCCGGGCCGACAACAGGGACGGTGGGGCCACACCCGACACCTCACCCCCATGTTGACACCGACGGTTGCCTGCCCACCTCACCCCGGGGCGACCACAGTACGTAGGCACACTCCGTGTGCCGTGCCGAAGAACGGCACACGGAGTGTGCCTACTACTGTGTGCCGTTCTTCTGCCACGGCACACGCCGTGTGCCGGCTACTTCGGCCGGCTCCCACCGACCGGTCGCCGGGGCCGACACAGAGCGGTAGACGCACCACTACGACGACGCGCCGGCCGCCGTCACGCGCTTCACGAGCATCGTCGCGTAGCTACCGCGCGGCAGGTCGAAGCGGAGCTCCAGCTTCAGTCGGCCGGGGTGTAGCTCGTCCGTGGCGGTGGCGTGGCCGAGCCCCGCGGGCCGCACGCAACCGGGGCGGTCGCCCTTCGAGAAGAACGGCTTCTGCAACCCCTTCACCTTCAACTCGGGGAGCGTCAGCCCCTCGTCCTTCAGCACGTCGGCGGCGAGGTCGGCCCACGCCTCGCCCGGCGCCGGCTTCGCCCGCGCTGATGGGAGCGGCAGCGTCAGCGCGTTCCAGTCGGCACGCCTCTCCGCCGGCATTCGCACCGGCACGGGCACGCGAGCGAGTTTGAGTTCCACCGTCGCCAGGTCCGAAGGCGGCACGTGGCGCGTGAGCCACGCCGCGAGCATCCGGTTCCACAGGAAGCTCTGGTACGCCGCGAGGTACAGCCCCTGTAATTCGGGCCGCAGGCGGGCGACGGCGCCCTTGAAGTCGGTCGGGTGGTCGGCGAGGTAGTGGATCAGGCTGCGGGCGTGCCCCTTCGGCAGCGTCGTCTTTAGCTTCGGCCAGTCGAGCCAGCCGTCGCGCAGCAGTTGCTTCTCGCGCTTGGCATCGGCGCGGTCGAACTCGTAGGGGGCTGCCAGCGCCAGCCACAGCGCCCGCTCGAACCGGCCGAACACCATCTCCTTGCCGACGAACTCGCCGGCGTCGCCGACCGAGCCGAACCGCTGGTCGTCGAAGTAGTTCGGCAGGCCGGCGTCCGCCACTTCGGTCAGCGCCGCCTCCGCCCGTTCGATCTCGCCGCGGCCGAGCGAGCGGAGCGTGACCGTGAAGCGGTTGGCGCGGATGGCGGTCGCCGTGAACGGTTCCGCGACCTGCCCGAGGTAGGTGAGCGTGACGCGCTCGTGTTGCAGGCCGCGCTTCGGGCCGCGGAAGACGGTGAGGTGCTGCGCCGTGACGGCGTGGCGGTCCTTGAGCCCGCCGGTGCTGACGCGGCGGGCGTCGAGCTGCCAGCGGCGGCGGACGGCGGCGACGGCGTCGGGCGTGGTCCAGCCGGTCTTGTCGAGCCGGTACAGTGCGAATTCGCCGGTCGGGCCGGGAACCACGTCGGTGAGTTCCTCGACCCGGAAGTCGTCCGGCTGCTGCTTGAGCTTCATCGGGGTATTGAACGCCGGCCCGGTGAAAGTGGAAGGCCGGGTGTTGTGCGACGGGCCGCGCAAAAAAAGAGGGACCGGGAGGCTCGGACCGTGGCTGTCGCCCATTCAGCCGCGATCTGAAGTCACTCCCGGCCCCAGCCGGAGATGGCTTTCACCATCTGTATGACACAGTAGCTCCGGCTTTGACTAGAATCAAGGGGTCTGTTCCACTTTTCTGGGAATGGGCAGTGGCTGCCCAGACGACGGCGGCACCGGCGGGGCGTAAGGCAGGAGCAGGGGTGGCGTAACCTGCGGCCGCGGCAACCGTTCGGGCGGGAGATAGCCGCCACGGGGGACCAGCGCGGGGGCGATCGGGCCGGCGTTCGGGGGCAGCGGGGCAGGCGCGTAACCGGGGTGATCGTGGAGGAACAGCCACTCCGCGGGGGCGCCCGGCGGCGGGGTCAGGTTGCGCGGCGGGCGGGCGCCGGGTTCGGTCAGGTCGTCGAACACCGCCGGCGGGTGCTCAACCCGCGCCGCCGACTCCTTCAGCAGCCCATAGACCAGTTCGACCGTACCCGCGTGGCCGGGGAGCGTCAGCCGAGTCGCGCCGGGAATGCTCGCCCGCTCGGTGTGCGGCGCTGAGCAGTCGGTTCCGCACGAGACGAGGACCGTGCGCGTCGAGCACCCGTCGGACCCGTTCATCGACAGCGGGTTGAGGAGGACGAGGGCGTCCACGTTGATGCCGTCGGCGGCGGCGTGGCGGGCGAGGTGGACGGCGGCCGGGGCGCCGATGTCGGCCCCGACCACGACGAACCGGGCCGTCGGGTCGCACTTCGCCACCGCCCGCATCTCGTGGGCGAGCCAGGGGGCGTGGAGCACCTGGCCGAAGTACGTCTTCACGAACCCGCGTTCGGCGAGGCCGTCGCGGAGCCCTTCGAGGCTGGTCGGCCCGGCCGGGCAGGCGCCGTTGACGAGGACCGCGTACACGTGCTGGCGGTCGCACACCGGCACTTCGCAGGTGGGGCCGTTTTCCCAGTTCGCCCGGGCCGAGTGGGTGTCGCAGCTGACGCACCCCGCGCCGCCCGCCAGAACGGCGACCGCCGCCACCGCCGCCCACCGTGCCCGGGTCATCCCGCGTCCTCCGTCCGCGCCGGCTTCGCCGGCTTGCGTCACACCACGAGAATCGGCAGGATTCGCGCGACCGCGCCAACCGTTGCAGTTTCGCGCGCCACCGGCCGTCCCGGCGGGCGCAGGCTGTTCCGGTCCGGTAGGCTGGGCGAACTGGGTCACAGTCGAGTTGCCGCTTGTGGCTTTGCGGGTCACCCGCCGCGGGTTAGAATTCCACCAGCCCTCCCCGCCGCGCTTCCGCCCACCGCTCGCCTCCGAGGTCGCTTCGCATGTCGGTCTCGCCCCGCCGCGCTCTGTTCGTCGCGTCGGTACTCGCGCTCGCGCCCGCCCCGGCGCTCGCGCAGCCGGCCGCGGTCGAGCACTTCGAGAAGCACGTCCGCCCGCTGCTGCTGGAGCACTGCGCGGGGTGCCACGGCAAGGACGGCAAGTCGAAGGGCGGGTTGAAGCTCACCACCGCCGCCGAGTTCGCCGCCGGCGGCGAGAGCGGCCGGGTCGTCGTCCCCGGTGACCCCGGCAAGAGCCTCCTCGTTCAGACCGTGCGCTACGACGGCGACCTGAAGATGCCGCCGAAGGGGAAGCTCCGCCCCGAGCAGGTCGCGGCGCTGGAGAAGTGGGTGAAGGACGGCGCCGTCTGGCCCGGCGGCACCGCCGCAGGCGGCGCGGTGCGGCCCGACGGCACGTTCACCGACGGGCAGAAGAAGTTCTGGGCGTTCCAGCCGGTGCGCGAGCCGACCGTCCCCGCCGGGCAGAACCCGATCGACTTCCTGATCCGCCAGCGCCTCGACGCCGCGAAGCTGGCGCCCGCGCCGCCGGCCGACCGGCGCACGCTCATCCGCCGCGTCACCTACGACCTCACCGGCCTGCCGCCGACGCCCGAGGAGGTGGCGGCGTTTCTCGCCGACCGGTCCGACGAGGCGTTCGCCAAGGTGGTCGATCGGCTCCTCGCGTCGCCGGCCTACGGCGAGCGGTGGGCGCGGCACTGGCTCGACGTGGCCCGCTACGCCGACTCGAACGGGCTCGACGAGAACACCGCGTTCGGCAACGCCTGGCGCTACCGCGACTACGTGGTGCGGGCGTTCAACGCCGACAAGCCCTACGACCGGTTCGTGCTCGAACAGCTCGCCGGCGACCTGCTCCCGGACGACCCCGCCACGCGCGAGGACCGGCTGACCGCGACCGGGTTCCTGGTGCTCGGGCCGAAGCTGCTCGCCGAGCCGGACAAGGCGAAGATGGTGATGGACATCGTGGACGAGCAGATCGACGTGGCCGGGAAGGCGTTCCTCGGGCTGACGGTCAGCTGCGCCCGCTGCCACGACCACAAGTTCGACCCGATCCCGACGCGCGACTACTACGCCCTCGCCGGCATCTTCAAGAGCACGAAGACGATGGCGACGCTGGCCACCGTGGCGAAGGCGTTCGAGCGCCCGCTCGGGCCGAAGGACTCGCCCGAGACGCTCCTCTACCGCGACCGGCTGGTGCTGGCGAAGAAGGAACTCAAGGCGCTGGAGCAGCAGTTCGGCAAGACGCCGGAGGCGGACAAGGCGGCGCGCCACGCCATCCACCTGAAGGCCGAGGAGCGGCGCGCCGAGATCAAGGCGATCGAGAAGACCGTCCCGCCGCCGGCGGTCGCGCTCGCGGTGCAGGACGAGGCGACCCCGGCCGATGTCAAGGTTCACGTCCGCGGCAACACGCAGACGCTCGGCGAGGTGGCGCCGCGCGGCTTCCTCCGTGTCGTCGCCGGCGACAGGTCGCCGGCGATCCCGGCGAAGAGTAGCGGTCGGCTCGAACTCGCGCGCTGGGTCGCGTCGCCGGACAATCCGCTGGCGGCGCGGGTGATGGCGAACCGCATCTGGCAGCACCACTTCGGCGAGGGGCTGGTGCGCTCGCCGGACAACTTCGGCACCCTCGGCGACCGGCCCAGTCACCCGGAACTGCTCGACCACCTCGCGGCGCAGTTCGTGCGCGACGGCTGGAGCGTGAAGACGCTCCACCGCCGCGTCCTCCTCTCGCAGACGTACCGGATGGCGTCGCGCCCGGTCGCCGCGGGCGTCGCGACGGTCGACCCCGACAACCGGTTGCTGTCGCACTTCCCGCGGCGGCGGCTCGAAGCCGAGGCGATCCGCGACGGGATGCTCGCCGCCGCCGGCACGCTCGACCGCACGGCCGGCGGGTCGCTGCTGGAGAACGGGAACTTCGAGTACATCAACAACGAGCACTCGCGCGGGGCGGTGCGGTACGACAACGCCCGCCGCAGCCTGTACCTGCCGGTCATCCGCAACAACGTGTTCGACTTCTTCCAGACGTTCGACTTCGTCGAGCCGCACGTCCCGACCGGGAAGCGGGCCGTGACGGTGGTCGCGCCGCAGGCGCTGTACCTGATGAACAACCCGTTCGTGGCGCGGCAGTCGGCGGCGTTCGCCGACGCGCTGGTGAAGCTCCCGGGCGACGACGCGGCGCGGGTGGCGGCGGCCTACGAGCGGGCGTACTCGCGCCCGCCGACGACCGAAGAGGTGGCGCGGGCGCTGGGCTTCGTAGAGCGCTACGAGGCGGGGCTGGCCGGGGTGGAGCCGGACGTGGCGAAGCGCCGCCCGCGGGCGTGGGCGGCGTGGTGCCAGGCGGTGTTCGCCAGCAACGAGTTCGCCTACGTGGACTGAGTGGCAGGGCCGGAGTGTGGTGCGTCGGTCAGTCCGTGGGCCACAGCGGCGGGCGGAACACGCGGACGGCCTCCAGCGGGCAGTCCGGGCCGCCGGTCAGCTCCAGGACGTGCGGGCCGGGGCGGAGCCCCTGGGCGACCGTCACCGCGGCTTCGAGCCCCGGCCCGCGGGCCGGCGGCGCGGCGGCGGAGTCGGCGAACAGCGGCACGACGTTCCACTTGAGCGTCACGGCCGTGAGGTTCGGGTCCGGGTGGAACGACAGCGGGAACGCGAGGTGGAAGTCGTCCGGGTCGAGTACCACGCGGCCGGACTTCGACACGAACCGCTTGCCCGATTCGCCGGCCCCGTCGTCGCCGGTCGCCGAGCCGGCCACGCGGAACTTGTACGCGGTGCGGTCGCGGCTGATGTCGGTGATTTGCATGGTCCACTCCTCGACCACGCGCGGGGCGGCGGCCTGCACGCGGAGTACCGGCGGGCGGAGGCGTGGCGGGTTGGTGGTGTGGGCCCGCGTGGCGAGGTAGAGTTCCGGGAACTCGGACGGCCGCTTGCCGTCGATCCGCACCCCGGCCGGGCTGCCGCCGGTGCCGGGGCGGAAGAGGAGGTCGACGCGGTTGCCGTCGAACGGGAGCAAGAGCTTGCCGCCCTGCCAGCGGACGTCGGTGCCGACGGCGTGCGTGACGACGCGCTCCTCCCACCCGTCGGCGGGCAGGTCGGGGCGGTGGCGGAGGTGGGCCTTGACGACCTCCGCCAGCAGGTAGTCGCCGTGGGCGTTCTGGTGGACCGTGTCGTGGAGGAGGTCGTTCACCCGGAGGGTGTGATCCTTCAGGTACTGCCGCCACAGCCCGCGGACGTCGGCCAGCTCGGTGCCGTAGCGGCGCGACAGGTCCGGGAGGAAGACGCGGTTCTGCCAGCGGTGCGTCTTCTGCTCGGGCGTCAGCCCGGACGCGCCCGGGGCTTCGTCCGCGGCGTCGCCGTGCAACAGTGTGAGGTGGTCGGTGGCGTGGAGGACGTCGGCGGTGGTGCGCTCGCGGAGCCGGCGGACGATCGCCTCGTACTCGGGGTGCGGGCCGAAGGCGTGGAAGATCACCAGGTCCGGGTACGCCGGGTACAGGTCGGCCTCGGCCGTCCTCACCAGGACGTCCGACGGGTAGCCGCCGATCGCCCGGTTCTCGATGTGGAGGTCGGCGTGCGGGAAGCGCCGACGCAGGTCGTCCGCGACCCGCGCCGGCCACGTGCCGCTGGCGGTGATCGACTGGCCGTAGAACAGCACCCGTATGGTGTTCCGCTTCTGCGGCGTGCTGGTCGCCATGAGGGTCATGGCCCGCCGGACGTTCGCCCCGTAGCCGGCGACCGGGCCGAGCGTCTTCGGCGGCGGGTAACCGCCCGCGTCGTCGGCCACCCCGATCGCGGCCGGGGCGAGGAGCAGGCCGGCGATGACGAGTCGCGTCATGGGTCGGTCGTGGCTGGTGGTTGGTGGGTCGTGTTCGGCGGCCGGGCCGAGCGCCACCTGAAGCGGATCGGCACGACGGACGAATCGCGACCGTTCGATGATGCTTAGACCGCCCCGCATCCCCGTCACCCGCCCGCACGACCCGAATAACCGGAACCCGAAACACCAAACTCTCGACACCCGATGTCCAGAACCTTCTGCCACACCTACGCCCCGGTCTGCTCCCGCCGCGACCTGCTCCGGGCGTCGGCGAACGGGTTCGGGCTCCTCGCCCTCGCCGGGCTGGCGCACGGCCGACAGGCGCGGCCGGCGTCGCCGCTCGCGCCGAAGCCGCCGCACGCCGCGGCGAAGGCGAAGCGGGTGATCTTCCTGTTCATGCACGGCGGGCCGTCGCAGGTCGATACGTTCGACCCGAAGCCGCTGCTGACCCGGCACCACGGCCAGCCGTACCCCGGGCAGAAGCCGCGCGTGCAGTTCGCGGCGACCGGCAACCTGTACCGCTCGCCGTGGGAGTTCCGCCCCGGCGGGACGAGCGGCGTGCAGGTCAGCGACCTGTTCCCCGAGGTGCGGCGGATGGCGGATGATTTGTGCGTCATCCGCTCCGTCCACGCCGACAACTCGGCGCACGGCGGGGCGCTGCTCCAGCTCCACACCGGCAGCGACACGTTCGTGCGCCCGAGCGTCGGTAGCTGGGTCACCTACGGCCTCGGCAGCGAGAACCAGAACCTGCCCGGGTTCGTCACCATCTGCCCGACGCTCGGCCACGGCGGGGTGCAGAACTGGTCGAGCGCGTTCCTGCCGGCGGCGTTCCAGGGGACGCCGATCGGCCACTCGGGCATCCCGGCGCGCGAGTCGAGCATCCGCGACATCCGCAGCACGGCGCCCTCAACGTCGCTCCAGCGGATGCAGCTCGACCTGCTCCGCGAGATGAACCAGGGCCACCTCGCCGCCGCCGGCGCGGACCCGGCGCTGGAGGGGCGGATCGAGTCGTTCGAGCTGGCGTTCCGCATGCAGGCCGAGGCGCCGGGCCTCGCCGACCTGTCGAAGGAGCCGAAGCGCATCCTGGACCTGTACGGCGTCAACCGCCCCGAGACGGACAACTTCGGCCGCCAGTGCCTGATGGCGCGGCGCTACGCCGAGGCGGGGGTGCGGTTCGTGCAGGTGACGCACAGCTACAAGTGGGACCAGCACGGCAACCTGACGCAGGACCACGCCAAGAACGCGAAGGAGGTCGACCGGCCGATCGCCGCGCTCCTGACCGACCTGAAGCAGCGCGGGCTGCTGGAGGACACGCTGGTGTGGTGGGGCGGCGAGTTCGGGCGGACGCCGACGGCGCAGGGCGGCGACGGCCGCGACCACAACCCGCACGCCTTCAGCATGTGGCTCGCCGGCGGCGGGGTGAAGGGCGGAACGGTCTACGGCGCGACGGACGACTTCGGTTACTATGCAGTCGAAAACAAGGTCCACATGCACGACCTGCACGCGACCATCCTCGCCGCGCTCGGCCTCGACCACGAACGCCTCACCTACCGCCACGCCGGCCGCGACTTCCGGCTCACGGACGTGAAGGGCCGCGTGGTGCGGGAACTCTTCGCGTGATGGGAAGGGCAATTTTTGACAGGATGAACAGGATGAAGCAGGATTAAAAAAGAACGCAGATTTTATTTTAATCCTGCTTCATCCTGTCAAAAATTGCCTTTCATTTCTTCGGCGGGATCTGGAGCCCCGCGACGACCACTTCCAGGAACTCGCGCGCCCGGCGGGCCAGCGCGTCCACGCCCTCGGGGCGCTCCGGGCGCGGCACCAGTGGCGCGAAGATGTTCTCGCACGCCAGCGGCATCGTCAGCCCGGTGAACGCCACCGGGTGCAGCAGCCGGTAGTGGTCGATCTCGCCGAGCCCCGGGCCGCAGTCCTCGTCGCGCGGCCAGTTGCGGTGGTCCTTGATGCAGAAGCTCCGCACCTCCGCGGCGCACGCGCGGATGTCCGGGATCGGGTCGCGGTCGAGGTAGTCGAGCACGTTCCCGGCGTCGTAGTTCACCTTCACGTTCGGGTGATTCACCTCCCGCGTGACCGCCGCGCACGCCTCGCCGGTTCCCGTCTCGCCGCCGTGCTGCTTCACCACAATCGTCACGTTGTTGTCTCGCGCGACCGGCCCGAGCCGGCGGAGCCGTTCGACCCACACCGCCTGGTTCGCCCCCTTCGTGTGGCCGAACGTCAGCACCTGCGGCACGCCCGCGGCGCCGGCCTGCTCGACGCGCCGGCGGTGGACCTCGAACCCGTCCGGCGCCTCGGGGTACACGCCGCTGAACATCATCACCGGTTCGAGCCCCAGGTCGCGGCAGCGGCGGCCGAGGTCGCGGGCCGCGGCCGGTGCGGCGTCGCGGGCGAGCACCGGCGTGTTCCGGCCGTCGCCCTCGTCGTGCGTCGTGCCCCAGGCGACGTAGCGGTAGCCGGCGCCCTTGATGCCGGCGAGCGCCCGGGCGAGCGGGAAGCGCGAGTAGGGGAGCGTCATGCACGCGATCTGGAAGCGCGTCGGGGCGCGGTCCTGCGCCGCGGCCGGGCGGGCGCCGGCGGCGAGCGCGGCCGCGAGAAAGGTGCGGCGGTTCATGGCGGGGCTCCGGGAGGTCGGCCCGATTCTACCCGCCCGCCGCGCCGCGGTCAGCGTCCAGCACCTCGCGCACCTTCGCGGTCAGCACGCCGGGGGTGAACGGCTTCTGGAGGAACACCGCCGCCGCCTGCTCGACGCCGTGCCGCAGCACCGCGTCCGGCGTGTACCCGGACAGGTACAGGACGCGCACGCCCGGCCGCACGGCGGCGACCCGCGCGGCCAGCTCGCGGCCGCCGAGCCCGGGCATGACCACGTCGGTGACGAGCAGGTGGACCGGCCCCGGGTGGGTCTTGCACAGCGACGCCACCGCCTCCGCGTCCGCCGCCTCCAGGACGGTGTACCCGGCCGCCGCGAGCACCCGCCGGGCGAACCCGCGCACCGCCTCGTCGTCCTCGGCCAGCAGCACCGTCTCGGTGCCGCGCACGCCGTCGCGCGGCACCGGGTCCGTCTTGCCCCCGTGCTGGGCCTCGTCCGAGGCCGGCAGGTACACCTCGAACGTCGTCCCCCGGCCGACCGCCGTGTCGACCGCGACGTGCCCGCCGGCCTGCGTCACGATCCCGTACACGGTGGCGAGCCCGAGCCCGGTTCCCTTGCCGGCCTCCTTCGTGGTGAAGAACGGGTCGAAGATCCGCTCGCGCACCTCGGGCGTCATCCCGGTGCCGGTGTCGGTCACCCGCAGCACCACGTACGGCCCGGACCGGTCGAACCCGCTGCCCAGGTCCGCGTTCCGGGTTTCGACCGTCAGCTTCCCCCCGGTGGGCATGGCGTCGCGGGCGTTCACCGCCAGGTTCATCACCACCTGCTCCAGCTGCCCCGGGTCGGCCTTCACCGCCCGCAGGCCGGGGTCGAGGTGGGTCTCCAGCGCCACGTCCTCGCCGATCAGCCGGCGGAGCATCCGGGAGGCGTCGCGGATCACGCCGTTCAGGTCGAGCACCTTCGGGGAGAGCACCTGCTGGCGGCTGAGGGCGAGGAGCTGGCGGGTCAGGTCGGTCGCCCGGTCGCCGGACCGGCGAGCCTCCTGAACCATTTCCGAGGCGGGGTCGTCGGGGCCGAGCAGGTCCAGCGCCAGCTCGCAGAACCCGTTGATGACGGTGAGGAGGTTGTTGAAGTCGTGGGCGACCCCGCCGGCCAGCCGGCCGACCACCTCCATCTTCTGCGCCTGCCGGAACTGCCGCTCCAGCGCGGTCTGGGCGGTGATGTCGCGGACCACGCTGAGCAACAGCGGCGGCTGGCCGGGCGGGTCGATGAAGGCGTAGGACGAGTCGAGCTGGACCTTCCGTCCGTCGTGGAGGGTCCGGTCCTTGGTGTACGGCGGGGCATCGCTCCGGGTGGCGAATCGGCCGGCGTGGTCGGCCAGCAACAGCGGCCGCTGGTCCGGGGCGTAGACGGCGGTCAGCGGGCGGCCTTCCAGTTCCTCGCGGGGGAGGCCGACGATTCGGCAGTAGGCGTCGTTCACCCGGCGGATGACGCCGGACTCGTCGGTCAGCCGCATCCCGTCGTGCGACCGCTCCCACACCCGGCGGAACTGCACCTCCGCCCGCCGGCGCGCCTCCTCCGCCAGCCGCCGGTCGGTGATGTCCAGCACCGACCCGACGTACCCGCGGAACTCCCCGCCCTCGGAGACCCGCGGGATGCCAGTGTCGATCACCCACCGGTACGCCCCGTCGGCCCGGCGGAGGCGGTACTCGAGGTTGACCGGCCGCCGCCCGGCGACGGCGGCCTGGTACTCGGCGACGCTCTGGGGCCGGTCGTCCGGGTGGACGCACCCGGACCAGCCGTCGCCCAACTCCTCGGCCATCGACCGGCCGGTGAACGCCAGCCAGACGCGGTTGAAGTACGTGCGGCGGCCGTCCGGGCCGGCGAGCCAGACGAGCATCGGGGCGTTGTCGGCGAGGTCGCGGAACAGCGCCTCGGACTCGGCGAGCCGGCGCTCGGTGCTCACCTGCCCGAGCACCCGGCCGACCGCTTCGGGGAGGTAGTCCAGGTACTCGATCGACTTGGTGACGAAGTCGCGGACGCCGGCGCGGAGCGCCCGGATCACCGTCCCCTCGTCGCTGAATCCGGTGACGAGGATGACCGGCGGGTCGAACCCGGCGGCCCGGAGGCGGGAGTAGAACTCGAGCCCGTCCACGCCGCCGGGGAGGCGGTTGTCGAGGAGCACCAGGGCGACCGGCCCGGCCCGCACCAGCGCCTCGGCGGCGGCCGCGGTGTCGGCCACGACGACGCGGTACCCGGCGTCCTCCAGCCGACCGCGCTCCAGCTCGGCGATCCCCGGGTCGTCCTCGACCACCAGCACGGGCGCGGGCGGGTCCGTCGTCATCCCACCTCCCTAAGCGAGGGCGTCTTCCCGGGGCACCCGGACGATCGTGAGGAACAGGCCGAGCCGGCGGATCGCCTCGACGAACTTCTCGTACTCGACCGGCTTGGTCACGTAGCTGCTGCACCCGACCTCGTAGCACCGCTTGACCTCGCGCGGGTCGTCGGTGGTGGTGAGCACGATGACCGGGAGCTGGTCGGTCTTCGCGTCGGCCTTCAGCCGGCGGAGCACCTCGACGCCGTCCACCCGGGGCATGTTGATGTCCAGGAGCATGAGCACCGGGCCGTTGGGCGGGCGCCCGGCGAACGCCCCCTCGCACCGGACGTAGTCGAGCGCCTCCTGGCCGTCGCGGAGGCGGACGAGTGGGTTCACGAACCCGGCCTCCAGCAGGTTCTGCTCGACGAGGTAGGCGTGGCCGTCGTCGTCCTCGACGAGCAGGATCACCATCGGTTCGGCCGGCATCGCACCACTCCGTTCACCCGGCGGGCGGGGCGGGGAGGGTCACGTAGAACGTGCTCCCCGCGCCCGCCTCCGACTCGACCCACACCCGCCCGCGGTGCCGCTCGGCGATCCGGGCGACGATCGCCAGGCCGATCCCCTCGCCCGCCCCGACGCCCGGGTGGGCACGCTGGAACACCTGGAAGATTTTCGCCCGGTGCGCCTCGGCGATCCCCAGCCCGTTGTCGCGGACGAAGTACGTCCGCTGCGCGCCCGCCTCGGCCGGGAGGCACCCGACCTCCACGCGCCCGGGCCGGGCGGGGTCGAGGTAGGCGAGGGCGTTCCCGATCAGGTTGGCGAACACCTGCTCGACCGCGGTCGGGTCGCCCCACGCCGGCGACAGGTCGCCCAGGGTCACGGTCGCGCCGCGGTCGGTGATGGTCGTCTGCATAGAGCCTACCACACGGTCCGCGACCCGGCGCGCGTCCACCGCCTCCCACCGGTACTCGACCCGCCCGGCCCGCGACAGCCGCAGCAGCGCCTCGATGATCCCCGACAGCCGCAGCACGGCCGTCTGGATGAACCCCATCGCCTTCGCCATCTTCCCGTTGAGCAGCGCCGCCGCCGGGTCGCGCGCCGCCGCCGGGACGGCCTCGTCGGCGAGGAGGGTGGTGAGCTGCTTGCACCCCTTCTCCAGCTCGCGGCTGAACCCCTGCAGGTTGACGAGCGGGCTCCGCAGGTCGTGCGACACGCTGTAGACGAACATCTCGTTCTCGGCGTTCTTCTGCGCCAGCTCGCGGTTCGTGTCCTCCAACTCGTCCACCGCGCGGCGGAGGTCGTGCTCGACCCGCTTGCGGTCGGTGATGTCGCGGACGAACCCGGTGAACACGCGCCGGCCGCCGGCCCGGAACTCGCTGACGGCGAGGTGGATCGGGAACGTGGTGCCGTCCTGCCGCCGGCCGGCCACCTCGCGGCCGTGCCCGATGATCCGCCGCACGCCGGTCGCGAGGTAGTTCGCCAGGTAGCCGTCGTGTTCGGAGTGGTACGGCTCGGGCATCAGCCGGCGGACGTTCCCGCCGACCAGGTCGGCGGCGTGGTACCCGAACATCCGCTCGGCCGCCGGGTTGGCGGACTCGACGGTGCCGTGCTCGTCGATGGTGATGATCGCGTCCACCGCCGTGTCGATGAGTCCCCGGAGTCGGGCCGCGGCCTCGTGCGCGGCGGCCTCGGCCTGCTCGCGGACGGCGCCCTCGGCGACCAGCCGGGCGTTCGTCTCGGCCAGCTCCGCCGTCCGCTCGCGGACCCTCCCCTCCAGGTCGGCGTTGAGCCGGAGCACCTCGTCCTCGGCCCGGCGCCGCTCGGTGAGGTCGGTGAGCGTGGTGCGGCTGCGGAGGTACTTCCCGTCCGGCCCGCGGACGGCCGACGAGTTGAGGAGGACGGGGAACGTGGTGCCGTCGTGGCGCGTCACCTCGATCTCGACGTCCGTCGCCCCGCCGTCCTCCCGGACGCGGGCGAACGTGGCCGCGTAGGCGGCCCGGCTGGCCGGGGCGACGAAGTCGGAAAACCGGGCCCGGCCGATCACCTCGTCCGCCCCGCGCCCGAGCCACTGCAGTTCGGTCGCGTTCATGGCGATCACCGTTCCCGCGGGGTCGACCGAGTGGTAGCCGCAGGGGGCGTTGTCGTACAGGTCGCGGACCTCGCGGGCGGTGTCGCGGAGCCGGTCGGACGCGGCGGTGAGCTGTGCGGCCATGTCCCGGAACGCGTGGTCGAGGCGGGCGATCTCGTCGCCCCCGGCGAGTGCCGGGGCGAGCTCCGCCCCCGCGGACAGGCGGTGCGTGTTGAGCACCAGCACCGCGAACCGGCGGCTGACCCGGTGGTGGAAGGCGAGGGCGAGGGCGGCGGTGGTGAGGACGCCGACCCCGGCGGCGGCGGCCAGCAGCGTCGAGAGGCGGTCGCGGGCGTCCCGGACGGCGTCCGCGCGGGCGCGGTCGAGCTCGTACTCGTCGTCCAGGAAGTCGGCGACCGTGGCCCGGAACTCGTCCGTCTGCCGGTTCCCCTCCCGCGTGCGGACGCGCTCGACCGCCGCCGGCACGTCCCCGGCCCGGGCGAGGGCGATGAGATCCGCCTGCCAGTCGAGCACCGCCGCGCCCTTCGCGGCGATGGCCGCGGCGCGGGCGGACTGCTCGGGGTTGTCGGCGACCAGGGCGGTGAGCCGGTCGGCGTCGTCCCGCCACCGCCCGCGGGCGGCCTCGAACGGGGCGAGCAACTCCGGGTCGCCGGTGATGACGTACCCGCGGACCGCGCTCTGGACGTCCACGAGACCGGCCTGCACCCGCCGGGCCTCGCCGACCACCTCCTTCGAGTGGACGGCCAGCTGTTGGGCGGCCGCCGCCTCGCGGTCGAGTCGGAACACCCGCCCGACGAGGGCCAGCAGCAACAGGAGCGGAACGGCCAGGAGGAGAAAGCCTTGCTGCGCGAGCGTGAGTTTCACGGCGGGTCGCGGTGGTGGGGGCGGGGCGGCAGTCCATTACTA
>JAFKFQ010000156.1:14751-15311 GCA_017308215.1 bacterium | reverse complement strand
GCGCCTTCTCGGGGATCCCGCAGCCGGTGTCGGTGACCCTGATCTCGGCCCAACCGCCGTCGTGGGTCGTCTCGATCCTGATCGTCCCCTTGCCCTTCGAGCCGCCGATCACTACCGCGTCGATCGCGTGAGCGCCGTTGACGATGAGGTTCAGGATCACCTGATTGACCTCGTCACGAAGACAACGCACGAGCGGCAAGGTCGGGTCGAGGTCGGTCTCCACCTCGGCGACGTACTTCCACTCGTTCCGGGCCACCGCGACGACGGTCTCGATCGTGTGGTTCAGGTCGACCGGCACCTTCTCCTCGGTCCCCGGGTGGGCGAACTCCTTCATCGCCTTGACGATCCGGGCGACGTGCCGCACGCCCTCCAGGGTCTGCTCGATCGCCCGCGGGGCCTCCTCCAGGAGGTAGTCCAGGTCCGCGGCCGCCGCCGCCTCCCCGGCCGCCGCGAGGGCGGCCCCGTCCCCGCCGGCGGCCCGGTAGCGGGCCAGCACCGCGCCCACGTCCCGGAACGCGCCCGCGAGGAAGTTCGTGTTGTCCCCGATGTACTGGATCGGG